>JBKDOZ010000032.1:0-4644 GCA_046342735.1 Synechococcaceae cyanobacterium
CAGCGCCTCGTCGCAGCCGCGGCTGGCGGCCAGCACCTTCACCCGCCCCAGGTCGTTCACGTCCACCACGGCGATGGCGACGCCGAGGGCGGTGGCCATGCGGTTGCAGAACGCCTCGGGCTGCTCGGGGCCGAGCACCAGGGGCTGGTCGTAGGGCGGGGTGCTGCCGGTGACGTCGTCGATCAGGCGGGCCTGCTCACCGGCCAGGCGGTAAAAGCCGCCGCGGATGCCCACCAGCTTCATGGCGCTGCCCGCCAGCCAGGCGCAGAGAACGCGGGCCGGGCCGACGATATCGATCAGGGTTTGCAGGCCGCAGGCGGTGGCCAGGCTGCTGGTGGGGTGAAACACCCGGCACAGCTGCCGGGCCAGCAGCGAGGGTTCGAGCGTGGCCGGGTGCAGATAGCGCCCCTGCATCACCGCCAGCGGGGTTTCGCCGATGGTGAGCACGTCGCCGCTCTGGATCAGGGCGCCGGTGTAGCGCTCGAGCACCTCCTGCGGGTCGTCGAGCACGCCGAGCAGGTGGGTGCGCACCGGCAGCACGCGGCAGTTCTCTCCCTCCCGCCAGGTGGCGGCCGCGGCGGGCACCGGTTCGGGCTTTTGCAGTGGCACCAGGATGCCGTTGCGGCGCCAGAGGCGGCCGAAGGGTCCGTAGTTGACCCAGTGCAGATCAATCCAGAGGGTGTCGAGGAGCGATTCGAGGTCAACGCCGGCCGGGCCCATCAGGTTGAGGCGCAGCTGGGCGGCCGTGCTCTTGCGCCCCTTGACGATGTAGGCGGCCCAGTAGCCGTCGGGGCGGGCCTCCTCGTCGGGGTGGAGAGGGGTGATGCGCACGGTGGCGGTCACCTCGGTGACATCGGCGCGGCCCAGCAGCACCGGCTCCACCCGCAGTTCCGGCACGAACACCTCCATGCGCGGATGGGGGTTGCGGATCGTGATCTCGCCGCTCACCTCCAGCCCCTGGGAGCGCCGGCGCACCTGGAAAGGGCCGGGAATCAACTGCAGGGGGGAGGCGGGGCGGAGGCGATGACGCAGCTCGAGCACCAGCAGGCCGAGGCCGGCCAGCAGCAAAAGAACGAGCAGACAGGAAACGGCGGGCGGCACTCGAGTAGCGGATGGATCGCGGACGGCCGGAGCGTAGGTGCCCAGAGGCCCTAGGGTCCTTGCCACGCCCCGGCCCGGCCACTGGCATGCGCAAGACCTTCGTACTCGATACCAACGTCCTGCTCCATGACCCCCAAGCGCTGTTGCGCTTCCAGGACAACCAGGTGGTGGTGCCGATCGAGGTGGTCGAGGAGATCGATCGCTTCAAGCGCGATCCCTCCGAGAAGGGCCGCAACGCCCGTCAGGTGTCGCGGTTGCTCGATGAGCTGCGCACCCACGGCAATCTCGCCGATGGGGTGGTGATCGACCCGGCCAGCGGCGGCACCCTCAAGGTGGTGTTCTGCCGCAGCGAGACCCTCAGCCAGCTGCCCCCGGAGCTGCGGGGGGGCAACGGCGACAACAACATCCTGGCGGTGGCGCTGGAGCAGCGGCTGCAGGAGGTGATGGGGGCCCACACCCCGGTGGTGCTCGTTACCAAAGACACCAACCTGCGCATCAAGGCGGATGCCGTTGGCCTGACGGCGCAGGACTACACCACCGACAAGGTGGACATCGCCGATCTCTATCCGGGCTTCTGCGAAGCCTGGGTGAGCGCCGAGCAGATGGACCGGGTCAAGGACGAGGGGGGATTGCCCGCCAGCGAGCTGCCGGAGGGCACCGGCGGGGCGGCGGGCCTGCAGGCGAACGAGGGGGTGACGCTGGTGAACCGCACGCAGCCGAACCACACGCTCCTGGCCCGCTACGACGGCCGCAGCGCCAGCCTGAGGCCCCTGCAGCGCGCCCCCCGCGCCCGCCTCGGCCGCATCCACCCCCGCAACCGCGAGCAGACCTTCGCGCTTGATTTGTTGCTGGATCCGGAGGTGGCGCTGATCACGCTGGTGGGCAAGGCGGGCACCGGCAAAACGTTGCTGGCCCTGGCCGCCGGCCTCAACCAGGTGGCCGATGAACGCCTCTACGACCGGCTGCTGGTGACCCGGCCGGTGATTCCCCTCGGCAAGGACATCGGCTATCTGCCCGGCGATCTGGAGGAGAAGATGGGCCCCTGGATGCAGCCGATCATCGACAACCTCGACTATCTGCTCGGGGCCAGTGAGGAGGGTCATCAAGGCCGCGGCGGTCAGCGGCCGCCGCGCAACAGCTGGAGCGATCTCAAGGGCATGGGATTGCTGGAGGTGGAGGCGATCAGCTACATCCGTGGCCGCTCGATTCCCCGCCAGTACATGGTGTGGGATGAGGCCCAGAACCTCACGCCCCATGAGGTGAAAACGATCGTGACGAGGGTGGGGGAAGGCACGAAGATCGTGCTCACCGGTGATCCCTATCAGATCGATAATCCCTATGTGGATGCCGAGAGCAATGGCCTCACCTGGCTGGTGGAGCGCTTCAAGGGCCAAACCCTCGCCGGCCACGTCACTTTGATGCGGGGCGAGCGCTCCGAGCTGGCCGAGTTGGCGGCCAATCTGCTGTGAGCTTGCTGGGGCGCCTGGTGCGCTCGCTGCGCCCTGGCGGGGGTGGGGCGCGGCGGGGGGACGCGGCCTCGGGGGGGGCGCCGGTGGGGGTTGGGGCGGTGCGGATGCTGTACCGCGGCGACCTGGCCGGCTGCCGCTACATCTCCGAGAACACGTTGGCGGCGCTCAGCGGTGAGTCGGTGGAGGCCCTGCACCGCCTGGAGCTCTTTGATGCGGAGGGGCAGCGGCTGCAGGTGGTGGAGGAGCGCAGCCGCCGCCCGTTCGTCTGCCTGATGCCCGAGCCCGGCGGCCCCGCCCTGGCGTCGGTGCGGGTCTCGCTGCAGGTGGATCCGGAGCGGCTGGGGCCGGAGGCGGCCGCCCTGTTGCGCCAGCTGGCCTCGCCGGGTCGCGCCTGCGCCCAGTTGCGCCGCGGGGCCGGGGACCCTTGGGAGAGCGTGCGGGATCGGGGGCGGGAGATGGAGGGGGAGGGCGCGGAGCTGGCGGTGCCCGCGGATCACCCCCTGCCCGTGGCGGTGCTCAACCCCGCTGCCGAAGCGGTGGTGGTGACCGTTGCGCTCCGTGGTGGTGTCGGCGCCAGCGGTGGCGCTCACGCCAGTGGTGGCGAAGTGCCCCCCACCCTGACGGTGCCGGCGGGCGGGGCGCGCTCGCTGCTGGTACCTCCTCGGGGGGGAACGCTCCAGCTGCGGGCCCCCCACGTGCCGCGGACCGCGCCCCGGCCCCAGGTGGTGCTGGAGCCCCTGTCCGTGGGCGGCCCCTGGCGCTCCCACACCCTCTGAGCTTCGAACGGCCTCGCGTGGCATGCTTTGGCGTCCGCCTGTCCCGGTTCCGTGCCCTGGCTTCTGATCCCGCGGCCGTGCTTGGCCACCTCGGGTCCTGGGCGCTCCCGCCCCCGCCGTTCCGCTGCCGCGCTGGTGGGCGCCCTGCTGCTGACGGGAGCCTGGGCCCCCCTGACGGCCGCGCCCGTGCCGCCCGCTGCGGCCGCTAAGCCCGCACCCCCGACCTACGCCTACGCCGAAACCGCTTCGCTGGTGCGCTTTGTCGAGAAAGCCGCCGCGGAGATCGCCTCCCGCGGAGAGGCCAGCTTCGATGATTTCCGCCGCCCCGGCGGCCCCTGGCTGGAGGGGGATCGCTACCTGTTCGTGTGGGATCTGGAGGGCAATCGCTATGTCTATCCGCCCGATATCGAGCACGAAAGCGGCAACCAGCTCGAGATGCAGGACCTCACCGGCCGGGCGGTGGGCCGGATGTTGGTGGAGCAGGCCAGCTCGCCCGCCGGCCGCGGCTGGGTGCATTACCAGTGGCGCCGCACCAACCGCCAGGACCGGCGGCCGGTGTGGAAGTCGAGCTACGTGATGCGCGTCACCGCCCCCTCGGGGCGCACCTATCTGGTGGGCAGTGGCCTCTACGAAAGCCCGATCGAGAAGGCCTTTGTGGTGCAGGAGGTGGAGGCCGCCGCCGCGTTGCTGCGTTCCCAGGGGCGGGCGGCCGTCCCGCAGCTGCGGGACCGCCGCGGCCGCTTCTGGTTCCACGAGACCTACGTGTTTGTGGACACCCCCCAAGGGGTGGAGCTGGTGAACCCCGCCTTCGCCGAGGTGGAGGGCCGCAACATCCTGGGGCTGCGGGATCAGGAGGGCCGGCCGATGGTCCAGGAAATGATCGATCTGGCCCTGCGGCAGGGGTCGGGCTGGACCACCTACCTCTGGCCGCGGCCCAACGGTTCGCGCACACCCGTGCGCAAGACCACCTACGTGCAGCGGGTGCAGACCCCCGACGGGGAGACGCTGATCGTGGGGGCCGGCCTTTACGAACCCTGAGGCTGGCGCCAACCCTGGCGCTGGTTCACACCATCCGCTCGGGGTTCAGGCAGCGATCGAGGGTGTCAGCATCCACCTCCCCGAAGGTGAGGGCGGCCTCCCGCAGGCTGAGCCCTTCCCGGTGGGCGTGGCGGGCGATGGCGCAGGCGCGGTCGTAGCCGATCGCCGGGGTGAGGGCGGTGACCAGCATCAGGCTGCGCTCCAGCAGGTTCGTGAGCCGGGCCTCATCGGCCTCCATGCCGGCGACGCAGTGCTCGCGG
>JBKDOZ010000033.1:0-10163 GCA_046342735.1 Synechococcaceae cyanobacterium
GCGAGAGCCGCCGCCTACGGATGCGGGGCCTGCCCTGGGTCCTGCTGAGCTGCGTGACCGTTGCCTTCGCGTTTGGGGCCCCACTGTTTCTGCACCTGCGGGAGCGGCGGTTGCGCGAACTGGCGAACAGCAGCGCCGATCGGGCTTACGAATAAAGCGGGCGACAGCGAAACCGTGGAGGGTGTCGATACACCCCTTTGGCTAGTGCCCCCCGGTTGGCTAGCCCCCTTCGGATCCAGCTCCCGGGGAATCGGCGCTGGCGCCGGGGGAATCGGCTGCGGCGCCGGGTGATGACCGGCCGGAAGGCACATCCACAGCCTCGATGGTGATCGTTGCGGTCCGTGGGTCGATCGGCCCAGGGTCACGCCCCCATCCAGACGAGCGCACCTCAAGATCCGCGGCGGCACCGCAGGCCGGACAGGCCGACGCTCCGAAACTCACGGCCCCACAACTCGGGCAGGTGCGCAGGCGTTGACGCAGGATCTGCCAACCGATCAGGCCGGCGACGCCAGCCAGCAGGGGAAGCAGCAGGAGCGTGAGCGTCAACCCGCCCACCAGGTCGAGGAGGAAGCGACCGGCGGGACTGGGCAGGAGCAGCACCAGAGCCAGCAACAGCCAGGGCCAGGGGATGGGGCGATTCATCAGCGCTGGAAACGGCGGTCGTTTTCCATCCAACGCTCCAGCGCCGCCATCGCCTCAATGCCGATCCAGGCCAACAGAAGGCTGGCGCCGAGCCACACCCCAACGGCGAGGACACCGATCAACACCGGAGCCAGGGCCAGGACGACAACGCCCGAGAGGACCAACGCCCCGATGGCGGTGCAGGCCAGAACCAGAGCGCCAGGAACGGAGCGCACAGAGGGGGTAAGGGGAGCCACGGACGCACACGGTAGACATCCTCCATCCTCACCCCCTACCTGGGTTCAGCTCGGGGGGATGGAGTGTGGCTCGCCCCCCCAGGGAGCGACGGGATAAGACCAGGCTCAGGCATTGGGCGTAGTACAGAAGAACACCAACAAGCCAGATCCAGAGGGTGAGAACGAGAACCCCCCCCACCACGCCATAGGCCTGGAAACGAACCCCGAGCAGCAGCAGAGCGCGAGCCAACAGCAAATTCAAGAGGGTGAGCGAAACGCTGAGCAGCAAGGCCCCTGGGATGAGGGGACGCCAGGAGATTCGCCTGGAGGGCAACAGCCAAAGGAAGAGAAGGCTGGTGGAGAAAGAGAGCAGGAGGGAGAGGGCAAGATCCGCGCCAGCCGATACGCTGCCTACGCCCTGAATGCCGTGGGGAAGGGTGGCGATGACCCAGCCACGCAAATGACTGGAGCCAAACAGACGCAGATTGCTGATCAACTGATCAAGGCCAATCACCAAGACAAGCAACAAGAGAAGACCAAGGCTTTTCAACCGCAGCAATAGATAGCGCCGCACCAGCTGCCTCCAAGGAAGATCCTGGAAACCGAAAGGACGATTCCACCAGATGCGATCCGCGCCCCGTTGCAGCGTGAGATAAATGTTGCTGGCGCTGAGACAAAGAAGCAGAAGTCCCAAAACGCCTGCCCCGGAGCCCTGGCTGGTGAACCGCTGTAGGGTCGCCGCAAACATCTCCACCCCAGAGGCAGGCAGAACCCGCCCCACGAGTTCCAATAATCTCTCCACCAACTCCCGATCATTCCCCAATACACGCGAGGCGATGGCCAGCGCGATCAACAGCGCCGGGAAAAACGACTGCAACGTGTGATAAGCGAATGCAGCGCTGAGATCAATGCAATCCGCCCGAAGCCAGAGTGCATAGGCCCCCCAAAACGGTCGCCACCAAACTCGAACCAACCCGTGCCTCAACACCCAGGGCTTCTTAGCGCGTAACGGATCCGCTCAGCAAAGCATCCAGCGTGGCCGGGCACAAGGGAAACGACGCCAACAGATCGCAGCCACCCCTGGCTCCTGCAGCTCACCCGACCTTCTCCCCAGCCGCCAACCAGATCAATGCCGCCTGGGTGCGGTTGCGCACCTGCAGTTTCTGTAGCAGCACGTGCACATGGCTGCGCACGGTGCCCTCGCCGATCCCCAGCCGCTGGCTGATGGATCGGTTGTTCTCCCCCTCCGCCAGACAGGCCAGGACCTCACGTTCACGAGGGGTGAGTTCCTTCAGCAGCATTCGCTGCGGTTGGGCCTCGGCACACGGCGCCGAATCGGCCCCCTGCAGGGTGGCCGTAGCTGAAGGATCCCACCAGCTGGCCCCCGCCAACAGGGACGGCAGGGCCAACGCCACCAACGCAAAAGCCCGTTGCTTGTGCAGGTAGCCCCTGGCGCCGGCCTGCCAGATCCGCCGAACCCATTGCGGGTCGTCCTGGCTGGTGAGGATCAGCACCGGGATGGCCGTGGTGGCCGTGATGTGGCGGCAGGTGGCCAGGCCCCCCATCCCGGGCAGAAACAGATCGAGCAGCACCAGATCCGCACCCTGGCCCTGCAGCAGCTCCAGGCCATGCTCACCATCACCAGCCACCCGCACCTGCGCCACGCCCGGCAGCCGCTGCAGATGACTCGCCATCGCCAGTTGATAGGCCTGGTCGTCCTCGATGAGCAGCAGGTTCACGGCTATCTCGGCGGTGGCAGTGGCGGTGGCGGTGGCGGTGGCAACCGCACCACAACCCTGGCACCGCCTTCAGGGCTGTTGCTGGCTGTAATCGTGCCGCCATGGGCTTCGCTGATCAGCCGGCAGAGGTAAAGGCCGAGTCCAGCGCCGGAAGAGCCGTGACCACTTGGGGCAAAACGATGAAACAGCCTCGGCAGATCCTCCTCCGCAAACCCGCGGCCGCCATCACACACATCGATCAGCCACCAGGAGTCCTGGCGACTCAGTTGCAGCCACACCCGCTGGCCCCGCAGGCTGTGGTGCAGAGCATTGAGCAGCAGATTCTCGAGCAGCCGTTGCAGCAGCTTGGGGTCCGCCTGCAGCGCCATCCGGCCGGATGGTTCCTGACGCAACACCAGGGAGATCTGCCGTTGTTGGGCGATCGGCTCCACCGTGCGCAGGGCCTCCTGGGCAATGGTCAGCAAATCACATGGCTGCAACCGCAAGGGCAAACCCTCCTGTTCGGCGCGGAACACCTGGAGCAGATCGTCAATCAGCCGCAGACAACGCTCCTGACTGCTGCGGATGGCCTCCACGACCGCACCGCCCTCCAGCAGGGGGAGGGAGGCGATGGTTCCCAGCAACGGGGTCTTCAGGTCGTGGGCGAGGGTGGCGATCACATCGCCGCGCAGCTGGGCCTGGGCGATCTCCACATCCTGGGCGATGCGCTTCTCCTGCAGGCCTTGGTTGTTGATCAGAAGCGTGGTGGTAACCACAAGAGAGAGACAGACCAACAGCCGGTCAATCAGCACCTCGGCCAGGTTCTGATGCACCGGCAAGGGCACCAGCAGATTGAGCAGTGTGAAGGCGCAGCAGATCAGCAGAAACCGCCAGGCCTGGGCGGGCGTCCGCTGCGACGCCCCGAACAGCAACGGCACGACGTAGAGGATGCCGAACACGACCGCGGGGGGCGTGGCCAACTCCAGCAGCAGGATCAGAAGCCAGGTGGCCCACACCACGCCGATGGGAATTTTCGCGGGCATCAGCTGCGGCATCAGCTGCCGCCATCGCCCGCAGTCTGCGGCGATAACCCCTCGGAAATCAGGTGCAGGTCGATGCTGAGGCCGCGGAGTTGGTGCTGGAGTCGCTCAGAGAGGGGCCGTCGAAACAGGGCCTTGAGGCGTGAGCGCATGGTCTGCCCCAGAACGATCTGGGTGATGCGCCGCTCCTGGGCCACCCGGGCGATGGTCGGCAGGATCTCGGCGCTCTCCTCGCGCAGAAACGTGCCGCCGACGTCCTCGCAGAGCTGGCGGCATTCCTCCTGGATCAACGCTTCCGGGCGACTGAGGAACCGGTGAGGATCCTGCACGGTCAGGGCTAAGAGGGGGGCATCCATGGCGGCCGCGAGGCGGGCGGCGCGGCGCAACAACCGCTTGCTGGTGTGATAGTTCGCCAGACAAACCATCACCCTCTCGCGCAGCGGTGTCAGCGGGGAAAGGACATCGTTTTCCACCCGGTCGGCCACCTCCCGCAGCGACAATTCCCGCAGGGCCACCAGATGGCGCCGCTGGAAGAAGTTGGCGAGTGCCTGGCCCACCTTTTCGGGGGCGTAGACCTTCCCCTCCCGCAGCCTCTCCTGAAGGGTTTCCGGCGTCACATCAACGAGCACCACCTCATCGGCAAGCTCCAGCACACGGTTGGGGATGCGCTCGCGCACCACCACGCCGGTGAGTTCTGCCACCAAGTCGTTGAGGCTTTCCAGGTGCTGGATGTTGAGGGTCGAGTAGACATCGAGCCCGGAGATCAGCAGCATCTCAACGTCCTGCCAGCGTTTGTCCCGTTCGCTACCGGGAACGTTGGTGTGGGCCAACTCGTCAACGAGCACCAGCTGCGGATGGCGGGCGAGCACCGCCCCCACATCCATCTCCTCGAGTTCCACACCTTGGTATTGGATGCGCTTGCGGGGGATCTGCTCCAGTCCCTGGGCCTCTCGGGCGGTGTCCTGCCGGCCGTGGGTTTCCAGCAGACCTACCACCACATCAATCCCCTCCCGCAGCGCCTCCTTGCCTTCCTGGAGCATGCGACAGGTCTTCCCCACCCCCGGCGCCATGCCGATGAACACCTTATGGCGGCCGCGGCGGTGGGTGGAGCGGATCATGGACGGCTCAAGGTTGTTGGGTCCTGGCTCGGGACCGCACCGCCCAGCGCATCGAGCGCGAGATTGAAGGTGAGCACATTCACCACCGGCTCAATCGCCTGCAGGCTGCTGGGCCCCTCCTGGTTCTTGGCCAGGAGCTGCTCCAGTGTCGCCATCGGCAATTGCCTTTCACGGGCCAAGCGTGGCAGCTGCTGGAGCGCCGCCGCCAGGCTGATGTGGGGATCAACGCCAGAGCCCGAATCCAGCAACAGGTCGGCGGCCGGATTGTCAATTCCTTGCTGCTGCCAAGCGCTGGCGGCGGCGGCTACCCGAGCGCGCAGCGCCGGATTGCTGGGCGCCAGGTGGGGGGAGCCGGCGGGGCGACCCTGCAGGTAGCGCCCGGATCGGAAGCTTTGGCCGATCAGGAGTGAGCCCACCACCTGACCATCGCGGCGGATGAGGTTGCCGCTGGCCGCTTCGGGGGCCATGAGATGGGCCAGGCCGAGCAAGGGCAGGGTGATCACCACCACCGTGAGCAACCAGAGCACCACGGTGGCGCGCAAGCCTCGAAGCAGTTGGGCTGGAAACGACATCAGAATTTCTCCGGCTGGACGATCACGGCGAACAGGTAAAGAGAGAGGGAGAGGGTGGCACTGAGCAGCAGGGCGAGGGCATGGCTCTGCAGGGGTGGCTGCCCACCCCGAAAGAGGGGAGCCAGCACGATGGTGCCCACCACGAGAAGCAGGAGCAGCCAGAAACGAAGGAGCAGAGATTGCGACATGGGAGGGTTCAGGGGAATCAGACGAGATGGAGAGCGCCGAGGGCGAGATCGATCACCTTGATCCCTACAAATGGGGCAACAACACCACCGAGGCCAAAGACAAACAAATTGCGGCGCAGGAGCTGATCGGCGCTCAATGGCCGAAACTTCACCCCCGTCAAGGCCAACGGCACCAAAGCAGGGATGATCAGAGCGTTGAACACCATCGCCGAAAGAATCGCTGATTGGGGGGAGGAGAGTCGCATCACATTGAGCGACTGAAGGCCTGCACCAGCAAACAAAGCCGGCAGAATCGCGAAGTATTTGGCGATGTCGTTGGCGATGGAGAAGGTGGTAAGCGCACCGCGGGTGATCAGCAGCTGCTTGCCAATCGTCACGATGTCGATCAGTTTGGTGGGATCGCTGTCGAGGTCGACCATATTGGCAGCCTCCTTGGCGGCCTGAGTTCCGGAGTTCATCGCAACGCCCACATTGGCCTGGGCCAGGGCTGGGGCATCGTTAGAGCCGTCGCCGGTCATGGCCACCAGTTTGCCCAGCCTCTGCTCCTGCTGAATCACCGCGATCTTGTCCTCAGGCGTGGCCTCGGCGATGAAATCATCGACCCCGGCTTCACGTGCGATCACACCGGCGGTGATTGGATTGTCGCCGGTGAGCATCACCGTGCGGATACCCATGCGTCGCAGCTGCTCGAAACGCTCACGGATTCCAGGTTTGATGATGTCCTTGAGATAGATGACCCCAAACACTTCAGCGCCACAGCACACCGCCAGGGGGGTACCACCTAGGTGTGATACTTGCTCAAAGCATCCATCGAGTTCAGCGGGAACCACTCCGCCACGCGAACGAACAAAGCCCTTAACGGCATCCACCGCACCCTTGCGAAATTCCCTTGCTTCGGGAGCATCAGATCCACTCATACGGGTACGGGCCGAAAACTCAATGCCACTTGCCTGATCGGGATCAAAGGACAGAACAGCGCCCAGTCTTTCTGCCAAACGCACAATCGAGCGTCCCTCTGGGGTCTGATCGAAGCAACTCGCTCCCAAAGCAGCCTGGGCCAGCTCCGTAATGCTGTGGCCGCCCAAGGGCAGGAATTCCTCCGCCAGACGGTTGCCCAAGGTGATGGTGCCGGTTTTGTCGAGCACGAGGGTGTTGACGTCACCACAGGCTTCCACCGCTCGGCCGGAGGTGGCGATCACGTTGAACTGGGCCACCCGATCCATGCCGGCAATGCCGATGGCGCTGAGCAGGCCGCCAATGGTGGTCGGGATCAGAGCCACCAACAGTGACACCAGGGTCACCACCGAGGGGGCCTGACCCAGGTAGCCGGCCACCGGCGAAAGGGTGGCCACTGCGATCAGGAACACCTGGGTGAGCACAGCCAACAGAACAGTGAGGGCGATCTCGTTGGGTGTTTTGCTGCGCTCGGCTCCCTCCACCAGGGCGATCATGCGATCGATGAAGCCCTTGCCTGGATCGGCACTGATCCGCAGGGTGAGCTGATCGGAAAGGATGCGAGTACCTCCCGTGACGGAACCCGCCACATCAGAGCCAGCCTCCTTGAGCACCGGAGCCGATTCACCGGTAATCGCCGATTCATCGACTGAGGCCACGCCGCTGACTACCTCAGCATCGGCGGGGATGAGATCGCCGGCCTGGACTTGCACCAGATCGCCGCGATGTAGGTTCGAGGAGTCAACCAGCTCGATCGAGCCATCCGAAAGCTGGCGGCGGGCTTGTGTACGGGCCTGCGTTCGACGCAAGGCATCGGCCTGGGCCTTGCCCCGGCCCTCCGCCAGGGCCTCAGCGAAATTGGCGAACAGCAGGGTGGCGAGCAGGGTGAGGCTGATCAATCCGTTGAAGCCCCGTTCCCTGGCAGCCGCCTGGGCATCGACAAGGCGGGGATACAGGGTGAGGAGCAGGCAAAGCACGGTGCTACACCAGACCACGAACATCACCGGATTGGCAACCGCCAAGCGTGGATCGAGCTTGCGAATCGACTCCACCATGGCCCGCTGCACGAGTCCTTGTTGGCGGGGCCGCTCGGTGTAGCGCCTCTCTTGGCGAGGGCCCCGCGGCATGCGGGGGAAGAACACACGGGTTGGGCTGGTCATTGGTCTCAGGAAACCAGGGTGAGCGTTTCCGCGATGGGCCCAAGGGCCAGCACAGGGAAAAAGGTAAGAGCCCCGAGGATCACCAGCACGACCCCAGTAACGACGGTGAACAGGGCGGTGTCTGTGCGCAGGGTGCCCGGACTGGGCTCGAGGAACGGTTTACGACGGAAGCCATCGGCCAGGGCCAATAGAGAGGCGATCGGAAGGTAACGGCCTGCCAGCAGGCTGACGCTGGTGGTGAGATTCCACCAGAGGCTGTTGTTCGCCAGACCGGCCAGACCACTGCCGTTGTTAGAGGCAGCAGAGGCGTACTCGTAAACCACCTGGCTGATTCCGTGCGGGCCGGGATTGCTGATGCCCGCCAGCGTATGCCCACCCGCCAGTGTAAGCGCTGCTGGAATCAGCACGAAGATTGGATGGATAAGCAAGATCAGGCTTGCCAAGACGATCTGGGGTTTCTCTACCTTGCGGCCGAGGAATTCAGGGGTACGTCCGACCATCAAGCCAGTGAGGAACACCGCCAATAGAACGAATACCAACAAATAGGCAACGCCCGTACCCTGCCCACCCACAATCACCTGCAGAAAAAGGTTGGACAAAGCGATGAGCAGGGTTAGCGGCATGGCGGCATCCATCGATCCGTTCACCGCACCGGTCATCGTGCCAGTGGTGACAGCGGCCCATAATCCGCTGAGGGGCGCCCCGAACCTGATCTCTTTGCCCTGAAGGTTGGCGCCACTGACCCAGCTGGAGAGAAGAGGATTCCCGGCCTGCTCGGCCGCCATGGACGTCAGGGAGCCAAGAACAAGCAAGGTGAAGACCAGAGCCAACAGCATGCTGCTCTGGCGGCGGCAATGAACGAAGCGACCCAAGGCATCGATGGTTGCCAAAGGAATGATCAACATCGCCCAAGTGCTCACCAAGTTGGTCAGGAGAGTGGGGTTTTCATAGGGATGTGCGGAGTTAGCCCCCAGAAATCCACCGCCATTCTCTCCCAACTGCTTGATCGCTTCAAACAAAGCGATCGGGCCGACAGGGAGGATCTGCTTGCCACCATCAAGGGTAGTGATCTCAAGGGGAGAGGCCAGGGTCATGGGCACACCACACACCAGCAAAAGGAGCGCAAGGAGTAGCGAGGAGGGGATCAGCACCCTCGTCAGCGCCCGAAGGATGTCGCGGTAAACATTGCCCAATGGCCTGCCACTGAAACCTCGCAGCACGGCAAAACCCACAGCCAAGCCCGTGGCGGAGGACACGAACATCAGAAACTGCAGCGCTCCCAGCTGGGCCAGGTTTCCCAAAGCCTGCTCTGGCACGAGGTGCTGCTGATCGGTATTCGTGAGAAAGGAAATAGTGGTGTGAAGGGCCAGATCCCAACGCAATCCTCCGAAGCCCAAGGGGTTCAACCAGGGAGGTTGCCAGAGAAGGACCAGCAGAGCAACCGCAGCAAAAAGCGCATTGCAGATCAACAGCGGAATCAGGTAGCCAAAAAGCGAATCACTGCTGCGACCGGTGTCTCCGATCCAGCGCAGGAGGCGCATTTCAAACGGACTCAGCCAGCGATCCCAGGCAGGCTGGGGCCTCTCATCGAACACCTCGAACAGATGGCAACCCAGAGCAGGAGCCATCAAAACGACAGATCCCAAGGTAAGGAAAGCAAGCATCCAGGGAAGCATGTGCGACGAAAAAAAGCAGCAAACCAAACCCCACCTTCATATCAAAGCGACTGACGGGGCAACTACCAAAAGATAGGAACCGAGACCAAAACATGACAAGTCATGTCAAGTCATGTCAAGTCAAGTCGTATACCAAGCCAGATCCCTCCCCTCTCGGAGCCATCCCACTGATCATCCACGTCTGTACAAGAAACCAGCCACTCCCTCCCATGCCCTTGGATCGTCCCGAGGGCTGGTCCTGCAGATCTCAGATCGAGAGCTGAGAACAGACACAAAAAAAGCCACCTCTCGGTGGCTTTCTTCGCAAGAGGGGAGAAATACTTCTCCCCTCTTGAAGTAAAAAGTTTTACCTGGCATCGAGCTGTTTTCGCAGGGGGCTACCCCCCAACTATCGTCGCCGCTGCTGCGTTTCACGCCCGAGTTCGAGATGGATCGGGGTGGGACCACAGCGCCATGGACACCAGGATAGAAAGCCTACCCTTTCGGCAGAGGCTCTCCTCTTCTTCTTTTGGCCTCAGGTGATCCCTGAGAACTGCATAGGTTAGAGAGTCAACATCTGCTTTTCAGCTTTCGCCTTCCAGCTTTTGCTTTCCGGTCTTGCTGTCCAACATCCGCTGGCTCTCCTCTGGAAAAAACTCATTGCTTCGTTTCTCTCGAATTCTCGCGAAACGGCAGACTTAGAACCATGTGATGGTCAAGCCCTCGGTCTATTAGTACTCCTCCGCTTCACGTGTTGCCACGCTTCCACGTAGAGCCTATCAACGGGTGTTCTTCCCGTGACCTTACTGGCTTATGCCATGGGAACACTCATCTTGAGGTGGGCTTCCCACTTAGATGCTTTCAGCGGTTATCCGCTCCGCACATGGCTACCCAGCGTTTA
>JBKDOZ010000034.1:0-30994 GCA_046342735.1 Synechococcaceae cyanobacterium
CAGCGACGGGGGGACCAGCGACGGGCGGGGGGCCCGGGTGCTGCTGCTGGGCCAGGAGGCCGCCAGCCTGGGGCCCCGCATGGCACTCTCCGGCTACCAGCCCCTGGCCGAGGAGGGCCGCGAAACCGCTGAGGACGGCGGCGCGGCGGGCCCCGCGGCCGTGGTGTTGGCCCCCGGCGGTGAAGGCAGCCTGCCCGGGCTGCGGCAGCGCTGGGGGGCGGTGCCGATCCTGCTGGGGCTGCGCGCGGATTCCATCGACGAGCGGGCCCGCTGCCTGGCCAGCGGCGCCGACGACTTCTGGCTCCCCGACCGCCCCCCCAGCGACCTGCTCACCCGCCTGCGCCTGCACCTGCGCCTGGCCGACCGACGCACCGGCCCGGGGGGCAGTCCGGCCCCAGCGATTCCCGCCCCCGCTCCTGAATTGCGCCTGGGGGATCTGCGGCTCGACCCCCTGCGGCGCCAGGCCCGCCGCGGCAGCCACGACCTGCCCCTGACCGAACGCGAATACCAGCTGCTTCTGCTGCTCTTGCGTCACCCCGGCGAAGTGGTGAGCCGGGAGCGGATCCTGACCACGATCTGGAGCGATGGGGGCAGTAGCGCCGCCAGCAACGTGATTGAGGTGTACGTGCGCTACTTGCGTCAGAAGCTTGAGCAGCACGGCGGCCGGAGGTTGATCCACACCGTGCGGGGCCAGGGCTACTGCCTGGCGGAGCGCTGGCCGCCCGTTGCCCCTAGCTGATGGCACGCCCTCGCCTGCAGCCGCCCATTCTGGCGTTCGTTGTTGCGCTCGGGGCCTTGGTGGTGGGGGGAAGCCCGGCGTCCGGGCGCACGGCTGCGGACGTCACCGCCCCAGCCAGCGGCCCGCCGATGGTGCTGCCCGTGACGGCGCGCTGGTGCCTCGGCCCCAGCGGCTCCGCCCCCTGCCTCGGCCTGGAGGTGCCCCAGGGGGATCGGCAATACGGCTGGGGCCTGCAGCTGCGCCCCCGCCTGCCGCCCCTGCGGGGGATGTGGTTCCGCTTCGATCCGCCGGTGCCGGCCCGCTTCTGGATGCACCGCACCCCCGAACCGCTGGACATGCTGTTCGTGCGCGACGGCCGGGTGGTGGCGATCGAAGCCGCCACCCCCTGCCCGCGCCTGCCCTGCCGCAGCTACGGGCCCGAGGAGCCGGTGGACGGGGTGGTGGAAGTGGCCGCCGGCGAAGCGGCGCGCTTGGGTCTGGCGGTGGGCAGCCCGGCGCCGATCGAAGCGCTGCCTCCACCTCCCGCCCCAGCGGCGCCACCGCTCAACTCCGGCCACCGCAGAGCACCAGCACCGGATTGAGGGGCGCCAGGCGGGTGCCCTCCGCCAGGGGGGCGCCACGCCAGCTCTGGTGCTGACTCACCGACACCACCAGCCCCCGCTCCTGCAGCAGGGGCCGCAACTCCGCCAGCGCCTCCACGGTGGCCAGGGGGATCACCACCCGGCCCCCCGGCCGCAACCGCTCCAGCACCGCCGCCAACATCGCCGCCCGGTCGCGGCCGCCGCCGCCGAGCAGCACCCGATCGGGATCGGGCAGATCCACCAGCCGCTGGGGAGCCGCACCCTCCACCACCCCGGCGGGCCGCACCCCCAGCCGGGCGGCATTCGCCTCGATCAGGGCCCGGGCCCCGGGGCGGCGCTCCAGCGCCCAGAGCTGCAGGGAGGGCCGCAGCCGCAACGCCTCCAGGCCGATCGAGCCGACGCCGGCGCCCAGATCCCACAGCACGCCGCGGGCGGGGAGCTGCAGATCGGCCAGCAGCTGGATGCGCAGCTCGCGCTTGGTCATCAGCCCGGGGTGATCGGCGTGCTGCAGCCAGAGCCCATCGTCGAGGCCGAACAGGGGCAGGGCCTCCGGATCGGGGGGCGGCGGGGGCTGGGCGATCAGCAGCACCAGATGGAGGGGATCGAGGTCGGCCGGCAGGGGATCGGCGGGCGCCAGCCGCAGCAGCCGCTCGGCCGGATGGCCCAGGCGCTCAGCCAGCCAGCACCCATAGGCGGCCTCCAGCCCGGAGGCCCGCAGCAGCTGGCGCACCTCGGCGGCCCCGCCGCGGCCCGGATCGGTGAGCACCGCCAGGGCGGCGGGGCGCTTGGCCAGGGCGGCACTGAGGGCCTCCGGGTCGCGGCCATGCAGGCTCACCCAGCTGGCGTCCTGCCAGGGGCGGCCAAGGCGGGCGAAGGCGTGCTGCAGGGAGGTGGGGGCGGGATGGAAGCGCAGGCGCTCGGCCGGAAACGCCTGCAGCAGCAGCCGCCCGATCCCGAACCAGAGGGGATCGCCGCTGGCCAGCAGCACCGCCGCCTGCCCCTCGGCCAGGGCCTCCCGCAGGTGGGCCAGCAGGGCGGTGGGGTCGTCGCTGGCGAAGGCAGCGGGACAGGGGCAGGCCGGGGCCAGGCGACCGGCGGCCTGCTCGGCCTGCCACCAGGGCGCCAGCTCCGCCAGCAGCCGCCGGGGGGCACACACGAGGGCAGCCCCCCGCAGCCGCTCCTGGGCGGCAGGCGGCAGGGCGGCGATGCCCCCCGCATCGGTGCCGATCACCTCAAGCCGCGCCTCCGCCAGACCACCTCCCGCCGTTGCGGCCATGATGCCGAGGCGTGTGCCCCGTTCTGGCATGAGCGACCGCCGCCAGCGCGTCCATGAGCTGGTGCTCGCCTTGGTGGCCCTGCAGGGCGACCTCGATCTGCTGGCGGGCGAGGGCAGCGGCCTGCCGGGCGGGGATCCGGGCAACTGGATCGAGCGCAACCGGCGGGTGGTGCTGCGCTACCAGGCGCTGGTGCGCTCGGCGGTGACCCTCGACGCCCTGGTGGACCAGGAGCTGGGCTCCGGGCTGAGCGATCCCCGCTTCTGACAAGCTGGGGCAGCCTTATCCGCGCCGATGCCACCTCTGGGCCTGCCCCGCTTTCCCCGCCGCCCGGGGGCGCACGGCCGGCACAACGAGCTGGCGGCCAGCTGGCAGCGGCCCTTCGGGCTGGGCTGGGAGCGCCCCTACACGGTGCGCTACGCCAGCAACCTCGACGACGGCCCCCAGCACGGCGCTCCCTTGGGTGGCTTTGGCGCCGGCTGCCTGGGGCGCGGTCCCGACGGCCATGTCAACCTCTGGCATCTCGACGGCGGTGAGCACTGGTTCGGCCTGATCCCCGACTGTCAATTCGCCCTGCATGAGCGGGGGGCCGGGGGCAGCCGCAGCCACGCCCTGGCCACCGCCCCGGATCGGGACGACAGCCGACCGGGCAGCGGCGCCCCCCTGGCCGCCTGGCGCTGGTACCCGGCCAGCGACGGCGAGCAACGCAGCGGCACCTATGCGGCCCGCTACCCCGTGCACCGCTTCGCCTACGAGGGCGTGTACAGCGCCGAGGTGAGCTGCGAGGCCTTCAGCCCGATCCTGCCGGGGGATTACCAGCGCACCAGCTACCCGGTGGCGGTGTTCGTCTGGACCTTCCGCAACCCCACCAACGCCCCGCTGGATCTGTCGCTGCTGCTGAGCTGGCGCAACACCTGCGGCTGGTTTACCAACACCGACCCCGCCGCTGCGGTGCATTTCCGCGACGACGGCAGCCCGGAGCACAACTACGTGCCGGCCATCGGCCGCAGTCAGGGGCAGCGCAACCGCCGCTGCGACGAGCCGGGGCTGCGGGGCATCCTGCTGGAGGGGGAGCGCAGCGAACCGCTGGCGGAGGGCCAGGGGCAGTGGTGCCTGGCGGTGCCGGAGGAGGGGGCGCTGGGGCAGCCGGTGGAGCTGTTCCGCTGCAGCCGCTGGAACCCGGCCAGCGATGGGGCGGAGATCTGGGAACCGTTCGCGCGGGATGGGTCGATCCCCGAGAGCGACAACGACCGCCACAGCGGCGCCGATGATCCGGCCAGTGCGGCCATGGCGGTGCGCTTCCGCCTGGAGCCCGGCGCCGAGCTGGAGCTGCCGGTGGTGATCGCCTGGGACCTGCCGGTCACCGCCTTCGCCACCGGCACCCGCGCCCTGCGGCGCTACAGCGATTTCTTCGGAGCCGAGGGCGACAACGCCGCCGCGATCGCCGCCGAAGCCCTGCGGGACTGGCGCAGCTGGCGCGAGGCGATCGAGGCGTGGCAGAAACCGGTGCTGGAGCGGGCCGATCTGCCCGAGCCGCTGCGCATGGCCCTGCTCAATGAGCTCTACGACCTGGCCAGCGGCGGCAGCCTCTGGACCGCCGCGGGTCCGGAGGATCCGGTGGGCCGCTTCGGGGTGCTGGAGTGCCTCGACTACGCGTGGTACGAAAGCCTGGATGTGCGGCTCTACGGCTCCTTTGGGCTGCTGCAGCTGTGGCCGGAGCTCGACAAGGCGGTGCTGCGCGACTTTGCCCGCGCCATCCCCGCCGCGGACCCCACCCCGCGGCCGATCGGCTGGTATTTCACCCAGGGCCGGGGCCGGGTGGAGGCGGCCCGCAAGGTGGCCGGCGCCACCCCCCACGACCTGGGCGCGCCGAACGAGCGACCCTTCGACGCCACCAACTACACGGCGTATCAGGATTGCAACCTCTGGAAAGACCTGGCGAGCGACTTTGTGCTGCAGGTGTGGCGCACCTTCCGCCTGGCCCCCAACGGCGAGGATTTGCGCTTCCTGGCGGATTGCTGGCCGGCGGCGGTGACGGCCCTGCGCTACCTGAAAACGTTCGATGCCAACGACGACGGCCTGCCCGACAACGGCGGTGCGCCGGACCAGACGTTTGACGACTGGCCGCTGCAGGGGGTGAGCGCCTACTGCGGCGCCCTGTGGATTGCGGCACTGGAGGCGGCGCTGGCGATGGGGCAGCGGCTGCAGCTGGAGCTGGGGCTCGACACCAGCAACGAACAGCGGCAATTCAGCGACTGGCTGGAGCGCTCCCGCGCCCATTTCGACGAACTGCTCTGGAACGGCGAGTACTACCGCATCGACGCCGAGAGCGGCACACCGGTGGTGATGGCCGACCAACTCTGCGGCGATTTCTACGCGCGGCTGCTGGGGCTACCGCCGGTGGTGGCGGAGGAGCGGGCCCACTCCACCTTGCGGGCGGTGCGCGAGGCCTGCTTCGAGGGGTTGGAGGGCGGGCGTCTGGGGGTGGCGAACGGCCTGCGGCGCGATGGCACACCGCTCGATCCCAACGGCACCCACCCGCTGGAGGTGTGGACGGGCATCAATTTCGGCCTGGCCGCCTACTACCGGCTGATGGGCGAAACAAAAACAGCGCTGGCGATCTGCTCAGCGGTGGTGGGCCAGGTGTATGAGGGGGGCCTGCAATTCCGCACCCCGGAGGCGATCACGGCCGCCCACACCTTCCGGGCCTGCCACTACCTGCGGGCGATGGCGATCTGGGCGCTGTGGGCCACCCACACCGACTGGAGCCCGATCCCGGGGGCGGAGCGGGCCGCGGAGGCGCTGCCATGAACCTTGGCGTCGCCCCCCTCGCGGCGCTGCTGCGCACTCTTGTGCTGTCGGCTGTGTTGCTGCTGGCCGCTCCAGCCTGGGCCCAGATCCAGGCGAGTCCGCAGGAAACGGGCACGGGGCTGGTGCGCAGCCTCGAAAGCCTGCGGGATCTCGACTACCAGCGCTGGCAGGTGGGGGCCTACCGCGAAGGTCCGCCGGGACCGGCGGCACCGGTGGTGCTGCGCATCGTGGGCTATCCGGGCCAGGTGCGCATCGACCACCCCACGCCCCTGGTGGTGCGGGCCGGCCGGCGCGAGTGGCTGCTCGACGACATCACCCTCTCCAGCCCCAAGCTCTCGGGCGACAACCGGGCGGCGGCAGCGGAGTTCAACCTCGCGCCCCTGCTCGCCGACCTGCAATTGAATCGCCCGGTGCGGCTGCAACTCAGCGGCGTATTCGTGGAGCTGCCGGTGCCCCCCTACGTGGTGGCCGAATGGCGGGAGCTGGCGGAGGCGGCCACTCCGCCGGCGCCGCTGGAGCGCTGAGGCGGGGTGAAACGGTGGGGCCATTCATCGGATCAGGCCGTGGCATCGAGCCACTCGACGTCTGCGATGTTGCGGAAATCGCTGTCCATGGTGTGCAGCCTGGCCTGGTGATCGCGGGCCGTGGCCAGGATGATGCTGTCTGCCATCGGCAGCCGCAACGCATGACTGAGCTGGGCTGCCGCCAGCGCCAGCCGGCTATCGAGATCCACCACCAGGGCGCGCTGCATGGCGGCAACCGCCTGAAGGGCTTGAGCCTCTCCATGCTCTCGCAGAACCCACTTGTACACTTCAAAGATGGTGATCGCCGGGACCACGAGGGTACGTTCGTCAGCCATCAGGGCCAAATAGCTCTCAGCGTGCCGGCCGTTGGTGAACACCTCGATCCAACCCGAGGAATCAACTACAACGCGCTGGGAGCTCACAAGCGATCAGCCTCGCGCTGAAAGGTGTTGCTGCCCGGCAAGAAGCCGCGCAGCTCGAGCGCGGTGTGGGTGGGCACCAACTCGATGCGCCCCGGCAAAGCGATCACCTGAAGGGTCTGCCCGGGGCTGAGGCCGAACTGCTCGCGAACCCGCTTGGGAATCACGACCTGGAACTTGGGCGAGACGGTCGTGACATCCACGAGACACGTCCTACGGCAGTTGGATCGATCCTAATGCGTTGTACGGCAAGTCCGGACCAGCGCCAGGTCCCCAGCTCCTGGTGCCCAACAACGCCTACCCCCCCACGACCCCCAGCAGCAACTCCTCCCAGTGGCGCACCCAGGAGGCGGTGTCGAACAGGGGCAACGGACGGGCGGGATCCAGCAGCAGCAGCCGGCGCTCCAGGAGCTGGGCGCGGTCGCGGCCCAGGGCGATGGCCTGGTGCCGGTAGGCCTCGGCATCCGTGCAGATCAGATCCTCCATGGCCACCGCAGCGCAGAGGCTGGTGCCCATGCGCGAGAGAAATGACTCTCCCGGACAGGTGAGCAGGGGCAGACCGGCCTGGAGCCCCATGGCGCCGGTGGCCCCGGCCCCGTAGTGGGGCGTATCGAGAAAAAGATCGGCGAGGCGGCAGAGATCGGGGAACTGGGCCGCCGGGGCACGGGGAGCAAACACCAACCGCCCGCCCTCGACCCCCAGCGCATCGGCCCGCTGCCGCAGCCGCCCCTGGCTGGAGGGGTGCTCCACCACCAGCAGCAGCACGCTCCCCGGTACCGCCCGCAGGATCTCCATCCAGAGGGTGAAGCGATGGGGATCGATCTTCACGCTGCGGTTGAAGCAGGCGTACACCATCTGGTCGGCGTCGAGGCCGAGGCTGGCCCGGGTGGGGGGGGGAGGCAGCGGTTCCCCCGGATCGGCCGGCAGCACCGGGGAGCACACGAAGGCGTGGGGTAAGCGCAGCACCTGCTCGCTGTAGCCGTGCTCCAGCTCGGGCGGAATCAACCAGCGATCGGCCACGATGCCATCGATGAACGGCGCCCCCATCGAGGCGGGATAGCCGAGGTAGAGAAGTTGCCAGGGAGCCGGCCGCAGGGCCAGGGCGGAGGGGCGACCCTGGTGGGTGTAGCCCATCAGATCCACCAGCACATCGATGCCGTCGTCGCGGATGCGGCGGGCCAGGGCCTCGCTGCCAAGACCGCTCACATCCCGCAGCCGCTCACAGCCCTGGGCCACGCTGCGGGTGTAGCGGTCGCGGGTGGAGGCAAGCATGTAGCCCACCGGCAGCCAGCGGCTGCGGTCGTGATGAGCAAAGAGGCCATGGATCAGACCACCCATGGCATGGCAGCGGAAATCGGCCGAGAGGTAGCCGATCCGCAGGGGCCGCCCGGCCGGAGGGGTGGGCGAAGCCGGCTCCAGCTTCAGCGGGGCCATTGCGTTCTCCACCTCCTGGGCCAGCACGGCCCCCACCTGGCGGGGCAGGTCCAGGGGAAGGGGCAGACCCAGCAGGCGCATCGGCAGCGCCACCGACACCCCCCGCTGGGCACCCAGCTGCTGCTGCAGCTGGACCTGGAGGTGCTCCATGCGGGCGTCGTGGTCGTCCCAGAGGCAGAGCCCCAGCCGCGCACTCTCCACCATCGACAGCAGGTTGAGGTCGTCGGGGGCGAGCTCCAGGCCGCGGGTGTAGGTGGCGAGGGCCGCCTCGGGATCCGCCATCGCCTCCTGGCACTGACCGAGGCCGAAGAGGGCGACGCCGTGGTTGGGGTCGCGGCTGAGCACGCGCCGGAAGGCGGAGCGGGCCAGGCCGAACTGCTCCATCTCCATCAACAGGGCCCCCAGCTGAAGCAGGGCGACTTCGTGGTGGGGATCGAGACGCAGCACCGCCCGCAGGGCCTCCACCGCCTCCAGCGGGCGCTGCTGCGCCACCAGCAGGCTGGCGAGACGATGGGCCAGGGCGCTGTCCGTGGGCCGCTGGGCCAGGGCTTGGCGCAGGGACGCCTCACTACCGGCAGGATCGCCCAGGTGCTCCAGCAGGGTGGCGCGGTTGGCCAGGGCGGTGGCGTTGGCTGGATCCAGGGCCAGGGCCTGGTTGAGACTGGCCAGGGCTTCGCCGTTGCGCTCCAGCTGGTGCAGAACCAGGGCCCGCTGCTGCAGCGCCCGGCCGTGGTGGGGATCGAGAACCAGCACGGCGTCGTAGCCGGCCAGGGCTTCGGGCCACTGCTCCAGGAGCTGGTGGGCTCGCGCCAGGCCGTAGGAACGGCGCACGGCCTGCTCCCCCGCGGGCGGAGGCGAGGGCGGCTCCCACTTCTGGGCGAGCAGCACCAGGCTGGCGCGCAAGGTGGAGGGGATGGCGTCGCCGCCAGTGGCCAGGATCAGATCCAGGGGCCCCACCCCCAGCCGCAGACCGGCCTGCTCGGCGCTGCGGCAGAAATCGAGGTCGTAGAGCTGGAAGGGGAGCAGCGGATCAAAGGTCAGGCCGGTGCGGCGCAGCACGGCCGCCCGGCCAGCCAGGAACTCCCCATTGAGCAGGGCGGCGGGGGCCCCAGGGGCTCCGTGGCGGATCCGGCCCACCAGATCGGCATCGGCGAGGGCCTCGAGGAGCGCTGGCGCCAGCGGGGCCTCGCCCAGCCAGAGATCGTCGCGGCAGAACACCACCAAGCTGTCATCGGCGGCTTCGGCCAGGCCGCGGTTGAAGGTGTGGGCCAGGGGGGCGCGATTCTCAAAACAAAGGCAGCGCACCACACCGGCATGGACGGGCAGGGCCAGGGAGCGACCGAGGGGGGACTGTTGACGGAAGGCCGCAGGATCCAAGCGGGTGGCGGCAGCCAGCAGCAGGGGTTGGCTCATGGCGCATCCGTAGAGGGGGAGGCCGAGGGGGAAGCCGAGGGGGAAGCCGAGTGGGAGGCATGGGTGCTGGGAAGCAGGGCGGCGGCGGCGGTGGCCCATTCGTTGGCCCGGCGGCTGTGCAGGCGCGCCAGGGCCCGCGGCGGACGGCAACAGAGGGGATCGAGTGCGGCGGCCCGCTCAAAGGCCCGCTGGGCCATGGCCGGTCGCTGCAAGCGTTCCAGCACCACCCCGAGAAAGGCCAGGGCGTGGGGATCGCTGGCATCGGCGGCGCTGGCCTGGCGAAACAGCTCCAGGGCCTCGGGCCATTGCTGCCTTCGCAGGGCTGCCTGCCCGGCCTCCATGGCCCGCTCCGCCGGCCCCACCAGATCCCGTCGCCAGTGGCGAGGGCCCAACGGCCGCCAGCCCGGCCGCTGGCGCAGGAGCGGCAGCGAGAGAGCGGCGATGCGCTCCAGCTGGGGCGGGCGAACCACGGACGGCTCCCCGGCGGCCTGGGCCACCAGCTGGCGGTAAAAGGCCAGCTGACGCGGAGCATGGTGCGCCAGCAGACGACGGCGGCTCACATGGTGGTGGGCACAGGAGGCCAACCGCTGCAATTGATTGGGGTCGGCCACCAGAGCATCGAGGAGGCTGAGCAGCTCGCGGGGGTCGCGGAAGAGAAGCCCGGTGTGGCCGTGGCGCACCCCGGAGTAGGTGGCGCAACGCTGCAGCACCGGCACCACGCCGCGGGAGGCGTATTCCAGAAATTTCACATCGGAGCGGCAGTCGTTGTAATCGCTGGGCAACAGGGGGGCCAAGCCGATGTGCAGCCCCTCCAGCCAGCGCAGGTAGTGCGCCATCGAACCGGCCGCATGAACCACGAATTGCCCGCCCTCCAGGCCAGCGAAGGGTTGGCCAAAGATGGGGTCACCCATCACCTCCAACCGCACCTGACGGTGGCGCTGCAACCAGGGGATCAGCGCCGGGGCGAGAGCCGCGATGTCGTCGTAGTGGCCGGCGGAGCCGCCCCAGCCCAACCGTAGGGGGCCAGCGGGCCGGCTCTGCAGCGGTGGCACGGCAGGCAACTGGTTGCCCACCAGCCGCACCTGGCGCGCCAGGGGCGCCAGTCGGCGCAGAAGGCCCGGAGAGCTCACCTGCACCGCATCGCAGCACTCCATCAGCGCAACGAGCAACCCCCAGGCGCGGGGATCGCGCCAGTTGTCGTTCACCGGATTGAACGACTGCACCCCCGGCACCCAATCGTTCACCTCCAGCACCGTGGGCCGGCCGAGCAGGCGCCGCTGGTGGGCGATCCGCAGCAGCTCCAGATCCATGCCCATCACCAGCACGAGCAGATCGGCGGCGAGGGCCACCTCATCACGCACCCGGGCGCTGGGGTGGAGCTCATGAACCTCCACGCCCTCCAGCTGGGCCAGGGCGGCGGCCGGCTGGTGGAGGCGATGGACAGGATCCCCGCCATCGCCAAAGCTGCCGATCAGCACGAGCTGCAGAGGCCGGGCCGCCGGTGCGGCGACGGCAGGGGGGGCGTTGGGGGGCTTCAGGGCCGGAGGGGGTGGAGCGGAAGCCGGAGGCTGCGGCGACGCAGGCGACGGGCGGTGGAAAGGCCGGCGGCAAGGCCGAGGATCGGCAGGGGCCCGGGGGCGGGGGTGGTCGTTACGGCATACCCCAGGCTGGCGGAGCGATCGAAGCTCCCGGTGCTGACCACATCGGTGATGCCGAGGGTGGAGAGGTCGAAGAAGGAGGCGCCCACTTCAGAAGCGAGGCTTTGGGCATCGAAGGAGGTGGCAAAAAGGGGCCCCTCTACAGGATCGCCATCGGTGTAGGTGGGGCTGAGGCCATTGGCCAGCTGGGCCGCCAACGCTTCGGCAAGGGTGGCATTCCCCCACCAGGGCATGCGACCGCCGTTGGCTGTGGTTTGGAAAAAGGAGGGGTCGCTGTTGTAGGAGCCGGAATAGAGCTGGAGGTCATAGGTGGTGCCGCCGACAACCACAGTCACGGCATGGGCGGCCTGGGGGGAGGTGAAGAGGCTGGCGCTGACGCTGGCAGAGAGAACCAGGCCCAAAGATCCGAGGCGACGCAGGGAGCAGAACATGGCGATATCAGAGGGTGATGGGAACAATGTTGAAAAGACGAGGAAGCAAGGAAGCGGGATCAGAGATAGAGGAACTGGTTGGAATCAGCAAGAGAGAAAGCAGAAGGAACCCACCCTTGAACGAAGGCAATGGTTTCATCGCTGGTTCCGGCACCGGCGGCTGCACGCCAGTGGAGGAAGGAACCGCTGGCACCGGAGACAGAACCACTGCTGAGGCGATAGTCGCCGGCACTGCCCATGAGCTGGATGCGATCACCAGCCTGGAAATCGGTGATGGCAGCGAGATCAGCGGCCCCACTGGTGTTGGCCTTGCCGTCGTTGTAGTAAACGGCGGCTGCGGTGCCAAGGACGAAGATGTCGTTGCCGCCCTTGCCGGTGAGGGTGTCATAACTGCCGCGCCCATGGAGGACAGAAGCCGTGGGAACACCACAGATCAGCTCATCGGCGGCGGTGCCAATGATCTGATCGCGGCCATCGCTGGCTCCACCCACACCAACCGGCACCAGATCGCGAAGGGTGAACTGCGCCTGGCCGAGGGAGCGGCTGCGTTTCGCATCGGAGTAGAAGGAAAGGATGAGTTGTTCCTCCCCCTCGGTGATGCCATCGAAGCTGATCGAGCGGCTGAAAGCGGCCCGTTGATCGCTGCCGAGGTTGAGACTGCCGCTGAGGCCCGAGGGGGAAACATCGCCAGCGGTGATGCCGTCACCGGAGAAGGACCAGTAGATGGGGGCACCGGCGGCGAGGGTGTCGCTGCTCAGGGCCACACTGATGCTCGATCCCTCGGTCACCGCGGGGGTGCCGGTGCTGATGGACAGGCTCTGGGGAAGGATGCCGCTGATCACCAAGGCGGCGTTGCTGGCCAGGGAGCCGGGTGTACCCGGGGGTGGCAGGCTCAGGGTCGCGTTGTTGCCGGCGCCATCGGTGATGGTGCTGCCATTCAGTGCCAGGGCGTTGGCGTCTGCGGTATCGAGATCGGCGGAGGCATCACCGTCCTGAACAATGTAGGCAAAGGTGAGGGTGTCCGTGCCACTGCCGTTGAAGTAAGTGGCGCTGCGATCGATCGCACCAGTTTCCAGAAGCAGGGTGGGCAGGGCACCATCGGAGGCGCTGACGGTGACCACTTCGGAGAAGCGGAGAGAGAGGGTGATGCGCGCACCCGTGCCGTAGGTGCCATCGGCATTCACGCTGGTGACACCGCTCACGGTGGGGGCGATGGAATCGCCGGTGCTGAAGTGGAAGGGGGTGCTCTCCAGCAGGCCCGCGAAAGCATTGCCCACGCCATCGGTGATGGCGGTATCGGGAATGGTGAGGGAGTAGGCGGTGTTGCTGAGCAGGCTGGCGAAAGGATCAAGGCTGAGGCTGGTGCCGTTGACCAGGAGAGTGCCACCGGCGCTGCCGATGCCACTGGCCACATCGAAGGATTCCACCGTAGTGCCATCGGCTCTCAGGAGGCGGATGGTGCCTGTACCAGCCAGAACGGCTTCACTGAAAGTGAGCGCAATGCTTGCGGATTCGAGAACTCCGGAGGCACCATCGGCGGGATTGGAACCGCTGATGGTGGGGGCAAGGGCGTCGATCACGAGCTCGGCATTGGCGGCGAGAGAACCAGCACCGCCTGGGGTGGGCAGGGTGAGGTTCACGTTGTCGCCAAAGCGATCCTTGATCGTGCCACCGTTGAGCGCCAAGGCAGAGCTGGAGGCGTAATCGAGATCGGCGGAGGTATCGCCAGCCCCCACCGTGTAAACGAAAGCAAGGATGGTGCTACCGCTTCCCTCGCTGTAGGCGGCACTGCGCATGGTGCTACCGGTCTGGAGCAGGAGGGTGGGGCTGCCGGTGACGATTACGGCCTCTGTGAAGGGCACCAGGATGGTGATGGCGCTGCCAGAGGTATAGATGCCGTTGGCGGTACCGGAGGTGATGCCAGCACCATTGAGATCAACGGCCTCGGCGCGTACGTACTCCTCTTCGGTGGCGAGCAGGCGGCTATGAAGGGTATCGAGAAACTCCTGTGCGGTAGCAAACGATTGGATGTCAGCGGTGAGCCCCGGCATAGTAGAGCGGAAGTAGCCAAATCCATCGGATTTCGCTGCATTAATGGCGGCCAGGAAGGTGGGGCCATCGCTATCACGGAAGCTGGCGGCCACCTGATCCTGGAGCCGGCCAAATTCCTGAATCGTGACCGAAGCGTGGCGGGCAACATCCCGGGCGATTGCGGCGTTGCGTGTATCAAGCTGGGGGGTAAAGCCTTCAATCCAGAGTTCGATGCCTTCGGTGAGTGCCCTGGCTAAAGAGTCGTTGATGGGTTCTGAGGGCAGATGGCTGAACAGGGCCTTGGCCACATGACCCATCAGCTCCAGTTGCTTGGCGAGGTTGTTCTGCAGCAGCAGGGGTTCAATGGATTGCAGGGTGGTAAGCAGCTGGTCGAAGGCAAAGTGCAACTTGGCGTGGGCCAGATAGGCCATCTGGGCACTGGTACCACCGCTATGGGCGGTGCTCTGACTGGAGAGAGCGAGTACTGGATCGCTGCCGAGGTACTGGAAACCGCGCAACTCAAAGGCCCTATTGATCCAGTCCAAAAGCTGAATGGGGTTACCTCCCAACCGCAGACCCAGACCATGGAGGGTCGTGAGCGGTGTGAGCATGGTTCCGAAGGGAGCCACCAAGGGAATTTTCATCGCCAGATTCATGCTGGTATCAATGCCACCCATGGCCACAAGCTGACCCTCATGGTCGGAAATAAAGCCGTCGCGATTGGTGTCGTGGCTACGGGGCTCGAGGCCGATTTGGAAAATGCCTCCACTGCTACTGGCAACCCAAGGTTCGGAGGAATCGATGCGGCCGTTATAGTTGCCATCCCAAAATATAGTGGCATCGCTCAGGTAGCCATTCGATGCGGTCCCGGTACTGTACATCGAACTCGTGGCGGCAACGGCGCTATTTTCGACGCTTGATG
Source organism: Synechococcaceae cyanobacterium (assembly GCA_046342735.1). Lineage (GTDB taxonomy): Bacteria > Cyanobacteriota > Cyanobacteriia > PCC-6307 > Cyanobiaceae > Cyanobium. The sequence goes on from JBKDOZ010000034.1 coordinate 14,238, forward strand.
CCGTGCCAACAGCCTGCTGGCCGGTGTTGACAATGTCATTATAGTCAACCACCATATTGTAGGAGCTACCGCTTGTATTGAGCTGACCATTGCTGTAGTCAAAGCCGAAGATCTTAACCGTAGCAAGCGTGTCCTCCCAAACTTCAGTCCACGATTCAACAAATCCTAGATCGATACCCATGTCAACCCTGGCATCAAGATAAGCGCTAATCTCGCCATCGAGCTGGAAGAGCGAAAGCAGCTCCTGCTGGGAGCCCATAAAATCAGATGGACGGACTCGATAATCAGTTTGTCCCGAGGCATCGGGATGATCCAGAAGATTAAACGAGGCCGTACCGAGCAGGCCGCCGATAATATCGCTACGCACAATTCCCATGATCAAACCGAGGCCTGCAGCAAGACTTGCCGAGAAAGTGAATTCAGGCAAGTCCTGGGCACCATTATGAATATCAGTCATGTAGAAACCATCGACCACCTTCCAAGCATCACTTGACTTGAAACCAGAATCGCGCCATTCCTTGAGACCATACGTATCAAAGCCGAAGCCAAGACTGGCATTTAGGTTTAAGTCGCCCAGGAAAAGGCCATCGACCAGGCCCGGTTCGATATCGAAAGACTCGTCAACGGAGAAGTTAAGGCCGGGGCTAGGAAGTGTCCAGGAGAAGATATCAACAGTATCCTGGTTGAGGAGCAGCTTGACAACATTCTTGGGATCATCAACAATGCCAATATTGAAACCTAGTGAGTCTAGCTTGGCCATATAGCTGCTCAGCTTGCCACTAGATGAGCCACCGGTAGCAGCACCGGATGCAGTGGGCTGACTACCACCAAGGTCAGCCTGGGAAGCCGTATCAGTTCGCAGGTTGGGAGTCGTATTGGCAGACGTTACATCGACATTCTGCGTTGAATTGGCAGAAACGTGACTGGCCGAGAATAGGGCAGGTATTTCATAGCTTCCTAGATTTACATTAAAGACATTGTCGGCATCAATATCCGCAAGGAATGGCTTGGCATTGCCGGAGGAGTTGATGATATTGAATGGGTTGACCAGAGGGGCTGCAAAGGCAGCCGAGCTAGCACTACCAGTGTTTAGGAAATAGAGAGTATTGCCAGCACCATTACCAATGAACGCATCGAGATCACCGTCAGCTTCAATGTCTACAAACACAGGACTGGCATTGCTGCCAACACTGCTAAGGCCAAATGGATTGGCTGTGGCAGTGCTAAAGCCAGGGTTGGCAGCACCACCGGTATTGCGGTAAAAGAGCGTGTTACCAACGCTATTTCCGATGAAAGCATCAAGATCACCATCGAAGTCGATATCCACCAAATAGGGGGTGGCGTTGCTGCCCACATCACCCAAGCCAAAGGGATTACTTGAAACGAAGGAGAAGCTATTGACGGCATCAAAGTAGCTCTTATTGGCAGAGTTATTGCGATAGAAAAGCGTGTTACCATCACCATTGCCAACAAAGAGATCAAGATCACCATCCGAGTCGATATCAACAAGACTTGGGCTTGCATTCGTGCCCACATCAAAAGGCAGCAGATGAATTGTGGTGGTGGAAGTGGTATCAAATGAGGCCTTGGTACTCTGTCCCGTATTTTGGTAGAAATGGATCGAGCCGGAACCATCACCAATGAAAGCATCTAAATCGTCATCATTGTCGATATCAGCGAGAAAGGGGCTGGCATTAGAGCCAACACCAGGCAAACCAAAGTTGCTGGAGGAATGATAACCTGGATCTGAGCTGACACCAGAGTTATAGAAGTACAGAGTGTTGCCAGTAGTATTGCCAACAAAGAGATCAAGATCACCTGCAATATAGTCATCCTCCAAGGTCCTAACCAGGTCAGAGATCTTGGTTAATCGATCAAGAAAATCAACGGTGGCGGCAACAGCTGTAGAAAGATTCTGGCCATCGCTCTCATTATCTGCCACAAATGAAGACAGTGTATCGGCAACCTCAAGAATCGAAACCTTCCCGTCGTTGTTTTTGTCGAACTTGTTGGCGATACCAAGTGTTCTAAAGATATGGGTATCAGCGTTCAGAGCATCAATAATTGGATAGAGCGGATTGAGAATACGGTTGATAAAGTCAACCGCATTCTTGGTGGAGCCGGTGACATAGGAGCCGAGGTCGAGGGTAAGATTATCGAAGTATATTGGCCTAGCATTGCCAAGCGTAGTGGCTTCGGATTCATTGGAGTAATCAAACATGGCGTACTGAGTCGCCATGTCAAAGCTGATCTTGGGCATCGATGAATTCTTGCCATCCTGCGAAACGACTCCCAGCGAGAGGGTTGCATCGCCACTAACGTCATACTCGAATAGTTTTTCTAGGTTTGTACTAGAGCTCGTGAGCTCAGCATACGTAAGGGCGCCATCAGCACCTGCACCTGTGGGGTTATGGAGGTCGAGAGTAAAGTCGATGTCAATACCAGTATTGTGATTGCCTATATTTGGATTCGTACTGACCTTGTTGGTGGCAATAACTTGCAGCATGCCCATACCACCGGACATGGTGAAATCATCAGCGACGCCGCCCGTGAACGAAGCATTCACATATGTGCTGGTTGGAGTGGTATCCAGGGTGATGGAGTTATCGCTGCCAAAGACGAGAGTAACTGCAGCTGTATAGGCATACACCGCATCAATGTCGCCGTTGGCTTGGAATCCCAGTGCTGGAGTACCTAGGTCAGTGGCCAAGGGCACCGCAAACAGATTCTCTTGTCCTTGGAATTCAAACTTAACCTTGATATTGCTGCCATCCATGGACAGGCTCACAGTCGGCTTGATGCCATTGAAGGATGGGATGTTATCTTCAATCAGCTTTTTGAGTTGGTTGGCAGCAGGCCTACCAGCAATGTTGATGCTGTTCACCAGCTGTTGCAGGAAGCTGCGGAAACCACTGCCCACCTTGCCATCAAGGCCACCCACCATCGGCAGGGCGAGGCTCTCGATCCCGCTCTGAAGAATTGTCAGTGTATTATTAACAGCAAGATCAGTGTCAGCAGACAGAGTCTTGTCCATAACATCGACCGTTTGGATGGTCGAGTTAGTAAAGTGACTGGCAACATTGCTGGCACTATTGTAGTTGTGGTCAGCACTCTTGAACAGGTAGGCGATCTGGGCCGTGTGGAATCCGGTATTGGGCCTGCTACTGTCTTCCTTTTCATAGCCCGTACCGCTGCCATTCTGCACTGCAATCTTGTTGTCATCAAAGGCGTAGACAGTTCTCGTCTGGGGTATGTACCAATTGTCAGGAGTAAAGGTAACGGTCTGGGCGTAGACAGCAGGGTTAGTACCGCCGGTACCAAGCTGGCGACTCGCACTATCGGTACTAAGAACACCGGATTCACTGAGGTCAACTTCAACGGAAGCGGAGGGTTGGCTCAGCAACACCACCTGGAACTGGCCACCGGTGGTACTGGTATCAGCCTCGGTGGTGCCGGCCCTGTTACCGGTGGTGATGATCACCACACCGGCTCGGTCGTTGTTGAGGATGGAGACCGTGGCCAAACTGCTCGCGGCTCCACTCATGACTTGATAGCCACTACCGCTAGCAAGGGTCACAACGAACTGTTTATCAGCTGTATCGGCGTAAAAATCATCGATCGGCACGACGAAGGCATCGCTGGTCGAGCTGCCTGGAGCGATACGCACCTGTCCACTTACGGACGGAGTTTGGACAATCTTATTGAGGGTGGCCGAAGGCGTTGAACTGTAGCCAAGACCCGGATCAAGGCTGAGGCTGGTGATCGTGTAACTCACCACCACGCCATCCGAACCGCTGGAGGTGGGAGCTGGGTTGGAGAGCTGGATCCTGAATCTGCCCGGAGCAGCCTCCTCCGTGCTGTTGGTAACCAGCTGGATACTGGCCGTGGGCAGGTCACGATCGACGATATCGATCGATACCGGGGCCACGCTGAGCGAATGGAAAAGAGCGTCGCTACTGCTGGTGCTGATGGCTAGTTGGCTATGGGTGATGTCTTCAACGGCTTGGTCATTGACAGCCTTGAGCACCACTTTGCGGGTCACCGACCAATCATCAGGGGTGAAGATAAGGGTCTCCGCCAGACCAACCCCGCGATCATTCACCGTGAATTGGGAGTCCGAAGGGGTCAGGGTAACGGTGACATCGGCCGTGGGTTGGGCATTGAGCTGAAGATTGAGGAAGCCATTGGAGCTCTGGCTCAAGGTGCTGGTCACCAGGCTGCGACTCAGACCCGCGGTGTCATCATCTGAAACACTGACGTTCAGTGAGGCTCCGGTGAGGCTGCTATAGAAAGGGTCGCTGCTATTGGTACTGGTCTTGATGGTGAGGCTGATGGTGCCGTCATCCAGATGGTCGTTCTGGGGTTGGAGCGTGAATTTCTTCGGCACATTCCAGTCTTCCACCGTGAAGGTAAGGCCAAGGCGACTCACACCGGTCCCACCGGAGGAGGGCATGAGCAGCACTTCGGTGAGGTCACTGGTTTGGAGGTAAACGGTGACAGTCTCGGTGGGTTGGCTGTTGAGACGGATCCAGCGGTCTATGGGAACTCCTGGCTCGCTGAGGGAGATCACAGCAGAAGTGACCGCCGTTGTTCCTGCGGAATCGCTGCTGATGAAAACCCCCGGGGTGTCGTTGTCGAGCAGGGTGAGCTGAAGGGCAGGGCTGACCTGCACCAGGGTGCTGAGGCCCTGGATCGGGGCCACCGTTGGCGCACCTGAGTCATTCGATACCCCCACGGAGGCCGTCTGGACGGTGCCGGTGGCATTGCTACCGCTGGGTGCCTGCAAGGTGAGGCCATTCCTGAGGGTCAGGTTCAGGTTCTGGGTACCGCCGGAGGCCAGTGGGGTGGGGTAGGAAAGCACAGTGCCGACAGGCAGCGTAACGCTGCTGCGGTTGGTGGCCTGGAGGGCGAGATCGACGCTGGCGTTGCCCTGGAAGAAGTACGTGCTGCCGTTGTCGTATCCAATGAAGACATCCGAGTTGCCGTCGGCGTTAATGTCTACAAAGGCTGGCCTGGCCAGACGGTGGTCGGTATGGGGTAAACCGAAAGCGTTGGTGACTGCGCTGGCAAATGCAGGGCTGCTGACATTGCCAGTATTGCGGAAGTAGACAAGATCACTCATGTCATTAGGTTCCTTGCCGATGAAGAGATCTAAATCGCCGTCACGATCGAAATCAACAAAGGCGGGTGCGGCATCGCCATTGACCACGGTGATCCCGAATGGATTGGTAGAGGCACTGGCGAACAGTGGGCCTGTATTGTTACCTGTATTGCGGTAGAACAATACATTGCCATATTGATTGCCAACGAAGGCATCGAAATCGCCGTCATCATCGATGTCTGCGAAAGCAGTGATAGAAGCACCGACAATTGGCGTCAGCCCGAAGGCGTTTGCGGAGCCGGCAAAGGCGGCAACACTCTTTGTGCCGGTATTTTGGAAAAACTGAATAGTGCCTGTATTACTGCCGATGAAAGCGTCCTGATCACCGTCACCATCGATATCAACGAAGGATGAGGCCTGCACGTATCCCAAACCGCCAGTAGCACCCCCGGGCAATCCGAAAGCACCTTGGGAGAATGTGCTGAAGGCGGGGCTGCTGGCGGAGCCGCTGTTGCGGTAGAACAGGATAGAACCGTTGTTGCCGATAAAGGCATCTTGATCGCCGTCAGCATCGATATCCACAAAAGTGGGGCTGGCGTAGCCGCCTTGTGATATCGGCAACCCGAAGGCGCCGACTGAAGAGGCAGAGAAATTGCTGGGCTGCCAGTTGCTGCTGGCCGCAATGGAAACGGAGGAATCAATGGCCCTGTAGGTACCTGTGGCGGCAGCCATGCTGACCTTGTTGACCAGGTTGGCCATCGTGCCTGAGTAGCTGGCACCGCTGGGATCTGTGAGGGAACCGTTGGCGTGAAGGAGCAAATCACGGTGCAGAGTCACCGCCTGGGTGAGCGTGAAATTGGCCGTGATGGTGGATGGGTCAGTGGCATCCAGCAACAGCGGCAGCACGGTGCCCGCAGCCAAGGTATAGCTTTCTTCCCTGCTGCTACCGAGGCCAAGGGAGAGGGTTGCCGATTGGGCGGTTCCGCTATGGTCTTTCACCACGATCTCCACCGGGAGCGGATCGAGCATGGCCAGCACCAGATTCTCCTGGTTGCTGACGCCTGCCACACCCTCGGCCACATTGTCATTGACAACGCTCACGGTGAAACCACCACTAGTGAGACCAGCGGGGATAACCACATGGCGTCCATCAACCCTCTGCAACAGACTTGCCGGCAGCAATTCCTGCACAGGGTCACCAACACTATTCGGCCGGGTCCAGGAGAGTGAAACAGCCGGAACAGAGGTAGAACTACTGGTGCTATAGACGAGGGTAATCGGCAGGAAACTGCCGCCAACAAGATTCAGAGCACCACTAGTATTGTCGACCGTTGCTCCCGAGATGAGCTGCTGGTTATCGACAATGAGTGACAGGCTTCCCCCTGTCATATGGGTCTGGAATGAATAGCTACCACTCTGATCGATGCGCACCCAGCCAGACCAGGTGCTGGAGAACAATCCTGTCAGGCCTTTCGCCGAAAATGTTGCGCTGGTTTCATTGATACCATCATTGTCAACCAAAGAGAATAGGTCGCCATTAGGCTGCAGCTGCCCCAGCAAAGTGAGGCCAGCCAAGGTGGAAGAACCGGCATTGGCTTGAATCTGGATGTCCTTGTCGAGCGCATACCCTACTTTGCGATCCAGATCGAAGAACACCACGGTGTCTTTGCTGGATGCTTTATCCAGGGAAACGGTGAAGCTGCTGGTGCTGCTACTTCCTTCGGCGAGGGAACTGGGGCTTGGGGCAGAGAGGCTGACAATGGGACCAGTGCCAGATGCAGCCGCGGTTTGATCGGAATCTGAGCTGGTGGCATCATCATCGACGTTTGTCACGCCAAAACTGGGCTGCAGACCGGCATAGGCAGGATCGGTGCCACTGACCGCAAACTTGAGGGACATAGGAATGTCGCCATCATTAACATTCTCATCTACACCCTGGAGAATGAGCACCTGCTGCACATTCCAGTTGTTAGCGTTAAAGGTTGGATTGTAGTTACCGGCTACCTGCAATTCGTTTGAGCTGAACGAATTGGAATTCAGGCTTACAGACACATCAGTATTGACAGCCGTGCCGCGGGCCCCTGCCTCCGTGAGGAAGAGAGCACTAGCAGGGATCAATTCGGTTACCGCGCTACCACCGCTTGGGGTGCGAATCCATTTAAGTTGGGCCAATGCCCCACCGCCTGCTTCGAAATAGTCCATCTGCATCCAGACCACATCGCCGGCAGTGAGGGCGACGCTACTGCTGGTGTTGGTTGTGCCAGCGTGGTTTGTCCAGTTATCGATACTGTATGGAGTTGTGCTGTTGATCGCAGCCAGGCTCGTACCATTGGCATTGCCCTGCTTTAAAGCAAGCCTGACGCCATCATCACTGAAAGTTTGGAATTGGTAAGTACCAGTTTGGGGGATACGAATATAGCCCGCCCAGCGCACACCAAAGTTATCAACCAATCCAAGTGCGCTGAATGTGCCATCCGGCCCGCTGTCACTTTCATTGATTCCATTGGCATCGGTTAGCACGGGGGCAGGCGTGCTGCTATCGGGCAGGGTGCTGCCGCCAGAGAATTGGGCAAAAATGGTTTGGGCCAGACCTTGGCCGGGATCCAGGGTGGGTTCCGTGGCCAGGGTGATGCCCAGGGTTGATGTGGTGCCCGTGCTGGCATCACCTTCGTGGGCTGTGGCATTGGTGGCAACAGTCCAGGCATTGTTCTCGGCGTTGTACAGGCTGAACACCACTCCGGCGGTATCGTTATCGTCGAGGTAAGACGAGCTGAGGGCGTTACCGGTATAGCCATAGCGGCCGCTTCCCCTCAGGCTGAGGGAGATCGATTCGCGTGCTTCGGCACTGGCATCATCGATCGCGGTGAATGGCACCGCGGCACTGCTGGAACCCACCGGGATCACGGCCCCATAGGTGGTGGTGGCCTCGAAGCTGGCCCCATTCAGGAGTGCTGCGGCGCCACCTCCAGTTACGGCATTAGCGCCGCTGTTGTTCAAACCCCAGGCGCCGATCAGATTGCTGCCGCTGGCGTCGCGGGCGAGCATCGAAGCCTGGATCTGGTCGGCCGAGCGGGAGCTGTTCCAGACACGGGCGTCACGCACGGCGCCATTGAGGAAGCCACTGCTGGATCGACTGCTCTGGCCCACCCAGTTGTGGCTGCGGCTTTTGATCAGGGGTATGGCGCTCAGAAGAGCGCTGGCCACCAAGCCACCATTGAGATAAAGGCTGGCGTTGTGGTTGCTATCGATGCTGAAGGCCAGGTGGTTCCACTGGCCTGCCACCAGGGAACTGCTACCACTGATGGTGCCGATCGCATTGCCAGAGCCGTCGGAGAGGGTGAGCAAGGGCCTGAGGCTGCCTCCCACGAAACCGAGCAGGATTTCGTTGACCCCGGAACCATCTGAGAATTCCAGGACGGCCGTGTTGGCGGTGCTGGAGCCATCGGCTCGCACCCAAGCCTCGGCACTGAACACGCCGCCGGTTCCCACCGTGGCAAGGCTGCCGAAGTCGGCGTAAGCGCTGCCACCCTTGAGAAGAAGTGGATTGTAGCTGTGCTGCAGGGAGGAGGTGACATCGGCCTTGTCGCCAACGAGCTGAAAGGTACTGCCGGCCACGAGGGTGAAGAACACCTCCAGGTCGGAATCAACCCGGGGCGCATCAAGGTTGAGGGTGAAGCCGAAGCCATCCGTGGATCCTTCCGTGCTGTCGAGCGCGCTTACGGTGACCGTGGGCGTGAAGGCCTCCTCCTGGCCGCCTTCCCAAAGGGTGAGCGGCAGCTCGGTGGTGGAGCTAAAGGGCATGATGGTCTGGCTTGCCGTTTTGCCTGAATAAAAGGAATCGCCTGTGCTGCTGGTTGTGGCGGAGAGGGTGGTATTGACGCTGCTGCTGAGGTTGGTGACGGAGACGCTCTGGGCGGTGCTCCAATTGCTGGGGGTGAAGGTGAGCGTGCTGGCACTGGGGGTACCGCTGCTGCTGCTCAGGGTCACCGTAACGTCAGCCTTCGGCTGGCTGAGCAGGTGCACATCAACGCTGGCCTGCTGCTGATTGCTGCTGTTGACGCTGGCCCGGATGGTGGCAGTGCCGGTGCGATTGGGTGGCGTGATTGCCACACCCGGGTTCCAGGCCGTGCTGTCGTTGATCGTGACAGTGGCGGTGGATTGGCTTGCATCCACCAGGTAGCGCTGGTCGGTGAAGGTGCCGCCGGTGGTTGTGGTGCTGCTTTCGTTGCGGGTCAGGAGCTGCAGGGTGATGGTCTCGTTGCCTTCGTGGATGGCGTCAGCGAGGGCGGAGATGTAGAGCTTGGTTTCGCTGGCTCCATAGGGCAGGTAGACCAGGTCTTCGGCGTTGAAGGAGGTGGTGCTGAGGGTGGCTTGAGGGGAGAAATAATCATTGCCTCGGCTGGCGGTGCCACCGGTGATCTGATATTTGATCGGCAAGCCGCCCTGGAATGGATTGTTCCAGGCGCTACCATTGAGCCGGCTGCGGATAGTGACCCAGCCCGCTTCGCCCCCTTCATCGGGGTTCTGCACATTCTCAAGCGAAAGTGTGAAGGGCTGATCGTATAGGTTAGTACCCATCGTGTTGCTAGCAACGCCATAGCCGCTACCAGCATTGAGTGTCATCGTGATGGCCTCAGTGGCCTCGGCATAGGTATCGTTATATAATTTGTAGTAAAGGGGAAATGTGAGGGCATCCTTGGTCGGCGACCATCCTGTGATTTGGGGGCTGGCACCCAACTTGCCACTGGTGGTGGCGCTGTCGGTGTAGATGGCGTAGTCGTCGCCGGTGCTGGTATTGGTGGCGGTGCCCCGCTGGGCATTGCCGCTGTTGATGGTGGTGGTGCCATCGGTGCTTGTGAAGCCCAGGTTGACGGAGAGATTGCTGGCGCTCTGGTTGGCGAAAATTGTGAAGGCTGTGCCCGTCGCTTCGCCGCTGGTCGGTTCAAACAGACCTTGCCCACTGCCACGGGCAGCCGCCTCGGACAGGAACAGGGCGCTGGCGGGGATCACTTCGGTGACCGTACCGCCGCTGCCTGAGGGGCGAATCCACTTGAGTACGGCGACGGCAGAGCCACCTTCTTCGAAGAAGTCCATCTGCACCCACACCACGTCACCGTGGTTCAAGCTGACGCTGCTGGTGGTGTTGAGGGTTGAGCCATGCAGCGTCCAGTTGTCGATGCTGTATGGGGTAGAGCTACTGATCGCGGCCAGGCTGTTGCCATTGGCGTTGGCCTGCCTCAATGTGAGTCTGACACCATCATCACTGGTGGTTTGGAACTGATAGCCACCGGACTGGGGAATACGTAGATAACCTTCCCAGCGAACACCGAACGTATCGACCAATCCCTTGGCGCCAAAAGTGCCATCGCTTTCGTTGATGCCGTCGGTATCAACCGGCATTGACGACGCGATCGTGTTATTCAGCGAGCTACCGGCGATGGCGCCATCAAAAGTGGGGTAAATGCTTTGATGCATACCTTGCCCACTACCACGGGCAACCGCCTCGGACAGGAACAGGGCGCTTGCGGGGATCACCTCGGTGACCATGCTGCCGCCAGTGGGGGTGCGGAGCCACTCGAGTTCCGCGACAGCACCACCACTGGCTTCGAAATAGTCCATTTGCATCCAGACCACATCGCCGGCGTTGAGATCTACGCTGCTCGTGGTATCGGTTGCGGATCCGTGAACTGTCCAGTTGTTGATGCTGTACGGAGCTTCACTTGTGGATGTGCTGAGTGCAGCCAGGCTGCTGCCTGTAGAGTTACCTTGCCTCAAGATGAGCCTGACGCCATCATCACTGATGGTTCTGAATTGATAGCTACCTGTCTGCGGGATGCGGACATAGCCCTCCCAGCGAATACCAAAATGGTCCACCAAGCCGTAGGCACTGAATGTGCTATCGCTTTCATTGATGCCATTGGTATCAAATAGCGTCGTGGCCGGAGCGGTTGAGTCTAAGGAAACGGTGCTCGAAGCCACGAAATTGGTATAGATGCTCTGCTTAAGGCCTTGGCCCAGGCTAAGGGCAGGTTCGTCGTCAATAATCCAAAGCTGCTGACTGCTGCTGCTGCCGTAGGAATGGGGGGTTGTGCTATCGAAGCTATAGACGTGATAGGGGGAGTGTGAGTCACCAGATAAAGTTACGCCAACGTCACCACCCAGGGTGATGGTTACATCACGAGGCTCCTGCCTCGTGCTATTGTTAATCGGCTTGATCTGCAGGGTAACGCTATTTATTTGATCATCATAAGCACTGCCTGATGGCTTTACATAGAGGATGTCCTTGCTGTCGTTGCGCTGGTAGATAAAGTTTCCAGCATTGTCTCCCGTGAAAGCATCAAGGTCGCCATCATTATCGATATCACCAAAGGCTGGCGCCAGACTATCACCATCAATGCTACCATATATGCCAAAGTTTCCCTGCCCGTAGACGATCTCAGATGGAGCAAAAGATGCGGAACTGGCAGTGCCAGTATTGCGGAAGAAGAGTGTTTTACCATCGCCATGGCCGACGAAGAGATCGAAATCGCCATCCTTGTCAATGTCAAAAAATCTGGGTGCCACCAGCTTATAGGCGCCATAACCTCCTAGGCCAAATGCATTGACATTGGCACTGGAAAAGGCAGGAAAAAAACCATTTCCAGTATTGCGGAAGTAAGTAATATTGCCCAAACTATCGCCAATGAATGCGTCCTTGTCACCATCCTGATCAATATCAACGAAAGTGGGGTTTGCGTAGCCGCCTAGATGGGTTAAACCAAAATTGCTGGCTGAGGATCCGTAAAAGGTAGGAGCGAATGCTGTACCATCGTTGCGGAAATAGGTTGTATTGCCATCAGCATTGCCAATGAAAGCATCTAAATCTCCGTCACTGTCGATATCAACGAAACTGGGACTCGAATAACTGCCAACATCCGTCAAGCCAATGCTGCTGGATGCAGCAAAATGGGGTGACGTGGCTGAACCTGTATTGCGAAATAAAACAGTCCTCCCTCCATAGGTGCCAGTCACCAGATCGAGATCTTGATCATTGTCGATATCAACAAGCATTGGCTGGGTATACCCAGCCGTGACGGTTCCCTCGGTGGTCAACAAAGTCGACAGTCCAAAGGGATTGGTGGTTGCACTGGAGTAGCTTGCCAGTGCGTGCTGAGTAATAAAGCTACCTTGATTGGTCTCTGCCTTGATGGCAATATTGTAGTCGTGACCACGGACAGCAGAGCCACCAAGGGTAAGTGGTATCGCGATCAGCGGCTTGTCGTAGACGTAATTGCCTGGCAAATATTTATTTAGGCTAATCTTTACCGATCCATAATTTGCGGCACTATCCGTACTCGCCTCTTGCGCGTTAATTGGCGCTGATCCGTCAAATCCAAGCACAAATTGCGAAGATCCACTTACGCCCCATTCAGTGATGTAGCCCTTGGCTCCTGAGCTGTTTCCATCATTCCATTGGGAACTGGCTTTCGACCCCCACATCAAGACAAAGTCTTCAACGCCGCCTGAGTCATTTGGCTCATTACTATACCAATTGTTATACATGCCGGATACGGCCGATCCGCCCTTATGGCCATTCCAGAATCTTGTTCCATTTGCATCCGTGCCTGGGTCGTATTGCCAAGCAAAGTTGCCCGGACTGCTGCCGCTCACCTCGCCGTAGAGGGAGCCGCCGAGCCAGGCGTCAAAATTAAGATTAAAGTTAAGCCCATCGCTTTGGGTATAAATAAATTGATTTTCTGCATGAGAATATACCGTGGCCAAGTAGCCGGTTGTGCCAATGAGTGTTGTCGCGCGTGATGCGTTATTTTCGGCGTCATACCAATTAACGTCTTTGTCTAGCCAGGTGGCGAGATAATAATGGCCGTTGATAAATGCATGGGCTGACTTTATGTTAATATCAGCCGCACTTGTCGTGGTCATGAACACTTGCCTGTTGTACTGCAACCACCCTCCTCCTCCCTGGCGAGGCATTCAAGCGATCCACCCCCCTCTCCTCCCCAAAAGGGGAGGGTCGATTTTTTCCCCTTCTGGCTTCCTCTGCCAGATGCCTGTCTCGGCGCTGAACCGGCTTGCCTCAGGAGCCCCTGAAGCGGGCAGCGGCCACGAACCGGCTGCCGCCACCCAGCTTGCGGCGCACCGCCTTGACATAGGTGCGGGCGGTTTCATAACTGAGGCCCAGGGCCTCTCCGATCTGGCGGTCCTGCAGGCCCCGGACCATCAGGCCCAGCACCTGCTCTTCCCGCGCCGTGAGGCCCAGGGCGCCCTGCTCCTGATTCGGTTGGTGGGGACGATTCGTGCCGTTCAGGGCCTGTAGGGAGGGGCTGCGGTAGCGCTCACCCAGAACCACAGCCTGAAAAGCCGCCTGCAGAGGGGCTTCCTCGCCGCCCAGATCCCGCTCCAGCACCAGCGCCTCCACAAAAAATTCCGGCTTGGCGAGCTCCCGCGCCAACGACGTCTGCTCAAGCCCCTGTTGGCTTACCACCATCAACACCGCCAGCTGCGGCATCGCCTCACGGGCACTGCGGCAGCAAGACAGGATGTTGCCCGTCTCCAGTCGGTCGGTGCAGAACAAAAGATCTGGCCGATGCCGACGCACGCTGGCCAGGGCCTCGGCTTCGGTGGTCACCGCCGCCCGCAGGTCCATACTCTTTCGAAACATCTGGCCCAGCATCGCCATTGCCAGGCGATCTTCCATGGCCATCACCACCGATCGGCGGCCCACGAGGCTGTAGATCCCGTCGAGGGTGTGCCGGTTTAGGCGGCGGAAGCCGCGAAATTGCGCGGTGAGATCCAACAGGATTCTCGGAATTTCAGGGTAGCGGCTCCCAGCGACGGGCCGACGCCGCCAGGCGGCTGCCACCGCCCAGCTTGCGCCGCACCGTTTTCACATAGGTGCGGGCGGTTTCATGGCTCAGGCCCAGGGCCGCGCCGATCTGCCGGTCTTGCAGGCCCTGGCTGATCAGCTGCAGCACCTCTTCCTCCCGGGCTGTGAGCCGCTCGACCCCCGGCAGCGCAGGGATCGGGGGCGGGGGCTCCTGGCTCCACACCTGCCTCAGCGAGGGGCTGCGGTAACGCTTCCTTCGGGCCAGGGAGATGAAAGCTGTACGCAACGGTTTTTCATCACTGCCCATGTCCTCCACCAGGATCACCGCATCCAGCAGTGGCTCCAACCGCCGCAGCTCCAGGGCCCTCTGCCGCTGCTCCACGCACAGCAATACCCGCATCTGGGGCACCTCCTGCAGGGCGGCCAGGATGCAGGATTCGATGCTGCCCTCCTCCAGCCCATCGGAGCAGAACAGCAGAGCCGGCCGATGCAGGCGCACATTGGCCAGGGCCTCGGCCTCGGTGGTCACGGCGGCCCGCAGCCGGGAGGCGCGCACCAGCAATTGGCCCATCGACAGCAAACGCAGCGGGCTGCCCATGGCGATCACCACCGAAGGGGGCCAGCCGGCACTCATGATCCAGCTGAAAGCTTCTCGCTGCAGACTCCCCACCTCGTGGATATGGGCGCTGAGATCCATGGGGAGAACCTGTGGTTGGGTAGGAGCATTCATGCCCCGCAAGGAGACCTGAAACGATTTCGGCTGGCTGACACTTAGTGACTGTGCCCCCACGCTGGCCGGCCTGTCCAGCGGCGGTAGCCTTTTCCCCATGAACGCCGCCGCCAGCGAAGCTCCCTTTACGCCGCCGCCCATCCCGTGGCTGCGGCCGCAGTCGCTCGATCCCCAGGCAAACCTGGGGCCTGGCCTGGATCCGCTCCGTTGCGGCCAGGTTTTGGCGCGCCTTTGTGCCGACCCTGATGTGCAAGCGGTGGTGGTGTTTGGCTCCCGGGGTCGGGGCGAAGCGCGAGCCGATTCGGATCTCGATCTAGCGGTGATCCTGCGGCAAGCGCAGCTCTCACCGGCCGAAAAGATGGCCTGCTGGCAACGCTTTCGCCAACGGATCGGGGTGCTGGGTGTTGGGGTGGATCTCGTGGTGAGCGGCAGCGCCGATGCGGCACGCTTGAGCGGTTCACGCTGGCATGTCTTCGGGGATGTGGCGCGGGAAGGGAGGGTTCTCTATGTCGCCGGCTGACGACGCACGACTGCTGCTGGCGATTGTGCGCCGCCACCTCAGCGCCCTCCGCTTCGGACTCGATCCTGCCTATCCCGAAGAGGACTGGGGCTTCACCGCCCAGCAGGCCGTCGAGAAATTGCTCAAGGCCTGGATCGTGTTGACCAATGCCCGCCCACCGAAACTGCACGACCTGGCCGATCTGGCCGAGCTTGCGGGTCAGGGCCTCGATCCCCGACTGCTTGCCCTGCAAGTGTTCGCCGTGGAAGCCCGCTACGAGGAAGGCCCCTTCCCCCTGCCGGCGCCACGGGCAGAGCTGTTGGCACTGCTGGAAGCGGAGCTGCGGCGCTGCGAGCACGCCGTGGCCTGATTCGGCCCTTTAACGCAGCTCAAAAAGCAACAGGTCGGCTCCCGCCGGGCCCGCACAGAACGTCTGCAAGGCGCCAGCGGCAAAACCCAAACCATCGCCGCGCTGGAGCGATTGGCCCTCACCGGGCGGCAGGGCCTGGCCCTCCGCCGATCCCGCGCCATCGATCAGCTGAATCCAGCCCTGGCTGCCGCTGGCAAGCGCCAGGGGGAGGGTTTCGCCGGCGGTGGGTTGGGCGCGCCAGAGGCGCACGCAGCGGTGGATGGCCAGGGCGCCGTCGGTCCGCTGCGGATCGAGCAGGGGCGTCCAGCCGGAGGCGATCGCGAAGGGCTTTTGTTCGTAGGCCGGCGCGAGACCCACCTCGCTGGGCTCGATCCAGATCTGCAGCAGCCGGCAGGGCTGATCCCCCCCATTCATCTCGCTATGCACCACACCGGTGCCGGCGCTCATCCACTGCACCTCACCGGCCCGCAGCACCTCGCGGTGCCCCAGCGAATCGTGGTGGTTCAGTTGGCCCTCCACCATCACCGTGATGATTTCCATGTCGCGGTGGGGGTGCATGCCGAAGCCCCGGCCGGCGGCGATGCGGTCGTCGTTGATCACCCGCAGCGGCCCGAAGCCCATCCAGGCCGGCTCGAAGTGGGAGGCAAAGGAAAAGGTGTGCCAACTCTCGAGCCAGTCCAGCTGGCTGTGGAAGCGTTCGGCGGCGGGGCGGAACAACAGATCGCTGCGCAGAGCCGTCGCAGGGGGTGTGGGGCTCATGGCGAGGGGCGCGGGCGGCAGCGAACGGGGCGCGGAGGGCCCTGGGATTGGCCAATCCTGGCAGAAATGCCAACAAAAAACCCCGGCGGCGCCGGGGGAAGATCGGGTGGAGGCAAAACCTCGGCGGATCAGAAGCAGAAGGGCAGAAACTGGGTGCGGCAAGCGGCGTAGCCATCCACCAGGGCGCCAAGGCCGATCTGATGGGCGATGCCCGAGCCGGTGATCGCTTCGGTGAGGATGCCAATCACAATGCCGAGCATGGCGGCCCGGCCATTGAACAGCTCAGCACGACGCAGCTGGTCGAAATGGATCTGCTGGGCGGCACGGTCTTGGAACCACTTAGTGCTGGCGGGGTTGGTCATGGGAGCCTCCTGGAGAGGAATGGGGGTGATGGCGGAAAGGGGGTAGGGATGGATCAGCGGGAGCGGGGTGCCAGGTCGGTGGGGCGGCTCAGCACATAGGTGACCATCGCGG
>JBKDOZ010000035.1:0-6127 GCA_046342735.1 Synechococcaceae cyanobacterium
GCCCTGCAGCGCTCCACCATCGAGCTGGTGATCCAGGTGAAGGGAAAGGTGCGCGGCAGCCTGGAGGTGCCGGCCGACGCCGACGCCGCCACCCTCGAGCAACTGGCGCTGGCCAGTGAGGTGGCCCAACGCTGGCTGGAGGGGCGTCCCCCCCGCCGCGTGAGCGTGGTGCCGGGCAAGCTGGTGAACCTGGTGCCCTGAGCGGCGGGATCCACGCCGCCCCAGCAACCAGCCCCCCTTAGCCGCGCCGCACCCGCAAGCCATCGGGATCGCCCCAGGAGCCACGGGCCACGTAGCCGCGTGGATTGGCGCACAGGTGCCGCAACCCCCAGAACAGTGGTTCGGGGCTCGGGATCTGCAAGACCTCCTGCAACTCCGCCAGCGAACGCTCCTGGCCATCGGCCAGCACCGCCTCCAGCCGGCCCTGGAGATCGAGAACGACGGCGGCGGCCTTCTTGCCCGCCTCCACTCCCGGTTGGTCGTAGGCGTTGATGTCCACCAGTTCGGCGTAGAGGCCCACCGCCCGCTCGAACAGGGCGATCAGGGCGCCGAGGCTGCGCTCATCGAAGCGCGCCAGGGTGATGGTGAGGCTCTGGCGGCCCCCTTCGCTGAGGGCGGAGCGGGTGCCCTGCAGGAAACCCTCGAGGAAATCGCCGGGTTGCTCACCATCGAGGCTCGGCACATCGGCGGGATCGTCGAGAGCCTCCAGGAAGGTGACGAAGAAGTTGTCGATCCCATCGCGCAGCTGCTGGACGTAGGCGTGCTGGTCGGTGGAGCCCTTGTTGCCGTACACCGCCAGCCCCTGGTGCACCACCTGGCCCTGCCGGTCCAGCCGCTTGCCGAGGCTCTCCATCACCAGCTGCTGCAGGTAGCGGCTGAAGACCTCCAGACGGTCGCGGTAGGGGAGCACCACCATGTCGCGGCGGCCCTTGCCATCGCCGGCCACGTACCAGGCGGCGGCGAGAAGGGCCGCGGGGTTGCGCAGCAGATCCGGTACACGGGTGACGCCATCCATGGCGGCGGCTCCGGCCAGAAAGGCCCGCAGGTCGGCGCCGATCAGGGCCGCGGGCAACAGCCCCACGGCACTGGTGATCGACGTGCGACCGCCCACCCAATCGAACATGTCGAAACGGCGCAACCACTGCTCGCTCTCCGCCCGCTGGTCGAGCTGGCTGCCGATCATCGTCACGGCAACGGCCTGCTGGCTCCAGACCCCACCGGCGGCCTCCAGGCGCGCCCGGCTCTGCTCCATGCCCAGCCGCGGCTCCGGGGTGCCGCCGGATTTGCTCACCACGATCACCAAGGTGGTGCGCAGGCGCTCACCCAGGCCGTTGAGGGTGCGGCTGATGCCCTGGGGATCGACGTTGTCGAGGAAATGGAAGGGCAGCCCGGCCCCCTCGCGCTGCAGGGCGCGCAGGATCAGCAAGGGCCCGAGACCTGAACCGCCGATTCCTATCCAGAGCACGTCGGTGAAGCGGCCGGCGGGGGCTGCCACGGCACCGCTGAGCACCTGCTGGCCGAAGCCCTCCAGCCGATCGATCTCCGCGGCAATGTGCGCCCCGGCCTCTGGATCGGGGGCGCGTTCCGGGGCCCGCAGCCAGTAGTGGCCCACCATGCGCTGCTCATCGGGGTTGGCGATGGCGCCGGCCTCCAGCCCCTCCATCGCCGCAAAGGCCTGGGCGAAGCGCGGGGCTAGGCCCTCGAGATCGGCCTGGCCCACGGCCATGCGGCTGATGTCGAGCCAGACCCCCAGATCGGCGTCATGCCAGAGAAGGGAGCGGAAGCGCTGCCAGAGCGCAGCGGGGTCCCGGCCGTCCAGCGGCAGGAGGGGGGGCAGGGCCACGGCGGCGCCGTTCTAAGACCCTCAGACCGTATCCAGACAAGCGTGGGGTCGGCAAGCCGTCCCGGCCGTGTGTGGGCCAGCGGACGCACTGCGCCCCTCCTCGGGAAGAAACCGGAAAAAACAGTAAGGTTCAAACCGATGTGGGTATTGCTTCAAGGCACCACCCCCACCCTCAGGGATCTTTTTTTCATCCCCCAATCCCTTTTCTGCTCTCCTCCCAACCCCTTCATCCGCGCCCCGTGGCTGCCGTGCCTCGCCGGTCCCGTCTGTTTCCGCCCTACGTTTACCGCCCGATTCCCGGCCTTCCCAGAATCCTCCGTCCCTTGGTAATCGGCGTGGGATCTGCCGTTGCCCTGTTCGGCGTTTTGGCGGCACAGCAGCCCTCACCACCCGTGCTGGTCACGGAACGGAGCCTGTTGGAGAGCATCGGCAGCCGCGGCAACGATCCCAACGTCTCCCCCAGTGAAGGATTGCGGCCGGATCCCACGGATTTCAGCGCCGCCGAACTCGGCGAACTCAACCGTCGCTTCGGCGTGCATGGCCCCCAACCGAGGCTGGCCCAGCTCTTCAGCGAGGGGCTCGATCAGTTCCAGCCCCTTCGCGCCCACACCCTGGCGCGGCTGGAGGAGCTGCGCCCCGTGATCCTGCGGGAATCGGCGCGCCACCGCATCAACCCCATGCTGGTGACCGCCGTGCTCTTCGATGAGATGCAGCACGCCAAACCGGGCGAGGATGTACCCCTGGCCGCCCATTCCGGGCTGTTCAGCACCCACGGACCGGCCCAGCTGAGTCTTGGCGAGATGGTGAAGCAGGGTCTGTTGCCGGCCAATGCCACCCCGGAGGAGCAGATGGTCGCCCGCGACCGCCTGCTCGATCCCGATGGCAATGTGGCGGTGCTGGTGGGCAAGTTCGTGCGGCTGCGGCGTGAGCTCGGCCTGCCCGCCAGCCGCACCTTCTCCGCCAGCCTCTCGCCGCGGGATGCCAAGGCAATCGCCACCCTGGCCTATCTGCACAACGGCAAGCTCGACTATCCCGCCCGCATCCTGCGCCACATGCAGGATCCTGCCCTGCACGCCCTCCTCTACGGCGTGCGCCAGGAACGCACCAGCCCGCTGATCTGAGCGGGGCCCTCAGCAGAGAAGGCCCAGGGCGGAGAGGCGAGCTTCCAATGCCGACCAGTCGAAACTGCGGGGATCGGCCCGCTCCCCCCCCAGATCCACGTGGCGGTGGGTGGTGATCGCCTCCGGCGGAATGTTGAAGCGCCGCATCCAATCGGCCAAAACAAGCGCCACGGCGTCGTATTGCTCGGCGGTGTAGCCACTGTGTTCCCCGCCTTCGTTCTCCCCATCGGCCGGGGTTTCGAGGCTGAGGTGAAGCGCAAAGTTGTTGATCGAGCCGCCCACGGAGGGGTTGGTCACCACCCACTGGCCGTTGAAGGCGGAGTTGCCGGCGCCGAAAGCCCGCTTTTCGGGCGGCACCGCCTCCATGATTTCCCCCCTCTGGCCCACCAGGGTGTGATAGCTGACCTGGTCCTCATCACGGGGGTGGGGGGTCTTGAAGGTATGGAGGGCGGAGCTGAGGCTGTAGACGGTCTCGTGCAGCACCACCACGCGCGGGGTGGGGTCGATCGGGTTGCCGAAGGCGTCCTGGCGGTAGCGATTGCCGAAGTTGCTGGGATCGATCGTGACCCGCTGCCGCAGGCTGGGGAGGTTGGCCAGGGCGGAGGAGAGCCGGTAGCTGAGCTGGGGATCGGCCGCCGGACAGGCCCGGGCGAGCGGACTGCTCCAGCGCAAGGGTTGCGGCGGCGGCGGCGCGGGACGGCGCGGGGCGGCGGGGCTGGACTCGCCGCCAGAACGCCCCACATCCTCCAGCAGATCGAGCAGGGAGGGGCGGGCATCGGCCCGGGCTCCGGAATCGCCGATCAGCTCGCGCGCCAGCCAGCCCAGGGCCCCGAGGCTCAGCAGGGAGGCGCCGGCCATCCCCCACAACAGCGGCTGCAGGCGGGAGTTCACGGGCGCAGCTCCATCCAGCGCTGGCGCCGCTCCAGCACCGCCGGCTCCGGGTTGGCCAGGGGCTCCAGCCGCCAGCGCACCACCGCCGGCGGGTCGGCGCGCAGCATCAGGGTGCGTACGCGGCCGTCGCGGCAGAGCAGCACTGGCACGGAGGGCGGGGAGCTGGGGTCGCCCAGCAGGGCCTGAAGATCCTCTTCGCTCCGCACCCTCTGGCCATCGAGCGCGAGCAGTTCATCGCCCACCTGCAGGCCAGCACGCTCGGCGGGACCGTCGCGCTCCACGCGGCGGAGCTGGAGCGAACCCTGCGCCTGAGCCTCGGCCTGCCAGCCGGCGAAGGGATGGGGAGCCGATTCGGGGACCAAACCCAGACCCACCTCCCGCAAATAAGCATCAATGGGCGGATCATCGGTGCTCTCGAGCCAATGCGGCAAAAGGGTGGACAGATCCGGCGCGTGGTCAGAGAAGGCGGCGATCAGTTCTTCCGTTCGGTAGCCGCGCCGGCAACGGCCATGGCTGCGCCACAACTGCTGCAACACCGCCCCAATCCAGGAACCGTGGCGGCGCAGATGCAGGTCGAGCACGAGGGCCAGCACCGCCCCTTTGAGGTAGTAGCTGATCTGGTTGTCGGGGGAATGGGCGTCCTGGCGGTAGAGCTTCACCCAGGCTTCCTCGGCGCTGGCCTGCAGGCTCTGCACCCGGCGGCCGGCGGTGAGGCGGTAGCGGCTCAGGGCGGCCCCGAGGTCTTGCCACAGGGAGGCCCCATCCGCCAAACCCGCCGTCACCGGCAGCAGCAGATCGAGATAGCTGGTGACCCCTTCGGCGAACCAGAGGCTGGCCACAATCGAAGGGCGCCCGTAATCGATCGGAACCAGCTCAGCGGGCCGCAACCGCCGCACATTCCACTGGTGCAGGTATTCGTGGGCCACCAGCTGGAGCAACTTGCGGCGCCCTTCCGGCTGCTGCAGGGCCCGGCGTCCCGCCTGCAGCACGCAGCTGCGGTCGTGCTCCAGGCCGCCGTAGCCCTGCTCGAGCAGGTGGAGCACGAAAAGATAATCGTCAGCCGGCGGCTGCTCCTCCCCCATCAGCCGGCAGCAGGCCAGGCATACCTGGGCCACATCGGCCAAAAAGGTGGGATCACTGGCGGGAAGATCGCCTCCCCAGCTGACCCAGCGGTGGGGATGGCCAGCCACCGCGAAGGAATGACAGGGATGGGGTCCCGCCTCGATCGGGGTGTCCACCAGGGTGTCGTAATCCTCGGCCCACCAGGAGCCATCGTCCTGCTGCGGCAGCGGCACGAAGGGCGACCAGCCCTCCGGCAGGCGCAGCACCAGCCGATGGGGACGCCAGCGTTCGCCCTCCACCTGCAGCACCACACCCGCCAGGGCGAGGAAGCCATGGTCGCCACTGAGATGGCAGGTGCGCACGCTCAGCTCGGTGGCTAGCACGCTCCAGCGGATCTCCAACGGCTCGAGGGTCGGCAGGGTCAGGCTCCAGGTGGCCACCTCGCGGCGGCGGGGGAGCAGGAGCTGGCCGCCCTGGCGGATCTCCAGCCCCTCCAGGGTGCGCACGTAGTCGCGGATCAGGTAAGAGCCCGGCGTCCAGGCGGGAAGGCGCAGGGTGAGGGCGGCCTGGCGGGGGGTGAGGCGGAGGCAGGCGTGCACCAGATGGCGATGGGGCTCGCGCAGGTCGAGCTCCAGCTGCAGCGGCTCGGCCGCCAACCCCTCAGGCACGGACCGAAACGACGGCGCCCGGAAAGTGTTCGGCGGCCTCGGCCAGGGCGAGGCGGGCCGCATAGGCGCGGGTGATGCGGCCCAGCAAGCGCTGCAGGGGACCGGAGCGGCTCAGTCGCTGCAGATCGCCCACCAGGGCGAGGGATCCATCGCTCTGGCGGCTCCAGCCCAGGGCCTGTCCGTCGGCGAGCTCCACCCGCACCTCCACCGGACGGCTCTCCTGGAAGCCACGCAGGCTGCCGCCCCGGATCGGCTGCAGATTGAGGCTTTCGAGGCTCGCCACCAAGTGGTCGGCATCGCGCAGAACCGTTGGCAGGATGGAGAGGTGGGACATGAACCGATGCCCGCTTTGCCAGACGCTAGCGGCAATTCCTTCCGGATCGATGGCGATGTGTGCCTTCAATGGCCGCCTGCCGCCCCGCGGAGCCGCTCGCCGGAGCCTCTGCCGCTGCGGCTGGGGGTGATGGCCTCAGGGGAGGGCAGCAACCTGGAGGCTCTGGTGGGCGCCTGCCGTGACGGCAGCCTGGCGGCCACGGTGGAGC
>JBKDOZ010000036.1:0-6121 GCA_046342735.1 Synechococcaceae cyanobacterium
CCTTCCTTCAATTGCGGCAACGGTCTCTGCCGCAGGGCTTCCGGCAAGGGTGGGGCACCGATGGCCTTGAGGCGCACTTCCAGATCTTGGCGGCTGCTGGCTTGGTTTAACGCCTCCTTGATTTTCTTGACCTTCGTCAAACCTTGAGATATCTGCCGATCTTGCACATTGCCAATCGTTTGCTGAAAGGCAAAAACGTGATAAACCCTTAACGGAAGTAACAACAAAAAGCCAAGGCTTACGATCATCGCAAGCTTGGCCACCAGCCTCTGGGTGCCGCCAAGATCTTCGTTTCCTGGATCGAAAAACGATGCCAAGGAAATTAACACAACACCCAGAACAGCAATGGGGGCAAACTCAACAACAGAGGTGCTTAATTGGATCTGCCAAACAATATTGAGGATCTGCAGTGGCAGGGCCGCTCGTATGACAAAAACACAGAAGACCAACAGCAGGGAGATGCCAATCAGGCTCAAGCGCCGTGAGATCTGAACGGAAGGGAGATCGAGTTCCTGAGGAAGGGAATTTGGATCTTCAAGCTCAGGAACGAGCGATTCATCAACTGTTTCCATCCAGACCTTCTAGCAGCTGATCTTCTTCACCCTAGCGCGTAGCGTGATCGGCTCCCTACGCGACGGCGAATCCGACGGGCCCAAGCAAATGCCGTGCCTGCACCAAGAAGAGGCAACGGCGAAGGCACCAACGCATAAGAGAGGTTGGGGCTGAAATAGGCGTAGAACGTAGTTGGATCTTCGGCAGAAGCAGGGTCAGAAACGAAATTCCAAGGAACAGGGAACTCTGCAGAGTAATCAGGTGTGTAATAAGGGGTGGGCGAGTTGAAGCCGTTTCCTGTCCAGCTAAAGGCAGGGTCAAAGGTTCCATTCCCTCCTTGCAAAGTGGGCAAACCGTCCGCAAGGCTGAAATTGCCGACAGCAACGGTTGCATACTGAAGGTCTACATCCGCGACACTAGCTCCACCCAAGTTGACCGGAGTAATATCCTGCCAATAATATCCGTCCTTAACGGTGTAGGTGTGGGTAAGGTCTTGGTCAAAAGTTACTTTTGCTACTTGGCAGTAGGGAGTACTGCCATTGCAAGCATCCATGCTGGGTTGATTGATTCCATCAATTCGCCACAAGTAAACGTCAAACTTCGAAGCCTGTGGAAAAGTCGTAGGCGAGGCCGTGGTATTAGCCCAGCCAGCAAAAATAGGGAATCCGAGTGCGTTAAGACGCATATTGCTGTAATTCGTATCGAAGAAATATCCGAATGAGCCTGTGCTTGGCGCACCTGCGGGAAGTTTTACTGGTACTTCTGAAAAATTAGTTTGATAGGCAGGCTTGATGTCGGCAGCTGCCATGGATGGTTGAGCCAACACTGCGGCCGAGATCGTCAAACCACCGCAGGTGGCTGCGCGAAATAACAAGGAAGGGGGCTTGATGGATTTCATGACGGAAAGCTCAGGGTAAGAAAAGGAACCGCGAAGAATTAATGGCAAAAAAAATTATGGGTCTGTCGTTTGGATCACGGAAGGCCTCGTGGTGCTTTGCGTTGCACCAGCGGCGGAGAGGGGAGTGCTCAGCTGAATGTTTCCGGCGTTCCGTCCCGCCACCATCTGGGAAGGGCGCGGCGGTGGATTCGGGTCAACAACGGTGGGAGGCGGCGTGGAGCCACCGGGACGGATTGGGCGGGTAGCGGCATGACCCTCTTGGGCCATGAAACCGAGACCCGTGAGACCCAATGCGACGCTCAGGGCTAACGCCTTTCCGAGGGCCTTGGTGGCAGAGGCTGGTGTTGTCATGGCTGAAGAAGCTTGCGCGCACAATAGCGTGCTTCTGGTGGTGAGCAACCGGTTTGTGGTCACTCGCTGAAGAAGCCACGTCGCAGGCTGTCTCCCCAGCCCACGCTCAACACCCCCACCGTGCCGAACGGGGTGACATCGAACAGGTCGGCGGCCACCAGGTTGACGAACACCGGCAGGCGCCGCAGGGGAATCCAGGAAACGTTCAAATTGGTGCTGCGACTGCTTTGCCCTAAGGAAACACCCAGATTCGGCAAAACTTCAACGCCTACCGCCGCGAAGAAGCCGGTTTCGGTGCTTTGGAAATTGCCATCAATCGCCGAGAAGCTGTTGCCGCCCCCACCGACGCTCACCTGCAGGCGCTGGGGAAAGCGGGGATCGCCAGGCCGCAGCGGCACCGCCGCCGTGATCGCCCCGTAGCCATTCACCTGGGGTTGGCCCGGCTCATCACCGTACACATAGGCATCCAGCAGGCCGCCCGCCACCGCCACCTGCAGGTCGGGCCGGTTCACCAGGATCCGGCCGGCCGCCACGGCCACGCTGCCGTTGGAGTTGAAGTTCTTGATGCTGCCGATGCCCCAGTTGAGATCCAGGCCGATCAGCCGCTCCGGATTTCCGAGGCTGAAGCCCATGTTCAGCGAGCCATCCACCACCCCATCACGGGTTTTGCCGGGGGTGGCCGCCGAACCGGCGATGTAGTAGTCGCCCCAACCGCCCACATAGCCGGTGGGCAGGCCGCCGCCCAGGGAGGGCGAGAGCAGATAGGGGAAAGGCGGGCGCTCGGACGCTACGGCCTGGGCGTCGGCGGGGAGGCGAACCGAAGCGGGGCCGCTGGGGGAGGTGCCAGAGGGTGAAGTGCCAGAGGGAGCGGGAGAAGCCACCGGGATCAGCCGGCTGCGGGGGCCCTCTTGCTGGGGCTGGGGGATGCCGCGCCAGCGGCTGACTGGGGGGTCGCTGGCGCCAACAGGGAGCGGAACCGTGCGCCACTGGGGAGCCGGGGCCTCACCCGCCGATACCAGGGCGGCCTGGCCGGGAGTGCCTACGACGACAGACCCAGCCAGGAAAACGGAACCGACCGCCAGCAGCGGAAACGGGCCGATGGCCGCCCCACCGAAACACCCTGGGGGCTTCCTTCTTTGGGGCGGCGGGCCCTTCACCATGACCGAACCGGACTGGGGGGCACTGTAAGGGGGATCAGCGGGGGTCGTAATGGCGGCCGCCATCGGCGCGGCGGTGGCTGAGGCGACGGGCCTCTCGGCGGGTGAATTGGCTCACCGACGGGTTCGATTCCACCGGATCGACGCGGGCCACCTGCTGCCACAGCTCCCGTGGCGCCCAGGCCACCGCGTGCTGCACCCGGTCGAGGCGGGTGACGTGGCACCAGCGGCTGCAGCCGCACTTCGGGCAGAACAGCTCCTCGAGCCACTCATTGCTGAGCACCAGCACCGGATAGGCCTGGATCACCAGGCGGGCGCGGCGATCGCTCATGCCGCGGGCCTTGAGCTCCTCGGGCTTGAGCAGATGGAGGAAATGCTTGCCGCCATTGCCGCTGATCAGCTGATCGGGGTGGGCGGGACAGAAGAGCTGTCGCTTCTGGGGGCGGCGCCGGGCACGTTGCGGGGAGTGGACCTGGGGGTCATGAACCACGGAGGGATCCGCCGATTTCGCGCAGGTTTGAGGCTACCACGAAAGTTTTGCCCAGCATTCGCCGCCAAAAACATCGCCCAATCGGGCGAAAGTGTGTCCTGCGCGACCGTTTCAAGCTGCCGTTGACGGTCCCGAGTCTTGGTATCAGAGGAGGGGCGATTTGCCCGCTCAGTAAGACTTTTTTCAGCCAGTTCTAAGCCTTGAGCGGAACATCGTCAGCAGCGGCGGGCGTTGGCGGCGGGACGGGGCGGCCAAGGGCTCTCAGGTCCTCAACATTTCGCTACACTCCAGCAAACGCCCCGCCCTAATGCCTGATTCCTCCTCGTTTCTCTCCCTGGGTCTGGGGGCTGCCAGTCCCGCCGATGGCCAGGGTTCCTGGCTGGTGGCCCTGGGTGTGGGCGTGGCGGCCCTGGTGTTGGTGGCCCTGCTCAGCGAGCGCCCGGGCAACAACGATGATGACGACTCCAGCCCCGGTGGCGGGC
Organism: Synechococcaceae cyanobacterium; assembly: GCA_046342735.1. Lineage (GTDB taxonomy): Bacteria > Cyanobacteriota > Cyanobacteriia > PCC-6307 > Cyanobiaceae > Cyanobium. Next base: position 3,931 of record JBKDOZ010000036.1, read on the forward strand.
TGATGCAGCCCGTGGCCTGAGGCTCGCCAAGGGGGGAGAGGGGCGTTGGTACTAACGCCCCCCCACGGCGGCCGGCACGTTGGCGCTTCCGGGCTTGTAGGGGGTGTCCAGGCTGCTGAGGATGCGCAGCTGCTTCATCAAGGTGGATTCCGCCACGCGGTATTGGCTGTCCTTGCGGGTGCCGAGATCTTCGAGGGTGAGGCGGCGGGCCTCCTCCTCGGTCATCTTCGCCGGCACGTCGGGATCGATGCCGTGCTTGTGGATGTCGCGGTTGTCGGGCGTGAGGTACTTGGCGATGGTCACGGTCATGCCGGAGCCATCGGAGAGGCCGCGCACCGATTGCACCAGGCCCTTGCCGAAGGTCTTCTGACCCACCAGCACCGCCCGCTTGTTGTCCTGGAGGGCGCCGGAGAGGATCTCGCTGGCGCTGGCCGATCCCTCATTCACCAACACCACCATCGGCTTGTTGGTGAGCGCGCGGCCGGTGGCCTTGCGCACATCCTGGATGCCGTCGCGGGTTTTGGTGGACACGATCACCCCCTCGTTCAGCCACTGGCGAGCGATGTCGATGCTGGCCATCAGCAGGCCGCCGGGGTTGCTGCGCAGATCGAGGATGTAGCCCTGCACACCGCTGGCCTCCAGCTCCCGCAGGGCGGCCCGCATGTCTTTGGTGGCGTTGGCGTTGAACTGCTTGAGGCGGATGTAGCCGATCTTCGTGCCATCGGGGGCCACGTTGATCTGGTGGTTGACCGCGTGCAGCTCGATCAGTTCGCGCGTGAGGGGCACATCGATGTTCTGCCCCTTGCGCCGCAGCACCAGCTTGACGGTGGTGCCCGCCTTGCCGCGGATCAGCTTGACCGCGTCTTCGGTGGTCATGCCCTTGGTGTTGCGGCCGTCGATCGAAACGATCACATCCTTGGGCTGCACGCCCGCGCGCGAGGCCGGTGACCCCTCGATCGGCGACACCACCACCAGCTCCTTGGTGTCCTTGTCAAGACTCAGCTGGATCCCCACCCCGGAGAGCTCCCCGGAGGTGTCGATCTGCATCTCCTTGAATTCACGCGGATCGAGGAAGCGCGTGTAGGGATCGTCGAGGGTGCCGAGCATGCCCCGGATCGCCTCGTAGGCATCCTTCGGGGTGCCGTAGCTTTTGGCCAGCAGGTCGCGGCGGAGTTTGCGCCAACGCTCCACGTCGTAGCGGCCGGTGGTGTCGAGATAGTCGCGGAAGACGATCTGCCAGGCCTGATCCATCACCTCCTTCGGGCTGTCGCTGATGGCGACGCCGTTGGTGGGGGCGAGCACCATCTCGCGGGCCACCACCGCCGTGGCGGCACAGGCACCGAGACCGACGAGCGCCACCAGGGTGACGCGAGCGTTGCCCATTCCCGAATCCTCTGAGGACGATGATGTGCTGCCAAGCTAGCGCCGCCGGGTCAGGGGCCAGGGCTCAGGGGTCGACCCAGCGGCCGTCCTCACGGATCAGGGCGATCAGGGCCTCCACCCCCTCGGCCTCCGGCACGCGGCGGATCTCATCGCGGCCGCGATACAACGAGATGGTGCCTGGGGTTTTGCCCACGTAGCCGTAGTCGGCGTCGGCCATTTCGCCGGGGCCGTTGACGATGCAGCCCATCACGGCGATGTCGAGGCCGGTGAGGTGGGCGGTGGCGGCCCTCACCTTCTGCAGCACCTCCTCCAGGTTGAACAGGGTGCGGCCGCAGCTGGGGCAGGCCACGTACTCCACCATCGTTTTTCGCAGTCCGAGCGCCTGCAGGATCGAGTAGCAGACAGGGATCTCCTTCTCTGGCGCCTCGGTGAGCGACACGCGGATCGTGTCGCCGATGCCCTCGGCGAGCAGTGGCGCGATGCCGGCGGTGCTCTTGATGCGGCCGTAATCGCCATCGCCGGCTTCCGTAACGCCAAGGTGCAAGGGATAGGGGAACCCCTCCGCATCCATGCGGGAAGCCATCAGCCGGTAGGCGGCCATCATCACCGGCGCCCGCGACGCCTTCATCGACACCACGATGTTGTGGAAGTCGAGGCGGTCGCAGATGCGGATGAACTCCATGGCGCTCTCCACCATCCCCAGCGGCGTGTCGCCGTAGGTGAACAGCATCCGCTCAGCCAGCGAACCGTGGTTCACGCCGATGCGCAGGGCCTTGTCCTGCTCCTTGAGCAGGCTCACCAGCGGCTC
>JBKDOZ010000037.1:0-6069 GCA_046342735.1 Synechococcaceae cyanobacterium
GAGGGCATCACCCATCACGGCTGTGGTGCTGCGGGCGCCCCGTCCGGGCTGCGCTCGCTCTCCCTGTTGCCAGCTCCTCAAAAGCCCTGCTCAGGCAGCTCATCCAGCACGGGAGCAGAGCGCCGGGCCGGCAGGTAGATCCACTCCCCCGCCGGCAGCGGGGTTGAGGGCATGTAGCCAGGCACCAGCAACTGCATCCCCGCCGGGATGGAAGTGGTGGAGCGGTAGACGGGCAGGAGCAGGGTGGTGCCAGCCGGCAGCGGTTCCTCGCTGGGCCAGCTGCTCAGCTCCGGGTTGAACTGGCGCAGCAGAGTGAGGCTGAGGTTCTGCTCGGCCGCCACGCTGCTGAGCGTTTCGCCTTCGGCGCTGATGTAGGTCTCGCTCTGCTGCAGCACCGGGTTGAGGCTGCGCAGCTTGCTTTCGGTGGTGCCATAGCGACCGGCCAGCACCGCCAGGGAGTCGCCCTCGACGGCGATGATCGTCTGGGTGCTCTCCAGCTGGGGGTTGATCCGCCGCAGGGTGGCCACGGTGGTGCCGTAGCGCTCAGCGATCAGGTTCAAGGTGTCGCCATCGCGCAGCACCAGCACGCTGTGGGGTCTGAGCACCAGCTGGATCGCTTCCCCCAGCAACGGCTGCAGCAGCAGGCTGATGCCGCCCGGGCCGTAGTCCGCCCCGAAGTGCATCACCTGGCAACCGGCGAACTGGGCCCGTCCCCCCGAGGGAAGTCCGCCCTGGGGCTGGAGCAGGGCCAGGTCCCCCAGCCACATCACACCCTGACAAGGAGCCTGCACAGTTCCCAGCAACGACGGGTCCCAGGGCAGCGGCGCCTCGTCGCGGAAGCCTGGGGTGGCCCAGTCCTGCTCAGCCGCCAGCCAATCGAAGGTGTTGCTGGTGCTCACCGGCAGGATCGCCGCCCGGCAGAGGTAGCCGCGCAGCAACACGTCCCCAGGGTCGGTGAGGGCGGTGTCGTTGTAGCCGCTGACGATGCCGCTCTGCTCGAGGAAGCAATCGATCACATGCCGGCGGATTGGAACCGGATTGCGGCTGTCAGGCCGGTCCACCTCGAACAGGCAGAGGCGGGCATTGGCGTAGGGCTGCAGCGCCAGCCACAGGGGCAGAGCCGCGGGCTGAGCTATCCGGCTGTCAATCGCTGAAGCGGCTGCAGGCAGGGAGACCAACTGGCCCCACAGCGGCGCACCCCGCAGGGGGTTGAGGCCCTGGTTGAGTGGCGAGAGGGGTAGCTCCATCGCTCAGCCCCGTACCAGCGATCCCCGGAAGGGGTCGGGGTTGCACTGGCGCCAGTTCTGCAGCCGCGGCAGCAGCAGCGCCAGCTGGCCGATGTGCTGGCTGCGCTGCCGGTTCAGCACCACCGCCGGTGAGGGGCCCGCAGGGTTCCACTCGCTCTCGGTTTCCTCCAGCAGCAGCTCGGTGGCGTACTCCACCACCGCCAACTTTCTCAGCGGCAGTGGGTTGGGCACCACGCCACCGGCCACGCCCTTGCGCCGGCTGCGCACCGGGCTGTTCACCTCTGCCGGTGTCAGTGCGGCCAGCTGCTCATTCAGCGCCGCAATGGCATCGAGGTGGCCCTGGGCGGTGCAGACCCCTGTGGGGTAGTGGGTCTGCAGCTGGGCCATCTCCCGGTTCAGGGCCGCAAGGGCGGCACTGGTCACCGGGATGGACAGGGCGATGCGCAAGGCCTCGGCATCACCGGGACGCCAGGTGCAGGTGGGTGGGGAGGACTGGGTCATGCCCTCCCTTGCCAGATCAGCTGCCTCTGCCCCCGTTGGGCTCGCCCAGCCCCAGCTGCTGGCGCAGCTCGGCGCCGTCGATCACCCCCCGCTCATGCAGCACCAGCCACTCCTGCACCGAGGGCTGGGGTTTGCGCGGTGGTTGCGGCGGCACCAACGGGCAGATCTCCACGCTGCAGGCCGGAGTGTCGGAGAGCTTTTCGCCGGTGAGGCGGGTCCACTGGCGCAGCAGGGTGCTGAGCATCGAGGCCTTCTGGCCTGCCAGCGACTGGAGCACCGCAAAGCTCTGGCCGGCAGTCAGGGAAATCTCCAGCTCGGTGCGGGCTGGACCGTGGCCGCCGGCGGGGATCAGGGCGTCGCGGCGCATGGCCTCTTCCAGCTGCTGCAGGTAGGCCCGGTGCTCCGCCAGCGAGCGGGCCTCGATTTCGACCCACTGGAACGTGGCGCCCTCCGGCAAGTCCATGAAGGAGGAGGTGGAGAGCACCAGACGCTGGGGCCGTTGGCCTTCTGCGCCGCCGGTGGCAGCACCTGAACCGAGAGCGCCGTCGCTGCGGCGGAAGCCGTAGGCATCCACCAGGCCCGTGCGCACGCCAACCGGCAGGGCGGTGCGCGACAAGAGGTCCTCGTATTCGCTGCGGCAGCGGTAGTGGTTGAGGTACTGGTGCGCCAGGCCCAGATGGGGCAGATCGCCCTCGCCAAAGGCAGTGCCATCCACTGAGTACCAGAGGGCCGGCAGATCAAACCGCTGGGGCAGCAGCGACGGCTCGCCCACCGGCACCATGTCGTAGCCATCGGCAGCGCCGGGGTTGGGGTTGGCCTGCCAGCTGCGCAGCACCAGGCCGTCGTCCGTCACCGACAGGCTGCGGTAGAGCCAGGCCTGGGGATCGGGCACCAGCCCGCCGTGGGCGTCGAGCACCACCGTGGGCACGGCGGCATGGCCGCTGGCGAAGCGGGGCGGCAGGGTCTGCCGACGCGGCTCCCGCCAGACGATCTCCACCGGGCCCGATGCCGGAGCGCCTGTGGTGCCGTCGGTGGGCAGGCGCCAGTTGAGCAGGTCGCCCCGGGGCACCAGCTGCAGCCGCGGCAGAGAGAGCCGGTCGCCCTTGGCGAGGGCCTCCAGCCGGTCCCCTTCTGACGGCCAACGATGCTGAGGCGGCAGCTGCAGGATCAGGCAGCCGCCATCGCGCAGGGTGAGCAGGTCGGCCAGGAACAGGAACACCCCCAGGTCCGTGCCCTGGCCGTCCACATCGGTGGCCACCCTGGTCAGCGAGTCGGGCAGCTCCTGCCAGACAAGTCGCGACAGCATCCCCGCGTAGGTGCGCAGGGCATCGCGGTAGAAGCCGGTGGGGCGGGCAGCTTCCAGCCGCTTGAGGTAGCAGGTCTCGGGCTCCTCGATGCCGCGGGGCAAATACACCGGCCGGCGGCTGGTGCCGTCGGGGAGCTCCAGCAGGGTCCAGCAGTCGTAGACCAGCTGCAGGCGGTCTCTCAGGCCCGAGAGGATGGGGTGTTCCAGCCAGGGGGGCTGGGCAGGTGGCTGAGCCTGCGGCGCTGGTGGCGAGGAGGAGCTGCAGGGGGTAGTTGTCCTGCGGCGCCGGGTAGTGGGCACGGGCTGCTTGCTGGGTAAACGCCTTTGCCAGCAACAGCAATTGGCCGCGGGGGCATTCCATACAGAATCTGCATTCTTTTGGCCATAGCGTCAGGGCAGACGGGTCGACCAGCCCGAAACCCTAGGTTGATGCGTGGGTTCGCCGAGGTGTCAGACGCGATGAATTTCCTGCCAAGGATTCGCAGTCAAGCGACAGACAGACATCTGCATTAAGCGACCTAGAATTATCACGCGAGTCACGAAGGGGCTGGTCACTCAATGCTGAGGGTTCGTCCACCTTTAACCATGCCTCGTAAACCTCTCTCATGTTCAAGTGGATTGCACAATGACTACCCTCAACCAGGTATTCGGCGTCAGCGCAGACCCAGTGCTGTCATACATCGTTCGCGACAACATTGACGGACTCTTCACTGCCGTATTAAACGAGGATAAGCATGTGGTTGTGTACGGAGCGTCGAAGCAGGGCAAAACAGCGCTGGTTTCACGGTATCTGCCATACGACCAGAATGTTGTTGTACGCCTCTCGCCGAATAGCAACGTGGAGGACATTTACTCGAGCATCCTCCGCCAATGCGGAGTAGATATTGAGATAGGCAAGGTGGAGGAGAAGGATTCAGAGGCTTCGGCAACTCTGGGGATCAGGGCAAAGGCGACAATTTGGTTCTTTGGCGAGGGCGAGGCGAATGCGTCAAGCGGACTCAAGACTGTGGATAAGAGCCAAAAAAACCTCAAAACGATTCCTTTTAACCTGGCCGTTGCTCAAGATATCGCCGAGCTCTTAAAAAGCGTGAACTTTAAGAAGAAGATCGTCCTAGAGAACTTCCATTACCTTACAGAGGAGAAGCAGCGCCAGCTATCCTTCGATCTGCGCTCTTTTCAGGAAATGGGCGTCATCTTTGTAGTGCTGGGAGTGTGGCGCCAAAAAGACAAGCTCCGAATCTATTGCCCCGACCTCACTGACCGAGTCGTTGATGTTGCCGTAGAGCCTTGGACTGAAGATGAGTTTCACAGAGTTGCCACGGACGGGGCAAAGCACCTGAATGTCGATTTCGCGCCTGATGTGATTCAGCATTGCATTGAAAATTCTTTCGGAAGTATTGGCGTTTTCCAGGAGTTGTTGAAGCACACATGCATCGCTGCAGGAGTATCAGAGTGGAGGCAGTTGTCGCAACAGATCTCTAGCATTGACTTCTCCAACACGGCGATTCAAGAGAAAGCGGAGCAATACGGAGCCACGCATCTTCAAGCGCTTGAGCTTATCTCCTCTGGCAATGTTACTCACTCAAAAGATAAAGAAAAGACCCCACTTCACTTGCCGTACTATCTCGTCTGCGCAATCCTGGAAATGGGATTCGCCGGCCTCGAGCATGGAATCAGTCGCTCCGACATTGCGGATAGGATCAAGCAGCATCATCATCGCAAGGATGATGTGCGCCCATCTGACATGAGCAATCTGCTTCACAATCTCTCGACTCTTCAGCACAAGAAGGGCATCAATCCGCCCTTGATTGACTACGATATTGGCAAGCGTCGGCTATGCGCGATTGATTCTACCTTCTTTTTCTTCCTCCGAAACTGTGATCTGGGCTTAGTCAAGGATGAGCTTCCCTGTCCGGTAAGCGCCGGGTAGGAATGAGATGTCAGCCACACGCACGCTTAATCAACAGGGAATGCAACCACCCGCACTGAGCAGGCCTCAGCAATCTGAACCCACTGCTCGCGACTGATCTCCAATCGCTGCAGCATCTCCATCACTCCCACCCCTGAGGTCAGCAACCGCTGCCCCCGCGCATGCAGCTCCCGCCATGTCGGCGGCACCTTCAGCAGGAAGCCGTTGTCCCGCAAAAAGTGCGTGATCTCCCCATTGGCATAGGTGCGCCCGTAAGGCCGGAATAGGCCACGTGACGGGTCGTAGCGCCGCGCCGCCTTGATCAGCCCGATCATCGCCAGCTGCAGCAGATCCTCCTTGGGATGGATGGTGCGCCGCGCGAAGTTGCCAGCGATCTTCTCCGCCAGATCCATGTGCTCCAGAGCCAGGGCATCGGCCGCGGCATGGGGCCGCATCGGGCGCTGGCGACGGGGTCTGCAGCGCCGTGGCCGCTGACCCTGGGCTCTGGGGTGGTGACGCTCCGGTTCCTGGAGGTTGATCTCCAGCTGCTGCGCTCGGGCGTGGCAGGCCGGCCTGCGGTAGCGCCGTTGCCGCAGCATTCGCTCCACCTCGGTGGCATCGCCGATGAGCACCACCGTGATCGGCAGCACCAGCTGCACCACGGCCGGCGCCAGCACAGCAGCCCCTGGGCTCGCCACAAGCGATGGCCTGGGATTTTCCCGCACCGCGGACACCATTGGCTCGCTCACCGACTTACCAGCAGCGGCGTCACCACCGGCTGGATGCCCTGGGCCTTCCAGTAGCGACCCTCCAGCCACAGGGCACCGTGGCAGAAGGCATCCACCAGGTCTTTGCTGCCCTTGGGGAAGCGTATGGCTTCCTCCACCAGCGGCTGAGCACGGTGGTGAAAGCGGATCTGCCCGGCCTCCACCAGGGGGGCGACGGCATGGGCGCGGGTTTCCTTACTGCCTCTCGCAGTGATCGGCAGCATCCCCGGCACCCGCCGCCGCAGGGACTGCAGCACCGCCGGCCCGTTGGCGGCGTCCTCGATCAGCACGGCATTGGGGCGCAGCCCCTGCTGCTCCAGCGCCTCCAGACAGCCCAGC
>JBKDOZ010000038.1:0-22795 GCA_046342735.1 Synechococcaceae cyanobacterium
GTGCCGGAGAGCGCCGAGCAGGCCCGCGAGCTGGGCCAGGCCCTGGGCACCTTCCACGCCCTGATCCACGACCTGCCGGTGGCGGAGCTGGCGGACACCCTGGAGGGGTTCCACGTCACGCCGCTGTACCTGGAGGAGTACCGGCGGGCCCTGGCGGAGCACCGGGGGCCGGTGGGGGAGGAGCTGGCCTGGGCCCAGGCGTTTGTGGCGGAGCGGGAGGAGCTGGCGAATGTGCTGGAGGAGGCCCGGGAGCGGGGCGAGCTGCGGCCCCGGCCCAGCCACGGCGACCCGAAGGTGAACAACGTATTGCTCGATGCCGGCAGTGGCGCGGCGATCGGCCTGGTGGATCTCGACACGGTCAAGCCGGGGCTGGTGCAGTGGGACATCGCCGACTGCCTGCGCTCGGCCTGCAATCCACTGGGGGAAGAAACGGAGGACTGGCGGTCGGTGCGGTTCGAGCCGGCGCTGGCGGAGGCGCTGCTGGCGGGCTACCTGGGGGCGGCGCGGGGCTTCCTGGAGGAGGCCGACTACGCCTATGTGGTGCCGGCGATCCGGGTGATCGCCTTCGAGCTCGGGCTGCGCTTCCTGGCCGACCACCTGGCGGGCGACGTGTATTTCCGCACCACGCGGCCGGGCCACAACCTGGCGCGGGCGCTGGTGCAGTTCCGGCTCACCGAGAGCATCGAGGCGCAGGCGGCGGCCCTGGAGGCGATCGTGGCCCGGCTGCGGGAGGAAGAGGCGTGACCGGCGGTGGCGGCGCGGGGTCGAACGCGGCGGAGCTGGGGCAGGCCTTTCGGTTACTTCCCTTCCCCGAGCCGCCGGTGCCGCGCGGGCTGGCGGTGGAGGGCTGGATCCAGCGCCAACAGGAGCAGCTCACGGTGACCTACCGGCTGCACGATCCGGCCCAGACCCTGGCCATTCCGCCGCTGGCCCCCAACCCCCAACGCCGCGATGGGCTTTGGCAGGCCACCTGCGTGGAGCTGTTCCTGGCGCTGCCGGGGCAGGAGAGCTACCGGGAACTCAACCTCTCCCCAAGCGGCGACTGGGCGGTGTACCGGCTGGAGGGCTACCGCCAGGGCCTGGCCCCCGATCAGACCTGGAGCGCCCTGCCCCTGCGCCGCAAAGACGGCGACCCCGATGGCAAAGTCGGTGACAGTGGAATCCTGAAGCTGCAGCTGGACACCCCCCGACCCCCCGAGCTCTCAACGGCGCCGGAACTGGAGGTGGCGATCACGGCGGTGCTGCAGAGCCGTGACGGAACTTGCAGCTATTGGGCGCTGGTGCACCCGGGCCCGGAGGCCGACTTCCACCGCCGCGAGGGCTTTGCGCTGCGGCTGTAAGGATCAGTGGTCCATTCGGCAGTACGGCTTCACGCATCACCAGCCTTCGCGTTGGCCGGTGCTGGTGTTTTTTCAAAACGGTGCCACTCAAGTAGCTCAGCAAGAGTTGCCTGTCCGCGGGCATCGTGATCCGCGGGCGAGATGTCATCCTCGGCAACCAGCAGGTCGGGGGCGAGGCCCAACCACGCCATCAGGAACTCAGCGCTCAGAATGGGTCGCTGGGCGCGCAGAAATGGGAAAGATCAAGACCTCAGCAAGCAGGCTTGGGGACTTGTGGGCCATTCCAAGTCAAGCAACGATCACGCTGAAGATCTGGCAACCACCAAGCCAGGCCGTTGGACACAACGTGTTCTGGAGCAGGAGCGAGCAGACCCGTGGGGTGGAGGCAAGGCATCACGAATCAGCCATACACACAGAATCTCCGCAACGGCAGACAGGAAAAGCCAGACAACAGCGAAGGACAAGCTCTTCCCGAGAGCCGTGGAGAAATAGTTGCCGCCGCAGAGAGCCAAAGAGCAAGATGCTCTCTTGGACGATTGCTCAACAATGAGATATCGACAGGGATAGCAACTGGTAGTGCACGCATGTCACCTCCTCCACCTTGCTCCGCCCCGGCTACCGCAGACATGCACACACCAATAGCCATCAGCATTCACCCGCAGCGCCCAACCAAAGGGGAGCTACAATAACGTGAACTTTCGTATTTCACACAGAGTCAAACAACCTGCCGAGAGGCCCCCAAGGCGCGGCGGCGACGCCACAACCGGAAACGATTCAGCACCGCCAGAAGATCTTCATGGCGAAGGGGCTTAGCCATAAAGTCATTCATGCCAACATCTTCCCAGTCTTGCATAAAGGAGTGGAAGGAAGAAGCGGTAAGAGCAATAACATACAGAGAATCAAAGCCGGCAGCACGTAGCCGACGAGTTGCCTCCATACCATCAAGCCGAGGCATTTCGAGATCCATGAACACCAGGTCGATACCGCCCGCCTCGACGCAAGCGATAGCAGCATCACCATCGCTCACCAATACGGGCTGAATATCAAGCCGGACCAGCATCAACTCCAGCACTCTTTGATTGACTCGATTGTCATCGACCACAAGGATTCCTGCGCCATTAAGGCCATGGCCGGCCTCCACGTGGTCAGAAAAGGGTCGGTGCTGGTCCGAGTCCAGGAAGGGAAGCTGAACCGTGAAACAACTGCCTTCGCCGAGGCGCGTTTCCAGGGAGATCTTACCCCCCATCATCTGGCAGAGGCGCGAACAGATGGGAAGACCCAAACCCGTACTCTGCTTGGCCTGGCCGGAAGCCGAGCCGTGGCTGGCAAACTCCTCAAAGATCAAGGACAAACGATCAGCAGCAATGCCGATGCCCGTATCCGTAACACGAATCAGGAGCTGCAGCTCATTGCCGCTGCGCGAAGCCACCTCTACAGCAAGACGTATGGAGCCATGCGTGGTGCACCTAAAGGCATTGCCCAGCAAGTTAATGAGGATCTGGCGAAGTTTCAGATCATCACCGTAGAGCCAGCGAGGTAGCTCAGCCGAAGCTGTTAGCTCCAGGCCAACCTGCCCCCTGATCTCCTGGTAACGAAACAGATTATGGCAATCAGCAATTAGAGCAAGCAGATTAAATGGCCTAGAATTCAGCTCAAGCTGGCCAGTCTCAATCTTCGATATATCAAGGATGTCGTTGATCAGCCTGAGCAGATGCTCGCCACTACAGCGTATGACTTCAACCATCTCGTTCTGATCTGAACTTAGGGTGCTCATGCTCAGCAGTTCAGCCATGCCGATCACCGCATTCAAAGGGGTGCGTATTTCATGGCTCATACTTGCCAGAAATCGTGTCTTCGCATCAGTGGCAGCCACGGCTTCGTCGCGGTCATTCTCCAATCCAAGAATACGCAGCTTCACCTGTTCCGCCATATCACTCTTGCTGAGCGAATGCCACCAGAGTTCATTCGGGGAGTTCAGCAGGTTGGCCTGGGACTGCGCAATTTCATTTCGATCCCGGATGACAAAAACAAGTGAGACTTTGCCGGGCAGATTGACCTGGGACCAAGAAACATCGACGACCCGAGGAGGGGACGAAAGCGGCAGCTCCCAACTGACCATGCCGGTTTGGGTGCCCTCCCAGAAGCGGGGCGAACCCATGGCCTCGGATCGACCCAAAAGGTGGTGCTCTGGAAGAAGATCAGGGAGTTCAAAACCAACAGAATCCAGAGGCAGGCGCCCCACGAATCGGTCGAATGCTGCACTTGTCCAGCACACGGTCCCATCGAGATCGGTGATAACTACTCCATCCTCGACAGCTCCCATGGCTGCCTCCAGCAGACACATTGAAGTGCATAACTGGGTGACAAGCTTAGGTTCGTTCTCCCCTTCACTCACGAGAATGCTCGGAGCGTGGCGACGAGTTGCGCACGGAAATCCAGTCGTTCGACTCGAATCACAAGTTCAGGAAAAATAAAGGTCGAGCTTGCAATACAGCCATCAGATCTGAGCGAAGGTTGAAGATTTAGGCCTCCCAAGTCCAGCGGAGACAGGGAACGAGGAATCACGGGAGTGGCCTCAGAGTGATGGAAGAATAATAAACAATAATAGCCCGCTTCTGCATCCCGCAGAGAGGAAACAAGCAGCCGAAAGCGAACCGTGCTTGATCTGGGCACTCATGCACTTAGGAGCATCGATCCCGAATCAAAGCGGATAAAGAAAAACCGTTTCCCTATGCAAAAACGCACAACGCACCCGTCCGACCCGGTAACTTCGTGCCGGAATATCTTAGAGCGCTCGTGGAGGGATTGGCAAGAAGGCAGGTTAGCTGCTAACCGTAGTCAAAAACACCACAATTCGGCAAGAATGGACGATCCTCTCTGCAGTGGTTGCTGCGACGGCATCGGCATGCAGCGCGAGGGTGCCAAGCAGCGCGCGAGGGGTGATGAGCCTCTCCCCAGTTCCGGCACCTGCACTCCTCAAGCTCCGCGGAATACTGGCCTTCGTGGGCTTCCGCGGCGAGGCCAAACCCCAACCATCCCGGCCGTGACGCACGATGCCAGGAAGCAAAACTATCCAATAAACGACACTCACCATGGCGAGGGCAAGGCAACGACCGGTTAAAGAATAAGCATGGTAAAGTGGTTGGAACCAGCAAGGCGAAGTCCATCGAGAAGCTCTTTATACTGACTCCAGTTGGGCTGATGAATTCGGAAACTGGCTCGGATTTGCGTGCTGAAGTTGCTACGCTTATGCAGAAGAGCCCGCAAGACATCCTGATCGATTGCCGCGACGTTCAATTCGTGGACAGCGGTGGATTCGGATCCCTGGTGTCCATTCTGAAGCGGGTGCGGGAGAACGGCAAGCAGGTATATCTATGCAGCCTGAATAGCCAGCTACGTATGGTCTTAGAACTCACCGGCACCGATCGAATATTCCCCACCTTTGCAAGCCGGCGCAAATGCATTGAATTCGCATCAGGCTCTCAGCCGGATCGGCAAACCGACTCCATTCAAAGCATCAGGTCAACCTAGGGTGGCCTTGATAACAGAGTAATCGTCCATGAACTCTGCGCCAACGGCGGAGGCGGCAATCTGGCCGAGAAGACCATCCAAGCCACCCTCACCATGAAGAAGTGTCCTATTGCCCTCCACCAGATTCATAAACTCGGGCAGAGAGCCAATCAGGCCAGCGGGCTTAAGCACTTCATAGATTCCGTCGCTGTACACCAGCAGGAAGCTACCAAGAGCAACGGCAACCTCATCACTCGAAAATGTGGCATCGTCGAACAGGCCCAGCGCCGTACCCTGACCCCTGAGCCAATGCATCGGCAACGAAGAATCACCTGGGCAAAGCAGGGCAGGGGGGTGACCCGCTGAGGCGAAGCGCAGGGTTCGGGAGGCGAGTTGAAACACCCCATACCACATGGTGAGATAGCGACCCTGGTGTTGATCCATCTGGAAGGCAGCGTTGAGGGCCGTCAACACCTGCGCAGGGTCACGAAGATCAACGGGGAGTGAGCGTGACCGCAGCTGATTGTGAACCGAAATCGAGGGAAGAGCGGCAGCCAGGCCATGGCCGGAGGCATCGGCGAGATAAATCACAAAATGATCCTCGTCGAACCAGAAGTAGTCATACGAGTCCCCACCCAACTCATGGACTGGAACAAAACGGGAATCCACCGTCACCGGCCCCCTGATTTCCCCGGGAAGCAGAGATTTAACATAGCTAGCCGCTTCCGCCAGCTCCTTATCGAGGCGCAACTTCTGCTTCTGCAGCTCCTCGGCCAACACCTTGAGGCGTTCATTAGCCTGATAGAGGCGAATACCAGATCGCACGCGGGCCAACAGCTCGTCGGGGTCAACCGGCTTGCTGAGGAAATCATCTGCGCCACAATCAAGACCAATAACACGATCCTCCATCCGGGAACGTGTGGTCAGCAAAATAAAATGGCCCGCCTCAAGATTGGAATCTGCTTTGAAGGCCCTGCAGACATCCAGACCATCCATATCATCCATCACCCAGTCACAAAGGATCACCGTGGGCGGGAAGAGACGGGCCTGCTCCAGGGCGCGCTCCCCCGAATCAACGCTGAGGATGCGGTAGCCCTGGGTTTTCAGACGAATTTCGAGAAGACGCGAATGGATCCGATCGTCATCCACCAAGAGAATCGTGGCCGGCTCAAAAGCCGACTGCAAGGAAGAGGTCTGATCGGGAAACGTCATCAGAGTGCGCCGGGACGGCGATATCTCAGAGAGAGGCAAACACATTCCACTTCAATCAACATCTGATCCACAAGAAGGTGGGGCCAATGCTGAGGATCGAAGCGCAGACCATCTTCGACTTGGCGACCCAATGAGGCTAATCGTAGAGCCCCAAGGCTGGCGCTGGGGGAGCGAAGAGCATGGACCGCCATGATCATGGTGTGGCAGTCCTTGTGCTGCTGGGCCAGAACGATGGAGGAGACAAGGCGCATCGCGTCCTCGAGATAAATATCGATGAGCTCGCAAAGCACGCTATCGGCCTCCGAGCCCAGAAGTTGCTGTAGTTCATCCCATGCCGCCGGATCGATGGGATCAACGTGGACGGCGGTGGCCTCCGACTGGCTGGCTTGATCCATGGCCTGGACGTCTGTGCTTGGGGGGTGGAAGTGGGGCAGGTGTGCTCCTAGAAATGTTTCTGCATCGATGGTGGGTACCCTGAAAGCATTCCAGGCAAACAATCACACCATCAATCGGCCAAACACAAAGCAGATAAGCGATAGCGGTGATGATCCAGTACGGCTATAGATGCGTAGGGCCTGCACACGGCTGCCGGGACGGTGGCGTAGCTGCTGAGCGCCGACATCTACAACATTCTCGATTTGCCAATTCTAGTGGTGTAACCGCGCGGCTTGCGTCACCTGGCCAGCGAAGCACGAGAAATCCAGCCGATGGCATGGCGGAGGAAGTGATTGCGGAGAAATCAAGCGAAAACTACGGGTTTGCCTCTTGAGGGCCGATGGCGAGCCTGTCGAACTTGCACTGTGCAGAGGCAGCAGCGAAGGGGCCTTCATGCCGGGTGCACAGGCACCATGGCAACGGGTGCCTGAGGCACGGCATCTAGCGGAACAGCCCTCCGCTCCTGCAAGGCCGAACCCAAGATGATCATCCCAGGCCAATAGAGATAAACTAGAATCTCGAGATTTTCGCCAAATGTATAGAGGAGAAGGACAAGGCTCAGTCCAAGGCCAACGGAGGCAAGTTGATACCGGGGATTGGAGCTACGCCGCACAAGGACAACCACTGTCACGAGCATCGGCACTGCCAAGGCAAACAAACCAACAATTCCTTTGACGAATAATAGCCCCAGCCAGGTGTGGTGAGAACCAATGGGCATCCACTCCACTACATGTCCCCCCCTTTCCACGATTCCATGTCCCCATATCGGTGCTTCTGTTTGCCAGCGAGACAATGCAATGCGATTCAAGGCATTCCGTACACGAGTAGAATCAGCTCGTGCCGACTTGAAGGCTTCCCAAAAGCGAGCGAAAGTGTCGATCCCAATTGGCGCAAAGAAGCCGCTAATCCAGGAAATGACTCCAAGAGTGATTAAAACCATTGGCCGCCCAAGCCTCGCCAGCAACATCGTAATAGCTGGCAGCAAAACAAGACTCAGCAGTGCCAGCCTAGATTTGCATACGAGGCACATCAAGACAGCTCCAGCCGCTCCGAAGAGCTTCCATTTTTTATCCTCTTCTTGCATTGAGAGAATGAAGTAGATATTGCCAACTAATCCTAGAGCCGGTGCCCAGGGCGTGAAAAGCCGCCATCTTAACTGATCAGTAGAGGGATCAATTTCAAAAAGCCTCACATCGAAGAACTCGGGGCCTGGTCCACCGATTGCCTGGAGGGGAGATACATAAAGGATATCAGGAAAGTGGAAGAGGGGGGCGGCAAGCAGTATTGGAACAACCAGGAGCGTTTGCAGGCCAAGGATACAGACTGCTCGGATGATAATTTGCGGCCTGATTCGCAGATTTCCAGCCAGAAGAAACAGGGCAAATGCAGCCCAACCTTTGGCCCAGCCGATGCTGGACTTCACGATCATCCCTGCACCGTGGCCGTAATCATGGTGGCCAACCAACAATGCGACCTCCATGGTCGCCATGCCGACAATCCATATCCAGATCACCCAGGGGAAGCTGATTCGATGTTCTGGGGGGGTACAGGCATCCTGAGCGAGGATCTTCACCAGCAGAAGAGCAAAAAGCAACCATCCCAGGATGGAGCCAACGAGATACAGACCACCCAGGAACCAGAGGGGATATGTCCAGGTGATAGCCCACGAGACGATGTGCTCTGGAATAGTATCAGGGGAGACATTGACAACAGGATTGCATTGTCTCAGCGCAAGATGTGACCCGAGAGAATCATTCATGGGGAGATCCAGGCCGAAAGCCTCTTGATCCAAGGCTTGGGAAGCTGGAGAAGCAAGAATCCAAGGGTTACGAGTGTGGATCCGATCAGAGCACCTCCAAGAACGAAGCGTGTTTTCGGTGCACTTTGTTCCGTGGGCAACGTAGGCTCGACCGCCATCTGAATCAGGGGATAGGCCGAAAAGAGATCACCTTGGCCCAGATCAAGCTGGGCAAGAGTTGAGGCGAAGACTGCTTGGGCAATCTGCTCATTCAGCAGCAGCGATTCTAAAGTAGAAAGTGGCTTGGCAATTCCCCGGAGGCGCTTCTCCAAGCTCATGATTTGTGCTTCCAGAGCACTGGCTTGCCCATCAAGGGCACGCTGATCCGCCTGAACGTTGACGAGGTTCTGCAGAAGTACGTCACGGCCAGAATTACTGGCAACCGTAGAGAGTGCAAGTTTGCTGACAGCAAGCAGGGGCAGATCCTTGGCAAGAAGTTGATTGCTCCTCAGCAGCAGGTTTTTGAGGGCGTATTCACGCTTGTTGCTCTCCCTTAGTACCCTTGGATTGCGGTGACCAAACTTGCCAGTGAGCAGTCGCAGCGAGGTGGTGGCTTCGCTGTAGTCCTTAAGATGCTGCTGAAAAACCTGATCAACCTGGAGTTGAAAAGCATCGGCTGCCTGTGAAGGTGAAAGGCCAAGGCTGGCACTCAGTTGGGCAAGGCGCTTCGACGCTGACCTTTCGCCAGCCAAGACCTCCGCACGTTGTCGTCGCAGTTGTTCAATATTTCCCGCAAGGTCCCGCACCTGGTCAGCTGAACTCAAGCCTGAGTTCAACTTATAATACGTGAGTTTCTGTTGAGCTTCCTGCAACTTCAGCTTGGCCGAAAGAAGAATCGACTCGGCTGGAATGCCCCGTTCTTTTAACTCGGTTGCACGCAGTTCGTTCAGCGTGCTCTGAGCCGCAAGGTAGAAGGCATGGGATTTGCGCTGAGCATCCTGGGGCGACTGGCCTGTGATTTCAAACTGAATCATCGTGGTATTATCGATCAGCTTAATCCTTGGCTTTCCAAACTTTTCGGGGCTGATATTGCTGAGCCTTGAGGCTTCGCTGATCACATGATCGCTGGTGAAGATATATTCGTAATTGGCCCTAGTGTCATAGGTGGAGCCACTTACTCCTGGCCCAGAGGAGGAGGTGGCTTGGCCGACTTCAGGCAGATTGAGATTAGTAGCTGAGCCTTGACTTGGCAAAATCAGCGCCCACTTGCTGGTGTACAGAGGCCGGACAAGCAAGAGATAAAAAACAACGGAAGTCCAGATAAATCCATGGATTAATAGCAGCGGCAAGAAATAGCGGTTCCATCGGCTCCGCGTGAGTGGATGAGACAGGGCGGATAGCCTGATGGATTGAATCCGTATACTAGAAGAAAAAAGCCTTAGACAAGTCACTAATTCCACGGGTTAAGGATCAACGAGGCTGGCGTTAGAATGTCCGAAACCGACTGAATAACATCTCGAAAGGTCGTTACCATTGAGTCGTAGCAAACAACCGAATCATTGGGCATCAGATACGGATTTACATGATCATTGGTGGAGCGCATCAACAGGTCATCCACCTTTCTCTCCAGAAAGTCTGTTTTCCCTGTGCGTTCATCCGTACGCACAAGTATTGCCCTTCGCCCAGCATTGGTAAAGCGCGTTCCTCCGGCGCAGTTGGCCGCAACCACAGCCTGTGAGAATCGATTGCCGTAGCTGAATGACGTGGCATCACGACTGATTCCTGAAGGGGCATTACCCGTGGCAGGCACGGTTAGGTTGGAGAGGAACACCTTGACGCCGGCCAAAGTAATAGGGGAGGGACGAACGATCAAGGGGTTAACATTTGGCGTAGATGGAACGATGATTTGATCACCTGCGATTAAGGCAACATCCTCGAATGGTTGCCCAGTGAAGATGCCGGTGAAGTCATGAAGACTTTGCTGACCACCTCTTACCAGTTTGATCGTAGATGTATCGGCCGTAGGTCTGACCCCGCCAGAGGACCTGAGTGCAACCGATAAGAAGCGATTCGGTGAATATTGGCCCGATACAGTTACGGGGGTAACGTCCGGGCGATCGGAAGGAGTTTCATTGATCAAGACACGCCCCGGGAAAAAGACATCTCCGGCGACAAAGACATTGATCGGTGCCCAGCTGACGACGTTAAGGCTAAGCTGCAGAAAGGATGGTTGAAAGAAGCCTCCCTTGATCAGCAGGTTGCGAAGCTCAGATCGCAAGACTTCAGCCTCCTTTCCTACCACAGAAAAGGAAGGGAGATAGGGGATATTAACTTTTCCATCGATGTCAACATCGTAGGTACCACTAAATTCCTCGCCATCTAGGATGTCTATACGTATCCGGTCCCCAGGTGACAAAGGCAAAGCTTTGACGGGCAATGTGCAGACAAAAAGCTGGAGCAAAATCAAGCATACTCTCCCGGTTACTCTCATCATAATTTCTTCCAGAAGCTTCTCTTTCCAGACAAGTCTAATCAAAACGTTGGTTGACCTGATGCTCCAGCAAGTTCTGTTTCCGCGCCCATGAGGGCCCTGCATGTTCTTGCGCCTGGCGGAACCAGTTGGGGAGGAGGCATCCCTGCCTACTTAAGCAGCTTGGCCGAGTCGCCCAAGCTGCAATGGGTATCGTTCCGACAGGAACCGGTCGAATTGGCAACAGAGACCCTTCGTAGCTGGCATGCCGATGTTGTCATCTGGCATCCCGCTTGCTCCTGGGGAAGCCTGCCTGATCAATTCAGACTAATCAAGACTCCAAGCATACTTGTCGAGCATCACTATTGCCAGGGATTTGAGACATACCAGGTACCAGATAGGCTAAGGTTCCGAACAATGCTGAGGCTGGGTTACTCTCTTTTCAACCGTGTGGTTTCTGTCTCATCCGGTCAGGCGCACTGGATGATGGATGCCAAACTCTTGGCGACTTCCAGGCTACGCATCATTCCCGTTAGTCGAACCCTGGATGAATTTTTGAAGTTGCCCATCGGCCGCTCGGCGCACACACCCCTCCGGCTCGGCGCCTACGGTCGTTTCGTGCAACAGAAGGGTTTTGATACTCTGATCAAGGCGGTGCAGCTCCTGCCACTCGGCCGCGTGCAGTTGCGCCTAGGTGGTAACGGGGTGTTGGATTCCGAACTACGCAGCCTTGCCGATGGCCATCCAGACATCACGTTCCTTGGACCCGTCACCGACGTTCCTGCCTTTCTGAATGGCTGCGATGCCATCGCCATCCCCTCCCTCTGGGAACCTTGGGGGAATGTCTGTCTTGAAGCGCGGGCCGCAGGCCTTCCGCTGATTGTCAGCAAGGTCGGTGGCTTGAGCGAGCAGATCGAAGGCTGTGGCTTTGCCGTGCTTCCTGCTTCTGCCCCTGAGCTAGCGGCAGCCATTCAAGAACTCATCGCCCTTTCTGCTAACGAGCGATCCCGTCTCGGCCACAATGCTCGCGCCTCAAGCCTCAACAGCTGGGATCAAGCCTGCCACTCCTGGGACAGCCTGCTGCGAGAGCTGGCTTGATCAATCTCAACTTCCTACAGCGCTTTGGATCGCAAGACCGCTTCTTGAGGAACATTGGCTGGATGGGACTCTCAGAACTCGGCATTCGGATTTCGAGACTTCTGGCTACTGTCGTCTTGGCCAGACTCCTGAGTCCTGATGATTACGGCTTCGCCGCCTTGGTGATGATGACCCATGAATTCATCCGGGTGTTCACCCGAAACGGCATTGGAGAGAAACTAATCCAAGCTCCAGCCGCTGAAGTCGAAGACATGTGCAACACAGCCTTCACATTAAACTGGCTGCTTGGAGTCTTGCTCTTCTTCGTTCAGATTATTGCAGCCTTCACAGCCGCTAACTTTTATAAGCAACCCGACCTGGTTCGACCCATTGTCCTGATCGGGTTTACCTATCTTATTTACCCCTTTGGATCCGT
The DNA here is from genome assembly GCA_046342735.1 of Synechococcaceae cyanobacterium. Taxonomy (GTDB): domain Bacteria; phylum Cyanobacteriota; class Cyanobacteriia; order PCC-6307; family Cyanobiaceae; genus Cyanobium. The sequence continues at coordinate 12,219 of JBKDOZ010000038.1, forward strand.
ACAAACATCCTTGATTCTGAGGGAGAATCGCTTGAAAGCATTCGGAATGACCCAGTTTGCTTCGGTTGTGAGCGACAATATTCTCATCGCCATATTGGCTCTCAATGGATTTGGCACGTGGTCAATTGTCCTGCCAAAGTTTCTTGTTGCGCCAATCTGGGTTGTGATGATCTACCGCTTTAATGCCTGGAGGCCCAACTGGCGACCGACGCTATGGCACTGGCGTCCAATCCTGGGGTTCGGGTCTCGCATTCTTGGCGTCGAACTTCTCAATACCCTGCGCGATAACATTGACTACGTTTTGATCGGTCGCTTTATTGGCGTAAGCCAGCTGGGCACCTATTACTTTGCCTTTAATGCCGGTCTTGGCATGAGCTTAAGCGCCGTAAATGCGATGGGCCTGACCCTTTATTCCGATCTCTGTGACGTCAGCCACGATCGACTGCTACTACGGAGACGCTTTGAGCAGAACATCAATACAATGGCGAAAGTAATTTTTCCACTAGTAGGGTTGCAAGTGTCACTTGCGCCTCTATACGTTCCGATCGTATTTGGGCAACGATGGGTCGATCGTGGTGCTGTGCCGATCCTGATCTGCATCTGCCTCTCGGCGCTGTCCAGGCCCTTTGCCAACGCCGCCTCCGTATTGTTCCGCTCCATCAGCCTTCCGCAGGTGGATCTCAACTGGAATCTCGGGTTCACCCTCTGCTTGGCCTTAGCCGTGCTGGTCAGCACTCGTTACGGCATCTTCGGGGTTGCCTTGGCCGTAATGGCCACCCATCTGCTGCTTCAACCACTGTATGCCCTGTGGGCACACCGGGTTGTTTTACGACATCCTGCTTCCTGGGCCATTTAAAGCATGTCTGTTCCGGCCATATCGGTTGTCATCCCAGCCTTCAATGCATTCGATTACCTGGCGCAGACGATTGCTTCCGTTCAGGCCCAAACCTACACAAACTGGGAGGCCATGATTATCGATGACGGGTCCACTGATGACACGGCAACTGTCGTTCAAGAACTGCAGGCGAGAGATTCGCGTCTGCGGCTGCTTTCGGTACCAAATCGGGGTGTATCAGCCGCCCGCAATCTCGGTGTAGCCGAAACCCATTCGCCCCTGATCGCCTTCCTCGATGCCGATGACCTCTGGCTACCTGACAAGCTCCGTATGCATGTGGAGCGCCACGCCCGCACCAGCGATTTGGGGGTGAGCTTTGCCCAAGTCGAATTCCTATCGGCTGAGGGAGTTCCCACCGGACTGGTGGCATCCCATCCGCGCCATGCCTTGAAGCCCGAGGACTTTCTCTGTGAGAATCCCACGACAACCACCTCCAATTGGGTTCTACGGCGTGAGGTCTTTGAAACCGTGGGTGGCTTCGTGGAGGACATGGGTTTCTCGGAAGACCTGGAATGGCTGCTACGGGTAGCTTGCTACGGCACCTGGCGGATTGCACCGATTGATCAAGTGCTCACCTACTACCGCACGTCAACAGGTGGACTATCCTCAAATTTGCCTCAGATGGAGCAGGGCTGGCTACGGCTGATCCAAGAGGCTCGCTGCTATGCACCGCTGCTCGTTGAGAGCCACTTCGCCAGAGCCCACGCTGTTCAGCTTCGCTATCTCGCTCGTCGTTCCCTGCGCCTAAAGGATAATCCTGTTGTCGGGGCCGACTTCCTGCTAAAGGCTCTGCGATCGGACTGGCGTGGTCTAATCCGAGAGCCCCGCCTGACAGGACTGACGGCTATGGCGGTTTTCGCCCGATGGCTGCAGCACACCTGCAGGGGCTGGATAGCGTCGTGCCGAGGCTACCCGCGGAAGACCTGGGATGGGAAATGATGAACGAATCAGCCATCTTCCTCCGCCATTGCCAAAGCTTATGACTCAATCCCCCCCCACTGCCGCGGCTGACGTCTTGGCCATAGGCTCAACGCTGGTCACGGTGGTGATGCCGCTCTTTAACTCCGCCACCACAGTGAGGGACAGTCTGGAATCGGTGCTTGCTCAGACCTATGGCCATCTGGAGATCCTGATGGTGGACGACGGCTGCACCGATGAGAGTGTCTGCATATGCCGCGAATACGACGATTCCCGCATCCGCATTATCCAGCAGAGCAACCGTGGGCTGGCCGGAGCGCGCAACACCGGCATCCGCCACGCCCGGGGCGCGCTCCTGGCCTTTCTCGACTGCGACGATCTCTGGCACCCACAAAAGATCGAACGGCATGTGCAGCATCTAAGCTCTTCTCAGGAAGTGGGGGTGAGCTATTCCCGTTCCGCCTTCATCGATAGCGACGGCAAGCCCCTGGGCCTCTACCAGACCCCACCGCTGCACGCCATCACCCCGCAGATGATCCTCTGCCGGAATCCCATCAGCAATGGCTCGTGCGTGGTGATGCGCCGGGAAGTACTGGACGCTATACGCTACGAGGCAAACACCCATGGAACTTTGGAGAGCTTCTGGTTCGACGACAGCTTCCGCCAGTCAGAGGATCTCGAATGCTGGCTGCGCATCGCACTGCAGACGAAGTGGCAATTCGAGGGGATCGCCGAGCCGCTCACCCTCTATCGGCTCAGTAGCGGCGGTCTCTCCTCCAACATCGAGAAGCAGTTCGCCAGTTGGCAGCGGGTTCTCCAGAAAACAGCCGGATATGCTCCCGAACTGATCAGCCGCTATGGAGAGCGTGCCCTGGCCTACCAGCTGCGCTATCTGGCCCGTCGCGCTATTCGCGAACGCCGACCGCGTCAGGGGGCTAAGCTCATCAATGAGGCACTACGTCGCTATCCCAGGCTGCTGCAGGAGGAGCCGGCCCGCACCCTGATCACCCTCTCGGCGGCCTATCTCGGCGTGGTATTGCCGCAGGGGCTTTCCAAGCTTCTGGAGAACGCCATGATCTGGCTCACAGGGCTGATGCAGCGGCTTAGCATGGGCAAACCGATATAATAATAGATCGTTATTTTCTGCTCCGCTTCCCACTCCGCTCAGGGCCAATCTGTTGCACTTTTTACTCATCTGTTCCTCCGGGGGTCATTTCAAGGGTCTGATGCAGCTGCGGCCCTTCTGGAAGCAGCACCAGCGCAGATGGGTGACCTTTGACACAGCCACAACCCGCGCGGCTCTGGAGGGCGAGCCAGTCGCCTGGGCCCACAGCCCCACCAACCGCAACCTGCCCAACCTGATCCGCAATGCCTGGCTGTCCTGGCGCGTGCTGCGCACGTCCAAGCCGGACGTGATCCTCTCCACCGGCGCCGGGGTGGCGGTTCCCTTCCTGATCCTCGGCAAGTTGCTGGGGTGCCGCACCATCTTTGTCGAATCGATCACACGCATCGAGACCCTCAGCCTCTCGGCCATGCTGGTGCTGCCTTTCCTCGACGTGCTTTACGTGCACTGGCCCCAGCTGCAGACACGCTATCCAAGGGCTGTGCTGGTGAGTGCCCCGTTCAACGCGCAGCCGGCAGCCATCGCGGCGGACTGCCGATGATCCTGATCACAGCGGGAACCGAGAAGTTTCCCTTCAACCGCCTGATGCACTGGGTGGATCAGCTGCTCCAGGACGACCTGTTCGGTGAGGAAGAGGTGGTCGTGCAGTACGGCACCTGCACCTTCCTACCGGGCGGAGCCAAGGTCTATCGCCTGCTGAGGGAGCAGGACTTCCAGAATTTGGTGCTGCGGGCCCGGCTGGTGATCGCCCACTGCGGAGAGGGAACGGTGTTACTGCTCGACAGCATGGAGACCCCTTTCCTGCTGATCCCTCGCAGCCAGCGCTACCAGGAGCACGTCGACGACCATCAGGTGGAACTGGCCCAGGTGCTGGCCTCGAACGGTGTGCCGATCGGCTGGGGGCCGGCCGATCTGGTGCGATTCCTGGCCAAGCCCTCCAAGGTGTCGATCGGCGATCTCTCCGTGGCGGCCGCACAGGCCGTATGTCACCGCCTCAACCAGCTCTTTCCAGCCGACTCCACCTGCGCAGACCCGTCGTTTTCTCCTCCCTTGGTCCGTTGAAGAGCCCTGACGCCAAGGAGGAGGCCTCCTTGGCTGAGCACGGTGGAGTTTCGGTGACCTGGCACCGAGGGGTGCTTCTGCTGGGTTTCCCGCGGCGCTTCACCGTGTCCGAGGCGGTGAGGTTCCGCCAATGCCTGGAGGAGCTTCTGCCCCAGTACCCCGATACCCGTCGCATCGTGCTGGATTTCAGCCGCACTGAGCTGATCGACAGCAGTGGCCTCGGATCCCTGATCCCCAACCTGAAACTGGCCCGCGCGCGGGCGATCCCGATACAGGCTTGGAGCGCCGGCGCCCAGGTGAAGCTCGCCCTGTCGCTGATGGGCCTTGAGAAGGTACTTCCCGTAGTGGCAGGCACCGAAGGGGTGAATCCTGCTCAGGCGGTGAACACCAGAGAGCGGCCCGCGATCACTCACCCCTCCGTGAGATCACTACCGAAACGCCTGCTCGACATCGTGGGGGCCCTGGTGGGCCTGGCGATCACGCTGGTGCTGTTTCCGTTCCTCGCCCTGGCGATCCGGCTGGACAGTCCAGGACCGATCCTGTTCAGCCAGGTGCGGCTGGGCTGGATGGGCCGGCGCTTCCGGCTCTGGAAACTGCGCTCGATGGTGGTGAACGCGGAACATCTGCACAACGCGGTGCCCAATGAGGCCACCGGGGCGTTCTTCAAGAACGCGAACGACCCACGCATCAACCGGGTGGGCAGATTCCTACGCCGCACCAGCCTCGACGAATTACCCCAGTTCTGGAACGTGCTGATCGGCGACATGAGCCTGGTGGGGACCCGACCGCCCACCCCGGATGAGGTAGATCGCTACGCTATTGCCAACTGGCAGCGGCTGGATGTGCGACCGGGGCTCACCGGCGAATGGCAGGTGAACGGACGCTCAAAGGTGCTGAACTTCGAGGATGTGATCCTGCTTGACTTGCGTTACCAGGACAACTGGAGCTTCGGATACGACGTAAGGTTAATCCTCAAGACGCTTTCTGTGATCTTCAGCAAGCGCTCCGGGGCGTCGTAAATGATGAGCGCTCCCTTCACCCCTGGCAGCTGTGAATCCAGCTTTCCCAGCAGGCTTGAAGCAACCCAGCACCTGCTCGACTGGTTCGATCGGCACCGCCCCGCAGACCTGGATCCCTTGCTCTGGATCCAGGCCCAGACGGCGCTGGTTGAAGGATTCACGAACGCCGTTCGCCATGCCCATGGTGCCCTGATGCCCCCTCCCCCCGTGACGGTGACACTGAACATCACGGCGACCCACCTGCAGCTCCATATCACTGATCATGGCGCTGCTTTCGATATCACAAGCGCATGGACAAGCGATGCGAGAGCCGAGAACGATTCCGGGGATGGGGATGGCCTGCCGGAGCTTCCGGATCAAGATTCGCAGTGGGGTCTGATCATGCTGGGTCGACTACGGCGAGATTTTGGCTGGATGATCCGCTACGACCACCTACCGGATGGTGGCAACAAGCTGGTGATGGAGCGGGCGCTCGCCTGAGACTTGGGCGCCCGGTGCCTACGGGGCTGCGGCCGCCGCGGCCGATCGATCGGCGGCGGCGGCAAGACGTAGAAGTCATCACCAAGGCCCCTCAGAAGGCATTCTGGAAGCTCCCGCCGGAACGTCCCGTGTCGCCCCTGCCGCCGCCCGAGCCCTCCAAGCATCTGGAGAGCATCGCCCAGCTCGATGCACGCAAGATCCGCTTCGAGGTGAACCGGATCGAGCTGCCGATGGGGGTGCAGGGGGAGTTCGGGATCATCCGCCATCCCGGCGCATCGCTGGCGGTGCCGGTGCTCGCCGACGGCCGGGTGGTGCTGCTGCGCCAGTACCGCTTCGCGGTGCAGACCCGCATCCTCGAATTCCCCGCCGGCACCCTCGACGACGGCGAGGATCCGCTGAGCACCATGGAGCGGGAGCTGCAGGAGGAGGCCGGCTACCGGGCCGATCGCTGGGATTCGCTGGGGGTGATGCTGCCCTGCCCCGGCTACTCGGATGAGGTGATCCACCTGTTCCTGGCCCGTGATCTCACCCCCCTGGAGAAGCCCCCGGCCGGCGACGATGACGAAGACCTTGAGGTGCTGCTGCTGGAGCCCGCCGCGCTGGATGCGGCCCTGGCCAGCGGCGACGAGTACCTCGATGGCAAGAGCCTGGCGGCCTGGTTCCGGGCCCGTCAGGTTCTGGGGCTCTGAGGGGAGGCGCGGTGATGGCGACGGCAGGGGCAAGGGCAGAGGCAACGGCAGGGGTCAGCGCGAATCCGGGGGGCGGCGAGCGCTGGCTCTTCTGGCATCGGCGCGATCTGCGCTTGGCCGACAACCTCTCCCTGGCGAAAGCGGCGGCCACGACCCCGGCGCTCACCGGGGTGTTCGTGCTGGATCCGGCGATCCTGGGGGCCGCCGACATGGCGCCGGCGCGGCTGTGGTTCCTGCGCCAGAGCCTGGCGGAGCTGGCGGAAAGGTGGCGGGACGCCGGCAGCCGGCTGCTGCTGCTGCGGGGCGATCCGGCGGAGCTGTTGCCCCGGCTGGCACTGGCGGTGGGGGCGCAAGGGGTGGCCTGGAACCGCGATGTCGAACCGTTGGGGAGGGAGCGGGATCGGCGGGTGGCCAAGGCGCTGCAGGCGGAGGGCTGCCGGGTGGCGGTGGCCTGGGACCAGCTGCTGGTGGAGCCCGAAGCGCTGCGCACCGGCGCCGGCGATCCCTACCGCGTGTATGGGCCGTTCCTGCGCAACTGGCGGGGGCAGGTGGCGCGGCGCCAGGCCCTCGGTGCGGCGAGCGCCGGCGGCCTCGATCCGGTGGCGGCACCGCAGGCTCTGCGCGACCTCAACCACGAAGCCCTGCCCCGCCCCGATCTCTGGGCGACGCTGCCGCGGCTGGAGGGGGTGCCTGAGGAGGCGGCCTTAGCGGCGGAAGCGGGCCTGGCGCCCTTCGCCGGCGCCGATCTCTGCCCCTGCCGGCCGGGGGAGGCGGCGGCGATGGCCCAGCTGGAGGCCTTCGCCGCCGATGCCCTGGGCCGCGACGAACCCGGCCGCAATTTTCCGGCGGAGGCGGGCACCTCGGGCCTGTCGGCGGCGCTCAAGTTCGGCACCCTCAGCCCGCGGCAGGCCTGGGCGGCGGCGCGCGAGGCGCTGGCGACGGCCCGCAGCAGCGAGGAGCGGGAGGCGATCGGGGTGTGGGAGCAGGAGCTGGCCTGGCGCGAGTTTTACCAGCAGGCGCTGTTCCACTTCCCCGAACTGGCGGAGGGGCCCTACCGGCCGCAGTGGCGCGCCTTCCCGTGGGAGAACGACGCGGGGCGGTTCGAAGCCTGGGGCGAGGGGCTCACCGGCGTGCCGATCGTGGATGCGGCGATGCGCCAGCTGGGCGAGAGCGGCTGGATGCACAACCGCTGCCGCATGATCGTGGCCTCCTATCTGGTGAAGGATCTGATCGTCGATTGGCGGTGGGGCGAGCGGCACTTCATGGCCCATCTGGTGGATGGCGACCTGGCGGCGAACAACGGCGGCTGGCAATGGAGCGCCAGCAGCGGCATGGATCCCAAGCCGCTGCGCATCTTCAACCCGTCTACCCAGGCGGCCCGCTTCGATCCGGAGGCGGAGTACATCCGCCGCTGGCTACCGGAGCTGGCGCATGTGGCCCACGAAGATCTGCTGAGCGGAAGCATCGGCGCCCTGGAGCGCCGGGGCTATCCCGAGCCGATCGTGGACCACAAGCGTCAGCAGGCTCACTTCAAGGCCCTCTACGCCACGCTGCCGCGGGGCTAATTGCCCACCCGGGCGTTGTTGATCCGCTGGCGCAGGCGACGGCTGACGCCGAAGCCGGCCCCAAGGCCAAGCAGGGGAAGGGGCGAGGGTACCGCCGTTGAGGTGGCCCGGAACGTGAAGCCCACCGACGCTACATTCGTCTGCTGCAACCAGAGGGTGTAGGAGCCAGACGGCAGAGGCCCGTTGATCGGGCTAATGAGCGAACGGGTGAAGAGATCGCTGTTGGCGACGGGATCGGTGGCGCAGACGCTCACCGGGTCAACCCCCGTGTAGTTCTGGGAGCAAAGGGTGCCATTGGTGCCGAAGCCATTGCCAAAGTGGTGGTAGGCCAGGGCTCCGGGGAGGGCACCGGTGGTGGTGTTCGGAACAGCCGTCCACTGGTTACCCGCCTGCAGGCCCACAAAACCTCTTCTGTCGGTCGAGTTGTAATCGACAAGCTCCAGGCCGGTGAACACGTAACCCAGGGGCACCGTGAAGCTGACGTATTGAGCATTGGGAGACACACCAGCCTGCGTCGCCGACGGTCCGCCGGGCTGGGACACCGATCCGGCGATGCTGAGAATTTCGCTCCAGGGGAGCACCGTTGGGTTGTTTTTGTCGTAGCTGAAGGCCGCATGGCCAGCCTGGGGAAGCGCCAGCACCGCCAGGGCGGAGGCGGCCGCCAGGAGGCCGTGGGGAGACCGCAACGCACCGACCTGGGCGAAAAGACGAGTGAAATGCACGAAAAAAACTAAAAAAGACATCCAATCCTGATATGGAAGCGCCTGGCGGGCTTGCCTTTGTTGCGATCTGTTCATAAATGCCCACGGGATTGGTGGGAATTGTGATCAGGCCGCCACGGCCGTCTGCCCCACCAGCTGCCAGAGGGTGGCGATCACATGCTCCTGCTGGTCGTCGCGCAGCTCGGGGAAGATGGGCAGGCTCAATACCTCCACGCAGAGGCGTTCGGTGACCGGCAGGCTGCCGGGCCCGTAGCCGAGGCTGGCGTAGGCGGGCTGGCGGTGGATGGGGATCGGGTAGTAAATGATCGTGTTCACCCCGGTCTCCTGCAGGCGCTGCTTGAGCCAGTCGCGGCAGCAGGCCTCGGGCAGGCCGAAGGCGGCGCTGTCGGCGGCGGGGGTGCAGGCGCCGGCGCAGGCGGCCCCGGCCTCGGGGCAGGCGGGCACGCGCATCACGAACTGGTTCCAGCTGTGGCCCTCGGGCCCGGCCTCCGCCAGGTGCACCCCCTCCAGATCGGCAAGGGCCTCGCGGTAGCGCGCGGCGATGGCGCGGCGCCGCTCCACCCAGGCGGGCAGGTGGGGCAGCTTGACGCTGAGCACAGCCGCCTGGATGGCGTCGAGACGGCTGTTGTAGCCGAGATCGGTGTGCAGGTAGCGACGGGGCATGCCATGCACCGCCAGCTCCCGCATCCGCTGGGCCAGCTCCGGATCGCGGCACACCACCGCCCCGCCATCGCCGGCGGCACCGAGGTTTTTGGTGGGGAAGAAACTGAAACAGCCCACATCGCCCCAGCTGCCCACGGGACGGTCGGCCCAACGGGCGCCCGTGGCCTGGGCGCAGTCTTCGATCACGTGCAGGCCATGGGCCGAGGCGATGGCGTTGATGCGCTCCATATCGACCGGCCGGCCGAAGAGGTGCACCGGCAGCAGGGCGCGGGTGGCGGGGGTGATGGCGGCCTCGATCCGCTCGGGATCGATCAGGTAGGAGCTCTCCTCCACATCCACGAACACCGGCGTAGCGCCCACGGCGCTGATCGCTTCGGCGGTGGCGAAGAAGCTGAACGAGCTGGTGATCACCTCATCGCCGGGCCCGATGCCGAGGCCGCGCAGGGCCAGGATCAGGGCGTCGGTGCCGCTGTTGCAACCCACCGCGTGGGGCACCTCGCAGGCGGCGGCGAAGGCTTGCTCGAAGCCGGCGATGGTGGCGCCGCCGATGTACTGACCACTGCGCAACACCTCGAGCACGGCGGTGTCGAGGCGGTCACCGAGCTGCTCCAGCTGGGCCTGGAGGCTGAAGGGGGGCACATTCATCGGGCAACCTTACGACCGGCGTCAGGAAACGGGCACAGGGCCAGCCCAGTCTGGCTCCCGGCCTGGATGCCACTTGATGTTGCAGCCGATCGAGGCGATTTGATCCGCCCCCACCGGCTCGCCCGCCAGCACGGCGGTGAGGGCGGTCCGCAGGTCGCGGCCGTCGAGGGGCAGGCCATTGCCGGGGCGGCTGCCATCGAGTTGGCCGCGGTAGGCGAGCTGGTGGGAGGCGTCGAACAGGTAGAGGTCGGGGGTGCAGGCGGCGCGGAAGGCGTGGGCCACGGCCTGGTCGGCGTCCTGCAGGTAGGGGAACGTCCAGCCCTGGGCGCGGGCCTGCTCCGCCATCCCCGCCGGGCCGTCCTGGGGGTGGGTGCGCTCGGAGTTGCTGCAGATCGCCACCAGCGTCGCCCGGTCGCCGAAGTCGGCCGCCAGGCGACCGATCTCCGGCTCGATGTGCTTCACAAACGGGCAATGGGGGCAGAGAAACAGCACCAGCACCGGCCGATCCGCCAGGGCGGCGGGATCGAGGCCGCCGCCACTCACCGGCGTCAGGCCGGCCGCCATCGCCGCCAGCGGCAGGGGCGTGCCCAGGGGCAGCATCGTGGAGGGGGTGAGGGCCATGGCGGGGAGGGGTGACGCAGGAGATCATCGCGGCGGCGATCATGGCCATGCCGCCGACTCCCCCTGCCCACCATCCCGCCGTTGCCGCCCGCCGCTCGCCGCCCCCGCCCGCCGCTGGCCGTCGCGGCGGCGGTGCTGCTCGTGCTGCCCACCGCCGGCTGCGTGCCCGCAAACG
>JBKDOZ010000039.1:0-4746 GCA_046342735.1 Synechococcaceae cyanobacterium
GGTCTGGATGGTCTCCGCCGCGCTGGAGCTCTGCTCGGGCAGGGATTCCCTCAGGGCCCGGAGCTGGGGCAAGTGGTCGCGCAGCGGTCGGCGCAACACATCCAAGTACGGTACGCTTTATCGTACGGGCAGCAGGAACGCCATGACCACCGTTTCAGCCACAGAAGCCCGCAAGCGGCTCTACGCCCTGATTGACGAGGTGGGCCAGTCCCACGAGCCCGTGCAGATCACAGGCAAGCGGGGCAATGCCGTCCTGCTCTCGGAAGACGACTGGCGTGCCATCCAGGAGACCCTGCATCTGGTCTCGATTCCAGGCATGCGCGAATCGATCCTGGAAGGCATGGCCACCGAGGCCTCGGAGCTGAGCAGCGAACCGCTCTGGTGAGCTGGACCGTTCTGTTCACCAAGCAGGCCCAGAAGGACGCCCGCAAGCTCGCCTCCGCTTCTCCGGCGCTCAAGCAGAAAGCCCAGGCCTTGCTGGACCTCCTGGCTGTTGACCCCTATCAGCAGCCACCGCCCTATGAAGCCCTGGTCGGGGAACTGCGCGGAGCCTGCTCACGGCGCATCAACATCCAGAACCGGCTCGTCTACCAGGTACTGGAGGAGGAGCGGATTGTGAAGGTGCTGCGCCTGTAGAGCCTCTACGAGTAGGGGCGCCGTTGGCGATCAGGACGTATTGGCGGCCGAGCCAGACCTGCCAATACAAGTGTGCTCCTGACCCGGTGGCGTATCGGATCGAAGCCTTTGACCCTGGCCTGCACGACACCAAGGACTTCCGCTGCGGCAGCGACAGCCAGGACAACGTTCTGCGCCGCACCGCCAAGCGCCAGCAGCGTGATCGCTACACCCGGCTCACTGTCGCCACTGACGCCGCCCAGACAGGCGAACCTCGAGCCTGCCTGGGCTTCTACGCCATCAATGCCCATGCCTTTGGCGTAGCCGATGTGCCTGCCGATGCGGCCGACCGGCCAACTTCATTGTCGGCGGATAGACGGGAGACACCAAGGCAAGGGGTTGGGGCGCAGCCTGCTGGTGGATGCGATGAAGCAGTGCCAGCGGGCGGGGCAGATCATCGGGGTGCGGCTGATGGTGCTCGATGTGGCGGGCGCCGCTGGAGACGCGGAACGCGCACGCCTGCACAGCTTCTATGCGTCGATGGGGTTGCGGCCCCTGCCAGGACGACCGGAGCGGTTGTTCCTCTGTTTGAGTGCACTGCCACCTCCGCAATCGGGTGAGTAAAGCATCCTGAGTGGATGGCCATAACGTCCACCCGGCCCCAGGCTGACCTGATACAGGCTTTACGCCTCGACCCATGACTGTTTCTTCTTGCCAGTGCGCGACTTTGCGGGCTTACCGGACAGAGACGAAAAGGTGCTGATCTCAATGGCGCGGTCGGGAAACACAGCCCTGACTTCGAGGTCACCACCCATGGCCTGGACGAAGTTGCGCAGTGTGCTCATCAGCATGTCGGCCCGGTTCTCGATCTTGGAGATCTCAGCCTGCTTGACGTTGAGGTTCTTGGCCAGCGTGTCCTGGGTGAGGGAAAAAGCCTTGCGCAGTTCCGCCAGGGTCATTTCCTCCCGCAGCTGCTCTTTGCGCTGCTCGATGCGCTCCCGGCGCTCAGGGCTGAAGTCCTTGGTGAGGTCAGAGAAGGAGCGAGCTGCAGGCATCAGAGAGGCCCCCTCACTGCGTAACCGACGATGGTTCCAATGATGCCAAACCCCCACTTCTTGTCCTCCTGACTGGATGCCGAAGTGACGATAGAGACCATCGCAACCAGTAGAGCAGTAATCAGCCCCATTCGGAACCAATGCTCTCTTGTCTCCTTCTTGTGTCGGTGACCTTCCTCCTCGGCTGATTCTTCCCTTTCAGTCTTGTATTTCGAGGTCTTCCCGCCAGCCCCTGGGACCGAAAGGACATCGTCCGTCTTGAGATTAAGAGAATCAGCGTTTGGCATGGTGGAAGCCAGAGGGATCCCTAGAGGGCGACGATTTGCCGGCTCGTTCCTTCGGCAGACTGAAGGATGACAACGCCGCCTTGATTGACCTCAGCCCTGGCATGGGCATAAAGCGCCATGGCGCGACGAATGATTTCGTTGCGCGTGGTTTCATCTTCGCGCGCAAAGGCATCCAGATCGCGCTGCAGATCTTCGCTGACCCTGACCTCTAGGCGTGGCATGGCTTTGCAGCTGAAGACAGTGTGGGTAGTGCAGGCCAGCCCCGCCCGAGCCTGGCCTGCACCGGAAGTCTACCGGGTGTCACCCGGAAGAGGGCCGGGAGCGCAGGGGGAGATTGGGGCATGGCGCTCACGGCGATCACCCCCTCCCAGGAGCCCGGAGGAAGGCGCGGCAGGGGACCGAATCCGGCGAACTGCTCACACTTCTGCTCACACCTGGCGATTTCGGCGCCAATAAGCCCAGCCATAGCAAGGATTTGCGAGCCAACGACCGCAAGTCTTCTAAGCAGCCGGTCGATGGTTCGAGGCCAGCAGGGGGCGTTGGCAAAAACCCAGTGGGGCCATGGCTCTGAAGGACCTCAGGCACCGGCTGCCGGAGCCATGCGTGCGCTCATTCCGAAGGCCTGAGCGCCTCGCTTCCATTCGATGGCACGGCTGGCCAGCCAGAGGGGGGCATGACGCTTGAGCCACGAGCAGCGTGTCCCGTACCGGCTGCGCCGCCCATGGAGGCGTCCAGGGACACACCCTGAAGTTGGTCATCTGATGGTCAACGATCATGGTTCAGGTGACCGTGGCGGAAGCCAAGACCCAGTGTGCTCCGGCTTTCTTGATACGGACGCGCGATCAATCAAGAGCATTTCACCGGCTGCGCAAGCAGTGGCCAAAGCCCTGGGGAGGCACGGCTCTGACACCAGCTCCCCGAAGCTATCCCGGCGCCATTAAGTCTCGCGTGTCTCATTGCCAAAGGAGTGCCATCAGCCACTTCGGGCCCTTGTGGTGTAGAAAGGGCGAAGATTTCGTTGTCCAATGAGCGTCACATCGCAGGCAGCCCGCAAGTCCATCGCCCTGATCGCCCTTCCCCTGCTGCTTGCCGGGGAAGCGAAGGCGCTCTCCACGGTCTTCATTGCTCCATCTGATGCTGCAAATGGAAGTTCCTCGATTCCCACCCTCTCCACTTATACGAGCAATCTGGGATATGCCTTCATAAGTGGCCTCTCCGGGCCTTTTGACATTGAGGGGGTGAAACTAAATCTTACCAGCGGCAACATTTCGACGTCAATTTCACTCAAGATCTCGATCCACGGCACAAACAACACAACGCCTTATTCCGCGGTAGCGAGCTCCACCGTTCATGCGTCAGACACGGTCAGCTTCACGACTCCAGGGACCGCCAATACGGCTTTCGACTTGAATCTGACTGCGGCCGATCTCCCCAACATCTCAAATCATCAACTTCTTCCGAACACCGCCTATTCCCTCATCGTCAACGGCGCATCCACCAGCGTCGCATTGCGGCGCACACACGGCTACTTGGATCAAACCACCAACTCCAAGTACACAGTCAGCAATGGCTTCACCATGCTTGACACATTCAGGAACAACACGCCCAACTATTCCAATTCTGCTGGTAGCTACGCGACGTTTCACATGAGCCTGCTCGGATCCTCCCCTGGCCCGACAACCCCTGCTGTGCCAAGCCCGCTGCCTATCTTCGGCGCCCTTGCCGGCTTCCGGGCCAGCAGGCTGCTGAGGAAGCGCATGAAGGCCAAGGTCTGAGCGAAACAAGAGAGGAGGCTTTTCCGGGGCAGGACATCAGGCTGCCCCCGATCACGCCCTTCATGGGCTTGTAGGCCCTCGCTCCACATGCGGTTCAGCGCTTTTGATTGGCAGCCTGCCTTGATGCAACGCATCTTGGTCGCCGCCTGTGGTGCCAGTCAGCAAAGCGTTAGGCCATCCCCGCCAAGAGCAGTCGAACCGGGATGGCCGTGATGGTGTCCTCAAGCTCCGGCAGTACCACCGCCAGCTCCAGATCTCCTGGCGGCAAGGGTTGGAACAGGGCCTCGTGAAGCCGGTGGCTCATCTGCCAATGGCCTCCAGGTCGTCGCTGTCGCCCTAGGGAATGTCTCCGCACAAATGGGCGTCGATGTCTTGAATGCGGATCAGTGTCCTGGTGCCGCACAGGGATGGGGGCACTTTTGCGGGAACCTTACTAATGCCACAACCAGCAGATGCTGCAAGGCTTCCAAGGAATTACACGCTGATTCTTCTCAGAAGCCGGTCGATGGTTCGAATACATCAAGGGGCGTTTTTCGACGACAGGGTCAGGGCTGGATCCGCTGAGGGCGAGAGGGGAGTGACGTTTCAACCCTGCGGCGGAGTTGCCGGCAGGGGTGTGGGAGCCGGCACCGCTTGGGCGGGGGGCAGGGCCTGGCCGGACGGGGGGGCCGGGGCCAGGGGCGAGCGGGGGCGCTCGAGGGTCTGGATCAGCTGGCCCATCAGCAGGGCCACGGCGTCGGGCATCGGGCCGTCGCCAGGGGCGCGCAGGCCGCCGAAACCGGGTAGGCCGGCGAGGGCGTTGCCGGCGGGTAGGCCGGTGCCGGGGTCGAGATCACCGGGATCCATCGCCACCCAGCCGCCGTCCTGCGGCATCCGCAGCTCGAAGTGCAGGTGCGGGCCCGTGCTCAGGCCGGTGCTGCCCACGCGGCCGATCACCTCGCCCTGGCGCACCTGCTGGCCCTCGCGCACATACAGCTCAGAGAGATGGCCGTAGAGGGTGCGGCGGCGCGGACC
>JBKDOZ010000040.1:0-2570 GCA_046342735.1 Synechococcaceae cyanobacterium
TTTTTCTTCTGTACTTGGCTTCTCATCAATTTTCTCTTTGTTTCCCCTGTCTTGGGCGTGTTCTTGTCTGTCGTTCCGATTTTGTTTTTTGGGTCGCTGTGAGGTGTCTGCCCGCGTTATGTGAGTGTGCCTCGGAGCGGAGGGGCAGCAGGCTGTGGAGAGGAGAGACGCCTACGGCACCGCTGACCCGCAAGAGTGGCCGGCAGATGGGGGGATCGTTCAGGGGCATGGGCACCGTCTCCCCTCGCCGCGTCACCTGGTCGCCCAGCCTCACGCTCGTGCCCAGCCGCTCGTGCTTCAACGCCTGCGGTTACTGCTCGTTTCGCCGCCCCCCCGACCCCCGCACCCCCCTCGCCGATGCCCTCAGCGACGCTGCGGCCGACCGCCAGCTAGCCGCCGCCCCCCGTGCGCTGGAGGTGCTCCTGCTCAGCGGCGAGGTGGCCCCCGTCTCCCCCTGGCGCCCCGCCTGGTTCGCTCGCCTCCTCTCCCTCTCCCGCCGGGCCCTTGTCGCCGGCCGTCTGCCCCACACCAACGCCGGCCCCCTCTCTGCCCGCGAGATGGCAGCCCTCAGCCGCCTCAACCCCTCCCTCGGCCTGATGCTCGAAGGCATCGGCCCCGCCTGGGACGCCCTGCACAGGCAGGCCCCCAGCAAGCGGCTGGCGGTGCGGCTCCAGCAGCTGGAGCAGGCGGGTCGCCTGGGCATCCCCTTCACCACCGGGCTGCTGCTCGGCGTCGGCGAGAGCGCCGGCGACCGCCGCCGCTCCCTGGAGCACCTGGCCGCCGTGCAGCGCCGCTGGGGCCATCTCCAGGAGGTGATCCTCCAGCCCTGGCGCCCCGATGGCGCCGAATCCCATCCCCTCCCCGACGCCTCCTGCGACGATCTCCTGGCGCTGATCGCCGAGGCCCGCGTCGTCTTGCCCGCCGAGGTGCACCTGCAGCTGCCCCCCAATCTCTGGCCCGCGTCCCGCCTGGTGGAGGCCCTCGAGGCCGGCATCGACGACCTGGGCGGCATCGACAGCCGCGATGTGATCAACCCCGCCTACCCCCAGCCCACCCCCGCCGCCCTGGCCCAGCGGCTGGCGGCGGCCGGCTGGCGGCTCGAGCCGCGCCTGTGCGTGCATGACGCCTGGATTCCGAGCCTGGGCGGCCGATTGCGCCACGCCGTGGCCCGCGCCCGTCGCTCCCTGCCGTCCCCACAGGATTGTTAGCGTCGGCGCCCGCCGCGCCCGGACCCCTCCCCTGAGCCACCCCTCCCCCGCGATGGACGCCACGCCAGCTGCGCGGGTGCTGCTGGTGCGCCTGCCCTGCAACCCGATCTTCCCGATCGGCCCGGTCTACCTGGCCGACCACCTCCACAAATGCTTCCCGGCCCTGCCGCAACGCCTCCTCGATCTGGCGGCGGTGCCCCTGCTCGATGTGCGCCGGGCCCTGGAGGAGGCGGTGGCCTCCTTCCGCCCCACCCTGCTGGTGTTCTCCTGGCGCGACATCCAGATCTATGCGCCAGTGGATGGCCGGGGCGGCAACCCGCTGCAGAACTCCTTTGAGGTGTTCTATGCCCGCAACCCCATGCGGCGGCTTCGCGGTGCCCTGGGTGGCCTGCGGCTGATGGGGGCCTATTACGGCGAGCTGCGCCGCAATCTCGCCCTGGTGCGCCGCGGATTGCGCCTGGCCCGCCGCCATGAGCCCAGCGCCCGCGCCGTGGTGGGAGGTGGTGCGGTGAGTGTGTTCTACGAGCAGCTCGGCCGAAGCCTGCCCACCGGCACCGTGGTGTCGGTGGGGGAAGGGGAAACGCTGCTGGAGCGATTGGTGCGTGGCGAATCGATCGCGTCCGAGCGCTGCTACGTGGTGGGTGAGCCGCCGCGGCCGGGGTTGATCCACGAACCGCCGGCGCCCGTGGAGAAAACCGCCTGCGATTACACCTACATCGCCTCGATCTGGCCCCAGCTCGATTGGTATCTCGATGGCGGTGATTTCTACGTGGGTGTGCAGACCAAGCGGGGTTGCCCCCACAACTGCTGCTATTGCGTCTACACCGTGATCGAGGGCAAGGCGGTGCGCGTCAACCCGATCGCGGAGGTGGTGGCGGAGATGCGCCAGCTCTACGACCGCGGCGTGCGCGGCTTCTGGTTCACCGATGCCCAGTTCATCCCTGCCCGCCGCTACATCGATACCACGAAGGATCTGCTGCGGGCGATTCAGGCTGAGGGCATGAACGATATCCGCTGGGCCGCCTACATCCGCGCCGACAATCTGGATGCCGAGCTGGCCGAGCTGATGGTGGCCACCGGCATGAGCTACTTCGAGATCGGCATCACTTCGGGCTCCCAGGAGTTGGTGCGCAAGATGCGCATGGGCTACAACCTGCGCACGGTGCTCGACAGCTGTCGCCTGCTGGCCCGCGCCGGCTTCCGTGAGCATGTGTCGGTGAACTACTCCTTCAATGTGATTGATGAGCGTCCCGAAACCATCCGCCAGACCGTGGCCTATCACCGCGAGCTGGAGCGCATTTTCGGCGCCGATAAGGTGGAGCCATCAATCTTTTTCATCGGCCTGCAGCCCCACACCCACCT
>JBKDOZ010000041.1:0-9966 GCA_046342735.1 Synechococcaceae cyanobacterium
GCTGACGCCGAGGATCCCCGGAAGGGAGAGGAGGGGAAGCCAGGGGCCCGCGTTAAAGGCGTCGGCCTGGTGGGGATGGAGGGGGTTGGGATCGATGGCGGAGGCGCGGAGGATGCCGTGGAGCTTGCTCTGGGCGGCGAGTCGAACGGGGATGCCCTGGCGTTGGAGGGGCAGGAGGTAGCGCATGAACTGGAGGGTGTCGCCGAGGCCCTGTTCGCTGACGAGGAGGAGGGTTTGATGGGGGTCTAGGGGCCGGCCGTCCCACACCGGCGTGGGCGGCGGCGGAGCCGCGAGGGGCTGGTGGGCGATCAGCCGCCACTCGTATTCCGCCCAGCCCTGGGCGTAGTCGCCGCTGCGGAGCAGGGCCTGGGAGAGGTTGGTGTGGGCCAGGGCGTGGTCCGGCTCGCAGGCGATGGCGCGGCGGAAGAGATCGATCGCGGCCTCGTTGGCGCCCCGCTCCAGCTCCAGATCGCCGAGGTTGTTAAGGGCATCGGCGTGATCGGGTTGCAGGGCCAGGGCCCGCTCCAGGCTGGGGCGGGCTTCCTCCGCCCGGCCCAGCCGCAGCAAGCAGTGGCCGAGGTTGCTGTGGGCCTCCACGAGCGTGTCGCACGCGGCGATCGCCTCGGCGTAGCAGGCCCGGGCCCCCTCCAGATCCCCGGCCTGCTGGAGGGTGATGCCCAGGTTGTTCAGGGCGGCGGTGAAGCCGGGTCGCTGCACCAGGGCCTGGCGGAACAGCGCCTCGGCGCCGGCCAGATCGCCCTTTTCGCGCTGGGCCAGCCCCAACAGCTGCAGGGCATCCGCGTCGCCCGGGTCCAGCTCCAGCGCCCGTGCGCAGAGGTTCTCCAGTTCCCCCCAGCGCCCGGAGCGCCCGCAGAGGGAGGCCAGCCGCCAAAAGGTGGTGGCATCGGCGCTGCCGTCGGCAATGCGCGCCCGCAGGATCGCTTCAGTGGGCTCCCCCTCGGCAGGCGGCACAGTCAGGGCCAGCAATGTGGCGGCATCGTATCGGGATTGGCCGGTGCCTCCCCCGCCCCCCTGCCCCCCTCTCTGCCCCCCGTGTCCGCCCCTCCCCCCAGCCTGCCGGCGGCGTTCTTCCGCCGCCCCGCCGCGTCCGTCGCCCCCGATCTGATCGGCTGCCGGCTGGTGCGCCGCCTGGCGGATGGGGCGATTCTCTGGGGGGTGATCGTGGAAACCGAGGCCTATTCCCAGGAGGAGCCCGCCTGCCACGGCCACCGGCGCCGCTCCCCGGGGAATGAAACCCTCTTCGGCGAGCCGGGACATTTCTATGTGTACGTCAGCTACGGCATCCACCACTGCGTGAACGTGGTCACCGATCGGGCCGACTGGGCCAATGGGGTGCTGCTGCGGGCGGCGGCCCTCCCGGGGGCGCCCGAGCGGGAGGCCGCCGGCCCGGGCCTGCTGGCGCGCCGCTTCGCCATCGACCGTCGCCACGATGGCGTGGTCGCCACCGCCGCTTCCCCCCTCTGGTTGGCGCCGCCCCCCGCCGCCGTGGCCGCCGGCCTGGCGGAGCTGCGCGCCGCCGGTGAGGACCCCCTGCAGTGCTGCGGCCGGATCGGGGTTTCCCTAGGGCAGGAGCTGCCCTGGCGCTGGTATCTGCGGGGCAGCCGCAGCGTCAGCCGCCGCGTCCGCGGCGATCGCACCCCGCCCATCGACTGGCTGGCGTCCCGGTTGGCCCCTACGGTTGGGGAATGACGGCGCTACGGGTGCGTTGAGCGGCTGGACCCATCGCCATGTGCTGGATCTGGCGTCCTTCTCGGTCGCCGATTACGCCACCGTGCTGGAGCTGGCCCAGCGCTTCCGCGCCCTGCCGGTGGCCGGGGCCCGCAAGCTCCCCGCCCTGCAGGGCCGGCTGATGACCAGCCTGTACTTCGAGACCAGCACCCGCACCCGCAGCAGCTTCGAGCTGGCGGCCCGGCGCCTCTCCGCCGATGTGCAGAGCTTTTCGCCCTCCTCCAGTTCCCTCAGCAAGGGGGAGAGCCTGCTCGATACCGCCCTCACCTACGTGGCCATGGGCAGCAACGTGCTGGTGGTGCGCCACCGCTGCGCTGGGGTGCCCCACAGCCTGGCCCGCGGCCTGGAGCGGGCGGGTCGGCGGGTGGCGGTGCTGAACGCCGGCGATGGCCTGCATAGCCACCCCAGCCAGGGCCTGCTCGATCTCTTCACGCTGGCGCGCCATTTCGAGCCCAGCAACCCCTCCCCCACGAGCCTGGCCGGGCGCCGCATCGTCATCGTCGGCGATGTGCTGCACTCACGCGTGGCCCGCTCCAATCTCTGGGCCCTCACCGCCTGCGGGGCGGAGGTGGTGCTCTGCGGCCCGGCCACCCTGGTGCCGGAAGACTTCGCCCGCTTTGTGGAGGCGCCACCGCCAGGCCAGCCCCAGGATCCGGTGCCGCAGCGGGGGGCC
Organism: Synechococcaceae cyanobacterium; assembly: GCA_046342735.1. Taxonomy (GTDB): domain Bacteria; phylum Cyanobacteriota; class Cyanobacteriia; order PCC-6307; family Cyanobiaceae; genus Cyanobium. Next base: position 2,423 of record JBKDOZ010000041.1, read on the forward strand.
GTGCGTCTCTGCCGCAGCCTGGAGGAGGCCCTGCCCGGCGCCGATGCGGTGATGACCCTGCGCCTGCAGAAGGAGCGCATGCAGCAGCACCTGCTCACCAGCCTCGATGCCTACCCCCGCCGCTTCGGCCTCAGCCACGAGCGGCTGGCCCTCTGCGGCCGGCCGGTGCCGGTGCTGCATCCCGGGCCGGTGAACCGGGGGGTGGAGCTGGCCGGCGCCCTGCTCGACGATCCGGCCCATTCGCTGGTGGAGGAGCAGGTGCGCAATGGCATCCCGATCCGCATGGCTCTCCTTTATTTGCTGGCTGCCACCGAGGCCGCCACCGAGGCCGCCGAGCCTGGGATCAAAGCAGCTTGAAGCCGTCGATCAACAATCCGTAGAGCAGCCCCATGCGCGCCATGTCGAGCATCTGCAACGCCAGCCGCTCCTGACGGCGCCGCAGTGGCCCCCGCAGGCGTGCGGCCGCCTCGATCGCCAGCACGCAGCCCAGGGCCGATACCTGATCAATGGTGGAGAGGGCGCCGGTGATCGTGCCCAGGCCACCGCCGATGGCAAAGAACAGCAGCAGAACGATCAGCAACAGGGAAGCCCGTCGCCATGGGTTCGCAGCCCAAGCGCCCAGGCCGTCACCGGCCTGGGCCACGCGCTGCTGAAACCGGGTCTGTTGGTAGCGGATGGCGGTCCGGCCCCCACCGGGGGGTGGCGCATCGAAGGGGAGCAGGGTGGGTCGACCCGTGGGCCGACCCATGGCGGTGATCCCCATCACCCGGCCGGGCCCTGCCATTCCTGTCTACACCATCTCTGGCGTCTTGGCTGTATTTCGCCCCCACCGATAGGGGATGCCAATAAAAAAGCCCGGCTCCTGGGGGCCCGGGCGAGGTGATGGGGACGGATCTAGAAAACCAACCGGGGCTGCGCTGGGCAAGGCGGGACAGCCGCTGGCCGGAGCGTCCTCCTCAGGGCTTGACGCCGGCCCCGGCGGACTCCGGTGATTCAGGCATCGCCGTCCTTCTTGCGGGAGCCCTTGCCCTCGAGCAGCTCCAGCAGGGCTTCCATCTGGGCCATCACGCCGCGCACCTCACCGGCTTCGGGAAGCAGGCCATCCTCCATCACCCCCTGGTGCATCTCTCGCAGCTCCTGACGGATGTAGCGGAGGTGGCTGACCACCTGCTCACGCTTGGACTGGGACATCGCTGCGAACCTTCTTAGCCCACCCTTTTACTTCATCGTCGGCGCCCGGTCCCCTGGCGGCCCAACGGCGGACCGTGCTGGCGATTCCGAACCTCGCGTCAGAGTCTCAGCGCGAGAGTGCACCGCAGGGGAGTTTTCCCCTTAGATTCCCGCACAACGATCTCACCTTGCTCAAAGGGTTTCCCCATGCTTCGCCGATTCGGACTCTGCGCCGCAGCCCTTTCGGCAGCCACTCTGGCCGTTGCGTCTCCGCAGGCGGCCCAGGCCATCGCTGTGGTGCCCACCCCCCCCATGGCCCCGATCCTCGGCACGGGCCAGGGCATGGCGCCCGCCACCATTGACCCCGTCTGGAAGGTCACCGCCGTACCCGCCTCCTACGTTCCGCCCTCCCCCACCCCTTACAGCGCCTTCGTTCTCCAGAACACCTTTCCCGTCTATACAGGTGGCGGCACCCCCCAGACCGGGGTCACCACGATCGGCATCCCCAACTACTGGGTGGGTCCGAACCCCGAATTCGGCGACGTGGGGGCGGGTTTCTGGATCCTGAGCCAGAATTTCTCGGTTCCCACCGCCGGCGATTACCTGATTCGCCTCAAGGGCCTGGTCGATGACCGCGCCTGGGTCTACATGGGCGGCACGATCAGCGGCATCGGCACCAACTTCCCCAACATTTCCGGCGGCACCCTGTTGGGCACCCTCGACAGCTACGAAACCTTCAGCAACATCAACCAGGTGCTGACCCTGAACCCCGGCACCCAGACCATCAACATCGTGGTGGCCAATGACCTCGGCCCCTCGGCTGTGCTCCTCGCGCCGCTCTATGTGCCTGGTCCTCTCCCCATCGTGGGCATTGCCGCCGCCTTTGGTGCCAGCCGTCGCCTGAAGCGTCGCATCGAGCTGGGCGCCAACAGCCCCGCCTGATCTCCCCCGGAGACAGCCCGCTTCCGATCAGGTTTCCTGGCTCACTTCTGGCCGAAGGCCGCCCGGGCCCGGTCATACATCGCCTCATCCACCTCCGCCAGGCCCGCTTCGGCGGCCAACTTCTCGATCCGCCGCCGCACCGCCGGCCGCACGAAGAAGGGCACCTCCTTCAGGCGGGCTTCGGCATCAGGGGTCCAAGGCATCGCCATGGGCAAAAGGCCGGTCCCGCGGCCGTTCGAGTAAAGGGAATGGAGAATAGGGGACTCGAACCCCTGACCTCTGCGGTGCGATCGCAGCGCTCTACCAGCTGAGCTAATTCCCCATCACCCGCCATTATCGCTGAACACCCTCTGCCGCCCACCCACCGTGTCCGATTGTCCGGCCGAATCCTCCGCAGCGATCACGCCCGACCGGCTGGCGGGCTTCGATGAAGAGGCCGTGGCCGCCCTGGCCCGCCGCCTCGACGAGGACGACTACCCCAGCCCCTTTGCCGGCCTGCAGGACTGGCACCTGCTGCGCGCCCTGGCCATCCATCGGCCCGACCTCGCGCGCCCATACCTGCACCTGGTGGATCAGGAACCCTTCGACGAAGACTGACCCTTCGGCGGGACCGGCAGTCCGGCCCGGGTTTGGCGGCCGCTCTTCTGGGCCCAGCCGTCAGGCGGCCAGCGAATCCTCGGTCTCGCCGGAGCCCTCCGCTGGAGTCGCCTCCTCCCGCTGCAGCAGATCGAGGAAGGTGCGCAGCTGCAGGCGAGGGATGTAGGGCCAGCCGCCGCTGCGCTCCATCTCCGCCAACAGATCGAAGAGATGGTTGCGATCCTCCGGCAGGCTGGCGCGGAAGGGGCCGTCCTGGATGGTGCGATGGAGTTGCTCGAGGCGCCGCAACAGCGACAACAACGCTTCCGGTTGGCCCTCCAGCTCCCGGGCCAACTCTTCGAGAAGCCCCAGGGCCGCCGTGGCCCGCGGATCGCCGCTGGAGGATTCGGAAGACAGGGGGGAGGTGGCGCCGGAGTGGTTCATCGCTCTCTCATACAGGTTGTTGAGAGCCCTCGCAACCTATCAGGAGCTGGCGATGGGCACCGGTAAGATCGGCGCCAGCCCAGTTCCTTCTCTGTCTCTGCGGCGTCTCCCCATGCGTTTCCGTCCCTTGCTGGCCCTGATGCTGGCGCTGTGTCTCACCCTGGTGACCGCATGCAGCGGCGGGGCCAAGGCTGTCGACCGGGCCAACCTCACCTACGAGGACATTCACAACACCGGCCTGGCCAACGAATGCCCCACCCTGCCCGACAGCGCCCGCGGCTCGATCCCCCTCGACCCCGACAGCCGCTACCAGCTGCGTGAGATCTGCCTCCATCCCGCCGAAGTGTTCGTGAAGGGCGAGCCGGCCAACAAGCGCCAGGAAGCCCAGTTCGTGGCCGGCAAGATCCTCACCCGCGCCACCTCCAGCCTGGATCAGGTCTACGGCGACCTCACCCTCAAGGGGGAGGGTCTCACCTTCCAGGAGCTCGGCGGCCTTGATTTCCAGATCATCACAGTGCTTCTGCCCGGCGGTGAGGAAGTGCCCTTCGCCTTCTCCAGCAAGGAGCTGGTTGCCGAAGGCACCGGCACGGCCCTCACCACCAGCACCGATCTGAGCGGCAGCTACCGGGTGCCCAGCTACCGCACCTCCACCTTCCTCGATCCCCAGGGCCGCGGCCTCACCCCCGGTGTGGGCTACGCCCAGGGTCTGGTGGCTCTCGGTGCTGGCAATGAGGAGATCCTCCGTGAGAACGTCAAGCGCTATGTGGATGGCACCGGCACGATGAACTTCTCGATCACCAAGGTCGATGCCGAAACCGGTGAGTTCGCCGGCGTGTTCACCGCCCTGCAGCCCTCCGACACCGACATGGGCTCCAAGGATCCCCTGGACGTGAAGATCACCGGCGATCTCTACGGCCGCCTCGAGAAGGTCTGATCGCCGCCCAGCCGGCGGCCAGCCTCTCTCCCCTGGGCCCCTACGGGCCCTTTTTTTGTCGCCGCTCCGCTCCCGGTCTGGGAGAATCACGCTCCCTTGCGCCGCGCGACCCGTCGCCATGTCGATCGCCCACCCCGCCGCTTCCCGCACCTCCGGGCTCATCGCCCCCCACGGGGGCAGCCTGGTGGACCTGATGGTTCCCGCCGAAGAGCGTGAGGCGGTGCGCGCCGGCGTGGATCGCACGGTGGAGTGCAGCGACCGCAACGCCTGCGATGTGGAGCTGCTGGTGGTGGGTGGCTTCTCGCCCCTGCGGGGCTTCATGCATCAGGAGGATGCCGAGGCGGTGGTGGAGCGCCACCGCACCAGCAGCGGCCTGCTGTTCGGTCTGCCGATCGTGTTCGACAGCGATGACGCCTCCATCGCCATCGGCGAGCGGCTGCTGCTCACCTACCGCGGCCAGGAGCTGGCGGTGTTCACGGTGGAGAGCCGCTGGGAGCCCGACAAGGTGAAGGAGGCCTGGGGCTGCTATGGCACCACTTCGCTGGAGCACCCGGCGGTGCGGATGATCGCCACCGAGCGGGGTCGCTTCTACTGCGGCGGTCGGGTGCAGGGCCTGGCGCTGCCCCAGCGGGTGTTCCCCTGCCGCACCCCGGCCGAGGTGCGCGCCACCCTCCCCCCCCACGAAGACGTGGTGGCCTTCCAGTGCCGCAACCCGATCCACCGCGCCCACTACGAGCTGTTCACCCGCGCCCTGCACGCCACCAACGTGAGCGATGGCGCCGTGGTGCTGGTGCATCCCACCTGTGGCCCCACCCAGGACGACGACATCGCCGGCGAGGTGCGCTTCCAGACCTATGAGCGCCTGGCCGAGGAGGTGGACAACCCCCGCATCCGCTGGGCCTACCTGCCCTACTCGATGCACATGGCCGGCCCGCGCGAGGCCCTGCAGCACATGCTGATCCGCAAGAACTACGGCTGCAGCCACTTCATCATCGGCCGCGACATGGCCGGCTGCAAGTCGTCGCGCACCGGCGAAGACTTCTACGGCCCTTACCAGGCCCAGGATTTCGCCCGGGAGCACGCCCCCGAGCTGGGGATGGAGACCGTCCCCTCCCTGAACCTGGTGTACACAGAGGAGGAGGGCTACGTCACGGCGGAACATGCCGAGGCCCGCGGCCTGCACGTGCGCAAGCTCAGCGGCACCCAGTTCCGCAAGATGCTCCGCGGCGGCGAGGAGATCCCCGAGTGGTTCGCTTTCCGCAGCGTGGTGGAGGTGCTGCGGGCCGCCGGCTGAGCCCGCCGGGGTTACCATTTGTTAACCGATTCTCAGCGGAGACCCCTGGTGAAGAAGCGTTGGCGCAACGCCATCCTCTATGTGCTGCTGGTGGTGGCCTTCCTGGCCGTGGGCGCCGCCGTCTTTGACGGCTCTGGCCGCTCCAACGTGCCGGCCCGCACCCTGCGCTACAGCGACTTTGTGGAGGCCGTTCAGGCCAACGAGGTGTCCCGCGTGCTCATCTCCCCCGAGAGCGGCACCGCCCAGGTGGTGGAAAACGATGGCACTCGCGCCAGCGTGAACCTCGCCCCCGACAAGGACCTGCTGAAGCTTCTCAACGACCACAACGTCGACATCGCCGTGCAGCCCACGCGCGAGTCGGCCCCCTGGCAACAGGCGATCGGCAGCCTGCTCTTCCCGCTGCTGCTCCTGGGCGGCCTGTTCTTCCTGCTGCGCCGCGCCCAGGGTGGCGGCGGCAACCCGGCGATGAACTTCGGCAAGAGCAAGGCGCGGGTTCAGATGGAGCCCCAAACCCAGGTCACCTTCGGCGATGTGGCCGGCATTGAGGGGGCCAAGCTCGAGCTCACCGAGGTGGTGGATTTCCTCAAGAATCCCGATCGCTTCACCGCCGTGGGCGCCAAGATCCCCAAGGGTGTGCTGCTGGTGGGCCCCCCCGGCACCGGCAAAACCCTGCTTGCCAAGGCGGTGGCCGGTGAGGCCGGCGTGCCGTTCTTCTCGATCTCCGGTTCGGAATTCGTGGAGATGTTCGTGGGTGTGGGCGCCAGCCGCGTGCGCGACCTGTTTGAGCAGGCCAAAAAGAATGCCCCTTGCATCGTCTTCATCGATGAGATCGATGCCGTGGGCCGCCAGCGGGGCGCTGGACTCGGCGGTGGCAACGACGAACGGGAGCAGACCCTCAACCAGCTGCTCACCGAAATGGATGGCTTTGAGGGCAACACCGGCATCATCATCGTGGCCGCCACCAACCGCCCCGATGTGCTGGATGCGGCCCTGATGCGCCCCGGCCGCTTCGACCGCCAGGTGGTGGTGGATCGTCCCGATTACGCCGGTCGCCTGCAGATCCTGCAGGTGCACGCCCGCGGCAAGACCCTCGCCAAGGATGTGGACCTCGACAAGGTGGCGCGCCGCACCCCCGGCTACACCGGCGCTGACCTGGCCAACCTGCTCAACGAGGCGGCCATCCTTGCCGCCCGCCATCAGCTCACTGAGATCTCGATGGATGAGGTGAATGACGCCATCGAGCGCGTGATGGCCGGCCCGGAGAAGAAGGATCGGGTGATGAGCGAGAAGCGCAAGCGGCTGGTGGCTTATCACGAGGCCGGCCATGCGCTGGTGGGTGCCCTGATGCCCGATTACGACCCGGTGCAGAAGATCAGCATCATTCCCCGCGGCAATGCCGGCGGCCTCACCTTCTTCACCCCCAGTGAGGAGCGGATGGAGTCGGGCCTGTATTCCCGCGCCTATCTGCAGAACCAGATGGCGGTGGCCCTGGGGGGCCGCGTCGCCGAAGAAATCATCTACGGCGAGGATGAGGTCACCACCGGCGCCTCCAACGACCTGCAGCAGGTGGCCCGCGTGGCCCGCCAGATGGTCACCCGCTTCGGCATGAGCGACAAGCTCGGTCCGGTGGCGCTAGGTCGTTCCCAGGGCGGCATGTTCCTTGGCCGGGATATCGCCGCCGAGCGCGATTTCTCCGAGGAAACCGCCGCCGCCATCGACGATGAGGTGAGCGAGTTGGTGGCCGAGGCCTACCGCCGCGCCACCACCGTGCTCACGGCCAACCGCCCGGTGCTCGATGAGCTGGCTGAGTTGCTGGTGGAGAAGGAAACCGTCGACGCCGAGGAGCTGCAGGAGCTGCTCATCCAGCGCGACGTGAAGGTGGCCGAATACGTCTGATCCCTCTGGGCCCCCCTCCCCCTGCCCTCCGCCTCCCGCGGGGGGTTTTTTGTGCCCGTCCCCGGCCCGGAGCAGGATGACGCCATGTCCCGTGCTGACCCCCTGATCCAGTCGCTCCGCCGCCAGCCCCTGCTGGTGGTGTTGCGCCCTGACACCCCGCTGGCGGCCGCACCGCACGCTCGTGGCGGTGCTCCACTCCCCGCTCTCGGCCGGCGAGCGCCATGACGAGTGGCACAAGATCCGCCAGGGACGGGCCCGGATCGTCATCGGGGCCCGCTCGGCGGTGTT
>JBKDOZ010000042.1:0-13336 GCA_046342735.1 Synechococcaceae cyanobacterium
GATCAGGATCTCGCGCATCGAGGCAGGACCGGAACGGAACGATTCTGGCAGTCGCACCCGACGGATCCAGGCATGGGCCCAAGCCGGACGGTGCACGTGGAGCCGCCGTTCTCAATCCGGAGGCAGGTCGGCGTCCTGAAGGCCGCCCGCCGACGAGCCAGCGCCGCCCTGGCGCATCTGCCGCTCCAGCCGGTCGATGCGACCGCGCAGCTCATCGATCTCCCGCTGGCGGGCAAGGCCGAGGTCTTGCAGCAGCTGGTCGCGGTTGCGCTCCAACTGGCGCTCGGCCTGCTGCTCCACCTCCGGCGAATCGCCGCGCAGGGCCCGCAGCACATCGTCCACCAGCGCCGAGGCGTGGCTGGGGTCGAGGCGGCCGCTGCTCACCCATTCCTGGCTCACATAGCGCAGCCGATCGGCCACCAAGGAGGTGGTGCCGAGGCCGCGCAGCAGCAACATTTGCAGCAGATTGCCCTGGTCCATGGTCGGGAGGGATTGCGTGTCACCAGAGGCAGCGTGGCGCGTTCCGGGCGCCGCGGCCATGGGCAATGACCGTCGGCGCGGCGGGGGGCTGGTGCTGCTGGCCGGCCTGGCGGCAGGGGCGGCGGCGGGCCTGGCGCTGCCGCCCCTGGGCTGGCTGCCCCTGCTCTGGCCGGCGCTGGCGGTGCTCTGGGCCCTGGCCGGTTCTCCGCCCTCCAGCGGGCGGCCGGCGGCGGCCAGCGCCTTCCTCTGGGGACTGGCGGCGGTGCTGGCGAGCCATCGCTGGCTGCTCTGGCTCCATCCGCTCGATTGGATCGGCGTGCCCGCCCCCCTGAGCCTGCCCCTGTGCCTGCTGCTGTGGCTTCTGGTGGGGTCCTGCGGCGGGCTGCTGGTGGGGCTCTGGCTGCTGCTGATGCGGCGCCTCGATGCGACCCGGCCGGCCACCGCCCTGCTCGGGGCAGCCCTGTGGGGGCTGGCGGAGGTGGGCCTGGCGCGCGGTCCGCTGTTCTGGATCGGGCTGGGGGCGGCGCCGCTGCCGCTGGCTCGGCCCCTGGCCGGGCTGGCGGCCGTGGGGGGGGCCGGCCTGGTGGCCTGCCTGCAACTCGCCATCGGCTGGGCCCTCTGGCGGGCGGCGGTGGCCCCCTCGCGCCGCCGGTCCGCGCTGGCGCTGGGGGTGGGGCTGGTGGTGGTTGGCCACCTCGGCGGCGTTGTGGCCCTTGCGGCGGCGGCGGGGGAGGCCGGCCCGGCGGAGCGGCTGCTGGTGCTGCAGCCGGCGATTCCCACCCGCCGGAAGTTCAGCGCCGAGGAACAGCGGCGGCTGCTCCTGCAACTGGGGCAGGCGCAGGCCCAGCTGGCGGCGGCGGCCGAAGCCGGCTCGGCCGGGGTGAGCAGCCTGCTGCTGCCGGAGGGGTCCCTCAACAACGGCCAGCCGCTGCCGGCGCCCGCCCCCGTGGAGGTGCTCAGCGGCGGCTTCCGCCAGGAGGGGCCGGACCTGCGCAGCAGCCTCCTGCGCTTCGCGGTGGGATCCCGCGAGCCGGAGGGGTGGGTCGACAAACACCGGGTGGTGCCCCTCGGGGAGTGGGTGCCACTGGCGGGGCTGCTGCGCTGGAGCGGCCTCTCGGCGGTGGGTGGGGTGGAGCCGGGACCCGCCTCGCGGCTGCGGGAGCGGCCGGCAGGGGCCGTGGGGGTGGCGATCTGCTACGAGCTCTCCAACGGCAGCGCCCTGGCGGCGGCCAGCCGGGACGGAGCCCTCTGGCTGCTGGCCAGCGCCAACCTCGACCCCTATCCAGCCCTGCTGCAGGGCCAGTTCGAGGCGCTGGCGCAGCTGCGGGCCATCGAGAGCGGGCGCTGGCTGGTGAGCGCCGCCAACACCGGCCCAAGCCTGGTGGTGGACGCCACCGGGGAGCTGCGCCAACGGCTGCCGGCCGGGCGCAGCGCCAGCGCCGTGATGACCGTCCACCAGCGAACCGCCCTGACGCCCTACGCCCGCTGGGGGGAGCTGCCGCTGGGGGCCCTGGCGCTGCTGGGGGCGGGGCTGCGCCTCAGCGGCAGTCGCCCTCAGCGGCCATAGGCCACCTGGCAGGCGGCATTCACCAGCTCCGCCTGGGCGGCACTGGCGGGCTCGCGGCCGTTCAACTCCCCCTGGCGGCAATCCGCCTGGGCTTCGAAGCGGGTGTCGCCGGTGGCGGCGGTGAAGCGCACCTCCTCCTCGCCGCTCGGGGCCACGCTGTTGACGAACAGGCTGTAACCCGCATCGGCCACCGGGATGGTGGGGCGGCTGGCGGCGATGGCATCGTCCACTGCGGCGTTGATGGCCGCGGCGGTGGCCAGGCTGGTCACCCCCCAGGCGAGCGAGCGCCCCCCCCACCAGCTCCAGGGGGGACGGTTCCAATCGCCGTACCAACCGGTGCGCCAGGGACGGGCCAGGCTCCAGCCCGGGCGCACCCAACCGGGCCAGTGGTCGTCCCAGTGGCGGGCGCGATCGAGGGCGCGGTCCACGCCGCGGTCGAGGGCGCGATCGACGCGGCGATCGAGGTGGAGGTCGGCGAGGTCGAGGTTGCGCACCTCCCGGCGCGCCCGATCCCACCGGTGCTCGGCCCGATCAAAGCTGCGCCGAACGCGGTCGCGATCGACATCGGCCAGGCCATCGTCGAGCCAGCGGCGACCACGGCGCTCCAGATCGCGGCGGCTGATGTCGCGGCGGTCGATGTCGCGGCGGGCGCGGTCGAACTGGCGACGGGCCCGATCGCCGTCGCCGATGCGGTGACTCCAGCCGCCGTCGGGGCGCCGATTGCCGCGATCCAGGCTGGCGTGGCGACCGCCGAAGCCGCTGCGATCGCCGCGGCCGTGATGGCGGCCGGAGCCACCGCCATGGCCGCGCCCCCCGCGCTCGCGGGCCAACAGCGTGGTCGGGGCAAAGGTGGTCGGGGCCAACGTCGGCGGGGAAGGTGGCGGCAGGGGCGCACCCCCCAGCCCCACGCCGATCACAAGGGCGAGATGGAGCATGGCGGGCTCAGGGCGAGGTGGGCAGCCGGCCCTGATCGGGACAGCCGGCGTCGTAGCAGCTGGCGTCGATCCGCCCGTCCTTGCCGAAATGGACCTCCAGCACGCTGCGGCCATCGGCGGCACGGCCCAGGTCCTGGCGCACGCTGTTCAGGTAGTTGGGGTTGATCGCGCAGAAGCTCGTGCCATCCAGGCAGACGGCATTGAGGGCGAAGAAGGCCGAAGCGTTGCGGGCCGAGCGCCAGCGACTGCCCTCGGCATCCCACAGCTCGATCCGGGTGCTGGGGGCGTCGACGACGCGGAAGCGCACCTCCTTGCCCCCCAGGGAGTGGCGGTACTCCGTGGCCTCCGGGGCGTTGATCGCCTCGATGCGGCAGGGCACCGCATCGGTGCCATTCAGACTGCAGAAGCTTTCCAGTCGGTAGAGCACCTCGGCGCGGGCGGCGCCAGCGGGCGCCAGCAGGGCGCACGCAGCCCAGCCGAGCAACGGGGCGAGCAGGCTGCTTGGGTTGGGGTTGGGGCCGGCATGGGCACCGGCGTTGGCACCACGGGGGTGGACGGGCCGGCAACGGCGCCAGGGGATCATGCCGGGATGGTGCAGGGCCCCCCGGATCTAGCGGGACCACCGACGAGTGTCAGCCCGAGAGACACCTTGAACACACACCCGCATACGTCTTCGTCGATATTTGGGGGACTTTGCTGGAGCGGCCCCGGGCCATGCCCCACTTCCCCACCGATTCCCCACCCTCCGGCCGCGACCACGGATCCCGCTGGGTGGCCGTGGGGCACTCCGCCCAGCGGGATCCGGCGGCGGCGGTGGAGGAGGCCCTGGCGCCCGTGCTGAAGCGGGGTGCGCCAAAGCTGGTGCTTTTGTTTGGCTCCCCCAGCCATCCCCTCGAGGCTCTGGCCGCCCAGGTCAGCGAGCGCATCGGCTCCGCCCTGCTGATCGGCTGCTCCACCGCCGGCGAGCTGGCGCCCGGCCACTCCGGCATGGGCGGGCTGGTGCTGTGGGCCCTGGGGGGGGACGGGATCTCCGTGGCCACCGGCTGGGGGGATGCGGCAGGCAGCGGCCTGCGGCAGGCGGCCAGCCAGGCGGCGGCCTGCCTGCGGGAGGTGCGGCGGCGCCGCCACACGGTGCTCGTGCTGCTGGCCGATGGGCTGGGGGGCGACCAGATGGAGGTGGTGCGCGGGGCGTATGACATCGCCGGGGTGGATGTGCCGCTGGTGGGTGGTTGTGCGGGCGACGACATGGCGATGCGACGCACCTACCAGATCCATGGGCGGCAAGTGCTGCGGCAGGCGGTGGTAGCGGCGGCGATCAGCTCCGATGGGCCTCTGGGAATCGGCGTCTCCCACTGCTGGGAACCGATGGGTGCGCCGATGCTCGTGACCGGCAGCCGTGACAACCGGGTCACCAGCCTCGACGACCGGCCCGCATTGGATGCGTACCTGGCCGCCTTTTCTGCGCCGCCGCTGGTGCGGCAGGGAGGGGAAGCCTTCGCCCGCTTCGCCACCACCCGCCCCCTGGGCCTGCGCCGCCGCGGCCGGATCGAGATCCGCTTCGTGTCCGGGGCGGATCTGGCGAGCCGCTCGCTGCTCACCATCGCCGAAATGCCCCAGGGGGGCCTTGCCTACCTGATGCAGGGGGATGCCGGCTCGGTGTTGACGGCCACGGAAGAGGCCTGCCGCGGCGCCTGTGAGGGCCTGGGCGGGGCGCCCCCCCAAGGGCTGCTGCTCTTCGACTGCGTCGCCCGCCGGGCCGTGCTGCAGGAAAGCTCCGCCGCTCAGCCCGCGCCCGCCGCTGCGGCGACGGGGCTACCGGAAGACGGGGAGCTGGCGCGCATCGAGGCTCTGCTCGGATCGTGCCCCTTCGGCGGCTTCCACACCTACGGGGAAATCGCCCGCAGCCGCGGCGCCGGCGGTTTCCACAACCAAACCCTCGTGGCGCTAGCGGTGGCATGACGGGCGTTCCCTGGTCGCTGCATCTGCTGTCGGAGCTGCTCTCCGGCTTCTCCCTGGAGGATCCGGAAGCCCTACCGAAGGTGATCAACCGGGTGGCTGAGGCCGTGGATGCGGAGGTGGTGGCCCTGCTGGGACCGAAGACCGTTCGGCATGGCATCGGGCTGGCGGAGCGAGACCGCAATCGCCTGATGGCCCAGGCGTCGGTACGGCCAAGCCAGCTGACGGTGGCGGCGGGCTGCCTGCACCTGCACTGGGCGCCGATGGAGTCGGACGAGCTGCTGGTGGCGGGCCGGCTGGGGGAGCCCTTCGACCTGGAGGAGCGATCGCTGCTGCGCGCGATGGCCCGCACGATCGAGCTGGGCCTGAGGCTGCTGGCGGCCGTCGCCGCGGAGCGGGCGGCGCGGGAGGCGGCGGTGCGGCAGGCGAGCCGGGATGCGATGACCGATCTGCCCAACCGCGCCACGGTGCTGCCCCACCTGGAGGAGATGCTGGCGGCGCCGGTCGATGACGGGCGGGGCGTGGCGACGGTGCTGTTCGTCGCTATCGACCGCTGCAAGCAGATCAACGACGTGCATGGCCATGCCGCCGGCGATCAATTTCTGATCGCCGTGGCGGAGCTGCTGCGGTCGGTGGTGCGGAAGGGGGATCTGGTGGGGCGCCTCTCCGGCGATGAGTTTGTGGTGCTGACGCACACGCAGGCGGTGACGGACGCGACGGCGTTGGCGGAACGGATCATCGCGGCGATCGAGCAGCCGATGCGCCTGGCGGGCCGGGGGGTGCGCCACTCAGCCTCGGTGGGGATCGCCTTCGCCGAAGTGGGGGACAACGCCGAGCGACTGATCGAGAACGCTGACCTGGCGATGTATGCGGCGAAGGATCGGGGCCGGGGTCGTTTCGCTTGCTACAACGCCGGATTGCGGCAGCGGGCGCTGGAGCGCGTCGCCATCGAGGCGGAGCTGCGGCGGGCGCTCAGCGAGAGGGAGGTGGTGCCCCATTTTCAGCCAATCGTCCACCAGCGGGAACAGCGGGTGGTGGGCTTTGAGGCGCTGGCCCGCTGGCAGCACCCGGAGCGGGGCCTGCTACCACCAGCGGCCTTCCTAGGGGTGGCTCAGGAGACCGGCCAGATCGTGGAGATCGATCGGCAGATCCTGGCGAGCGCCTGCCAGGCGGTGGCGCACTGGCAGGCACTCGATCCATCACGGGATCTCACGCTGTCGGTGAATGTGTCTGGGCTCACCCTGGCGGATCCGACGCTGGTGCCCTGGGTGGTGCGGGTGCTGGCGGAATCGGGTCTGGAGGCCAGCCGTCTCTACCTGGAGATCACCGAAACGATGCTGGTGGACGATCAGGTGGGCACCACCGACACCCTCTCGCACCTGCGGGCGCTGGGCATCCAGCTGGCCATCGATGATTTCGGCACGGGCTACTCCTCGTTGCTCTACCTGAAGCGCTTGCCGGTGGGCATCCTGAAGATTGATCGATCGTTCATCCAGGGCCTGGGCCAGCACCGGGGTGATGAGGTGATTGTGGAGGCGGTGGTGCGGGTGTCGCAGGCGCTGGGGATTGAGCCGATTGCCGAAGGGGTGGAAACCGCGCATCAGGCGGAGCGGTTGCTGGCCCTGGGTTGCGATCGGTTGCAGGGCTTCCTCTACAGCCCAGCCCGAGATGCCGCGTGGGTGGCGGCGATGCTGGCGGAGCAGGGGAGCGCTGTGTGGCGTTGCTGAGGGAGAACAACGTGGCGCTTCTCTTGCCCTGATGCGGAAGCCCACGCTCTCCGCCCACCGGCCGCGGGAGATCCAAGGGGTGGATCCGTTTTCGTGTCGCCTCCGGACACGTTTTCATGTCGCCTCCGGACACGTTTTCGCTATCGCCTGCCAGCCCATGGACCATCACCAAGGCATCCACGTAGCCAAGTCGCCGGGGACGGAATGCCCCGGGCAGGGTGCCGACCACCTGAAAGCCGTTGCGTTGCCAGCAGCGGATCCCGGCGGCGTTGGTGCTCACCACGAGGGTGAACGGCATCAGGCGAAACCCGAGCCGCCGTGCTGCCTGCAAGGAGCGCTCGGCCACCACGTAGCCGGCATTGGCCACCAGCGCGCCGCTGGCATCGACAGCCACCATCACCGCCTGGCTTTGCTTCACCCACGCCACCTCAGCCTCGGCCTCGGTGATCGCTGGATTGTGGGGGCGGATCTGCAGGGAGAAGGGGGGCAGCGCCAGAGACAAGTAGCAATCCCTTCCCATGGTCTCGTTCAGCGAGCCTCAGGGTTCCAGCATCGCCAGGTGTCTACCCCTTGCCCGGGCGCTGTCGCTTCGGCACCAAAGTGCCGTCGCCGGAGCTGCTGATCGCCCAGCTCAATCAGGAGGGGCCCTACAGAGCAGCGAACAGACCCTGCTCCACCAGCTGGTGGTGTCAAGCGACATCCGCTTTTGGTCCTCGCTTTGCCTCAATAAACTGTTACCACTTTTGCTTGTCGCCTGGTAACACTGGGATCCGTCCATCCGGTGCCTGGCATCCAGCGTGAGGCCGGATGCAGCTGAGTTCACGAGAACGTCCAGCCATCGGGTTGCTCAGGGTTACCGGAGCGCCAACGGCATCGTTCTCGTTTCCGGCACTCAGGCCCGAGGGGTCCGTGTCGGGACTGCCCCCACTGGGTGGCCCCAACGCAACGGATCGATCGGGAGCCCAACGTCCGCATCTGCCGGTCGCTGTAGCGCTCCGGATCATGGGCCACCAGGCGCTCCATCAGCGGCCTTGAGTCCGGCGGCGCAGGACAGGAGTGGATTCACCCGTCCCTGAGCCCGGTGCTCGCTCCCAATCGCCCCGGTGACAGCCACCACCATCCGCTGGAGATCGACCTCCCGCCCTGGATCCTTGCCCGCGGCATCGCCCTGCGCCGCTGGCTGTACAGCCACGGCAGCGCAATCCGCATCGACGCCCCTGAAGCGCTGCGTCAGGAGCAGCAGGGATGGACCGACCCTAATGGCAAGCCGTGGTAGGTCCAGGTGGCGATCTATCGCGCCATGACCATCTCGAGATCGTCATTTCAGTTGGCGTTGATCTACGAGCTGGCGGTTCAGGCAGTGCTGAGCGGCAGGATCCGGACCCGTTCACGGCGTTCGTCAGCAACCACCAGTGCCCCTTGCTCGATCTCGTTGGCGTAGATCCTGAGCAGTGCCAGCACCAGGGGGCCGATCGCCTCCGGCAGCACGTTCAGGCATCGCACCTGCAGCACGCTGGGGCCAGAGGCGCCGCTGAGGGCGAGCATGGTCCCAAAGTCCAGATCGTGGGTGAACACGGCGTAGGCGTTGTTCAGGGCCCACTGCATCAAGGCCGTATCAGGCGCCCTCGGATCACCCACTTCGGGCCAGTGGACCGCCTCATGCCCTGCCGCTACCAACAGGGGGATCCTTTCGGTGGACAGGTTCATATCGACCAGAATCCTGGTCATCAGCTCAGGACCAGCGCCTCTTCTCGCTCTTCCATGCGCCAGGCGGCGTAAGCCAGGGCCTCATCGATGTCGGCAGGTTCCAGCAGTGGGTAGGCCTGCAGAATCCGCTCGCGGCTGCTGCCGCTGGCGATCAGCCCCACGATCGTGCCCACCGTGATGCGCAGCCCGCGGATGCAGGGTTTACCGCCCATCACGGCGGGATCGTGACTGATCCGGGGGAAGGCCATGGGTCAACCGTAGGCAGAGTTCCCTGGAACCCCAGCATCGGTTCTGGAGCACAGCAGTCAGCTGCTCTCGTGGGGGGCTGCCGAGCGCACCTCCCGGTGCGGGTCTGCCGAGCGCACCTCCCGGTGCGGGTCTGCCGAGCGCACCTCCCGGTGCGACACCAAAAACGTCTCAATCCGGTCGTCAGGGCACTGGAGGGTGATCCGATCTGCGATGGTGACGGCGCTCTCCGGCACCTGGAACCGCCGCCGGAAACCCTGGGTGAGCGAGTCGAGCAGCGGCCTGGGCAGGCTGCGCAGGGTGCTGGGCAGCTGCTGGATGGTGTCCGCCGGCAGAGGAACCTGAGCCGGTTCGGGAGCTGCTGCGATGGGTGAGGAGGCCTGCCGGTGGGCGGCGGTGCGGTCGCCAGCCGAGCCGGAGGACGCCCCGAGGAGTTCGGTGCCCAGCTGGCCCCAGTGGCCTCCCGCTGCTGCTTGTCGTAGAGGGCGAGCCCCAAGGTGATGGTGACACCCCAACCGGGCTTCTGGTCCCGACCGATGGTGCGTTCGCCCTGGGCGACGCAGCGGACGGCGATGGTCTGCCGCTGCCAGCCGTCAAAACCAAAGATGCGGTTGGCCTCGGCGATCAGCTGCCAACCTTCCAGGTCCGCCATCTTTGCGCGGCCCTGCTCTCGCTGGCGGACATTGGCTCGATCGAGGGGGGCCGCCAGTGCAGCCACCTGCTCGAGGGAAAAGGCTGGTGAGGGTGCCTGCGGGAGCGATGTCTCTACCGGCGAGGGCTTCGGCGTGGCGTGAGCACGGCGGGTCAGCTCCAAGGCTGTGGGCTGCCGGCCGGAGGTGGTGATCGCCCAGCGCAACCGGGAGGGACTCAGGCCAGCAGCTGGTGAGCCGTGGTGCCGCCGCGGCCAATGCCCTTGGCCTCCCCACCCAGATGCCGGTGCAGCAGACGTTCCTGGCTCGTACCAGGAGCCAGAAGCACTACGTCTTCGGGAAGCAGCAGGTCACGATCCGCCCGGCAGCTTCCTGAAACTTCCTGCTGCCCGAGCGCCCCGCCGGCCAGGCGATCCGGGCCCTCCCCTGGCTTGGCCCTGACCAGGCCATGGATGCCTGGCGCACCTTTTTGGAGAAGGCCGCGGCCATCCCTGTCGCCTGCAGGCGGGGGCGGCCATCCGCGACCGGCTTCTCGCCGTGGAGGTGGCGCAGCACAAGAAGGATTTCGGGCGCGCCACGGATGCCGAAGGGCAGCCGATCAACGACGTCCAGGTGATCAACACTGAGCTGCAACTGGTGCCGACTGCTGCCGCCCGGGAGGCCTTGGAAGCGGACTACAGGGCAATGACTGACTCCGGGATGCTGGATCGGATCGCACTTCTGGAGCAGCTGGGCCATGCCATCGCCCGTTTTGTCAGCTGAGCCGCCTGGGCGGTACGCACTCGCGCCAAGGGGGGCTCAAGCCGATTTGCGCTGGATTTTGCGCTTGCGGACCCGATCAAGGCTGCGCGGCCAGTCTGAGCAAAAGAAAAGACCCCTTGCGGCGCAAGGAGTCTGACTGGATGGAGCCAAGCGGACTCGAACCGCTGACCCCCTGCATGCCATGCAGGTGCTCTACCAGCTGAGCTATGGCCCCGTGGGATGCGCGGACACCGGGACGCTGGTAGGTCCGGTTCGGCCCAAGGGCCGTGTCTCGCGCTTGCTGAGCTTACACGGTGGGCCGCCCGTGACCCGCCGCCCTCAAACCTGCCGCCAGACCGCCACCAGCCGCCCCTGCACGCTCACCTGCTCGGCTGGCAGCACGATCGGGGCGTAGGCCGGGTTGGCGGCCTCCAGGTGCACCTCGCTGCCGTGGCGGTGGAAGTGCTTGAGCGTGGTGCCGCTTCCGGGCACGAGGGCGCTGACGATCGTGCCGTTGCGCAGGCGGGTCGGATCGGCCACGGGCTCCATCAGCACCATGTCGCCCTCGGCGATGTGGGCCTCCACCATCGAATCGCCGTGCACCGTGAGGGCGAACAAGCCGCGGCGGTCCAGCACCGGCGCCAGCTCCAGGCGCTCCTGCACGTCGTCATACGGTTCGATCAGGCCACCGGCCGCCACCGCGCCCAGCACCGGGATGCCCGCCCCACCCCCGGCACCCAGGAGCTGCAGGGTGCGGGCCTGGCCCTCCTGCCAGGTGATCCAGCCCTTCTGCTGCAGATGGCGCAGGCGGCTCTGAACCGGCGCCGGCGAGCGCAACCCCATCGCCTCCATCATCTGCCGGATCGAGGGGCTGTGGCGGTGGCTGCCGATGTAGTCGGCGAGCCAGTCGTAGAGCTCCTGCTGGGCGGGGGTGAGGTCCTGGGGGACAGCCATGGGGGAGGGCAGCGGCAAGCGGGATTCCTGATACAGATGTACCGCTTGGCGGCGCATCTGTCCAGGGCTGGGCTGGCGGCAGGCCCTCTCCCTGCCCCCTCAGAGGGCTCCAAGCAGCGACACCAGCAGCGCCTGCTGCACATGCAACCGGTTCTCCGCCTGATCGAAGACGCGGCTCGCCGCCCCCTCGATCACCCCGGCACTGATCTCCTCGCCGCGGTGGGCGGGCAGGCAGTGGAGCACGATCGCCCGGCCATCGGCCTCCGAGAGCAGGGCTTCATCGAGGCACCAGCCGCGGAACGCCTGCTCCCGCTCCCGCTGTTCGGCCTCCTGGCCCATCGACGCCCACACATCGGTGTAGAGGCCATGGGCGCCACGCACCGCCGCCAGCGGCTCGTGCACCACCTCGATCGTGCAGCGGTCGGCGGCGATCCGACGGGCCTGCTCCAGCACCGCCTCCTCAGGCGCAAAGCCCGGTGGGGTGCCCACCCGCACGTTCACCCCGAGCAGGGCGCCGCAGAGGAGCAGGGAATGGGCCACGTTGTTGCCATCGCCCACGTAGGCGAGGGTCAGGCCGGCCACCGCCCCGAAGGCCTCCTGCAGGGTGAGGAAATCGGCCAGGGCCTGGCACGGGTGCTCCCGATCGGTGAGGGCATTGACCACCGGGATCGATGCCCAGTGGGCATAGTCCTCAAGCTCGGACTGGGCGTAGGTGCGCACCGCCAGGGCATCCACGTAGCGGCTGAGCACGCGGGCGGTGTCGGCGAGGGGTTCGCCGCGGCCCAGCTGGGTGACGGCAGGATCGAGATCGATCGTGTGCCCTCCGAGGCGGGCCATCGCCATCGTGAAGCTCACCCGGGTGCGGGTGGAGGCCTTGGTGAAGATCAGCCCCAGGCTGCGGCCGCGGAGATCGCAGCGGCGCCGTCCGGCCTTGAGATCGGCCGCCAGCTCGAGCAGGGCCGCGGTCTGGATGGGGTCGAGATCGGCGGAGGAGAGGTAGTCCCGCCCCTTCAGAGCCGCCAGGGGGTGGGCGTCGCTGCCGGGCACCATCGCGCCATCTCAAAGAACCCTTATGCGGGATCGCGGGGGTCGCCGTCAAGGGGCTGGAGGCCATGGCCTGGCGGGGACGGCCCGGGCCCGGCTCAGCCCCGGACGATCATCACCGCCCCCATCAGGGCCATGATCAGGTTTTCGGCAAAGCTCACCGCCCCGAGCGGCGTGCGGGAGTTGCCGCCCAGACAGGCGCAGAAGAGCGAAAGGCGATCCACGAACACCGCCTTCCCCACCGACACCATGCCCATCACCCCCAACAGGGCGGCCATCCCCCCCACCAGCCGCGCGGCCAGGGCGGGCTCAGGTGGCGCCCGCAGGCCAAGCCCCAGCAGCAGCTCCAGGCCGGGGTAGAGGCGGGCCCAGCCCCGCCAGCGCTGGCTGAGCAGGTCGTACTTGCGGAAGCTGGCGGCAAAGGACGCCACATCCATCAGCTTGAGCATGGCCAGCAGAGCCAGGCTGAAGCCCATGAAGCCGGCCAGGCCCTGCTCCAGCACCACCGCCAGCAGGGCAGCGGTGGCGAACACCGCCAGCAGCGGGGTGTAGGAAACGTCCAGCGAATCGGGCCGCACGCCGAGGCGGGCCGCCAGATCCGTGTAGCCGCCGATGCGCTCATCGCCGGCAAAGATCTGGGGCGTGGTGGCGACGCCATGGGCGGCCTTGAAGGCCTCCACCTCCTGCGGGGTGGTGAGGCGATGGTCCTCGAAGGGAATGTGCTGCTCCTGCAGCAGCCGCAGGGCCCGCAGACCCCAGGGGCAGGGGTGGCCCGGCAGGTCCATGCGGACCAGGCGGACGGAGGAGAGGGAGAGGGAGAGGGAGGGGGAGGAGGGGGAAGGGGAGGGCGAGCGCGGGGGAGAAAGGGAGAGAGACGTCATGGGCCCAGGAGGCGAGGTTCCCCCAGCCTGATGCCTCCAGTTACTGGAGAGTCAAGGGGGGGTGACCCTTCGCCGAGGAGGCCGCACCCTGGCCGAGATGTTCGCCGCCAGCGCAGCCGTGAGCACAATCAAGGCCATGGACCTCCATGCCGACCTCCTCCAGCGCGTTGCCCTGGACACCGCTTCCCTGCCCTGGACGCCCTCGCCGATGGCGGGGGTGGAGCGGCGCCTGCTCGATCGCCAGGGGGGCGAGGTGGCCCGCGCCACCTCGATCGTGCGCTATGCACCGGGGAGTCGCTTCGACCACCACAGCCATGGCGGCGGGGAGGAGATCCTGGTGCTGGAGGGCAGCTTCGGCGACGAGGCGGGCGAGTACCCCACCGGCACCTATCTGCGCAACCCGCCCGGCTCCCACCATGCCCCCAGCAGCCCCGGCGGTTGCACCCTC
>JBKDOZ010000043.1:0-11692 GCA_046342735.1 Synechococcaceae cyanobacterium
CCTATCTGCGCAGCCTCGATATCCGCTTCTCAGGAGGGCTGGGGGGCGGCGACGGCTGAGTCCTGGCGCTGGGCCTCGCCCGCTTCCCAGGCCTCCACCTGAACCCGGAAGGTCTCCCCCTCGATCGTCTCCTCCTCAATCAACCGCTCCACCAACGCATCCATCAGGACGCGACGGGGGCGCAGCAGGGCGATCGCCTGCTCCAGGGCATGGGCCGCCAGCTCGCGCACCTGGCGGTCGATGCGGTCGCCGGTGCGGCGGGAATAGGGAGGCTCGGAGCGGAGCCAATCGCGACCCAGAAACACCTCGGCCCCCTCCCCCTCCAGCGCCAGGGGGCCCAGGCTGGAGAAGCCGTAGCGGGTCACCATCTCGCGGCAGATGCGGCTCACCTGCTCCAGGTCGCCGGCGGCCCCCTGGGTGACCTCACTGGGGCCGAACACCACAATCTCCGCCGCCCGGCCACCGAGCACCACCACCAGCCGATCCCGCAGGTAGGCGCGGCTGATCAGGCCCGAATCGAGGATGTCCTCATCGGGCATCGTGCGGGCGAAGCCGCCCACCCCTCCAGCCCGGGGCAGCAGGGTCACCTTATCGAGCCGATCGGCGTGGGGCAGCAGGGTGGTGAGGAGGGCATGGCCCACCTCGTGGTAGGCGATCAGCCGCTTCTTGGCGGAATCCTGCAGGGGTGCAGCGGTGAGCCCCATGGTGATGCGCTCGAGGGCATCGCCGATCGCCTGGTCGTCGATGCTGGGTTGCTCGCGACGGGCGGTGAGGATGGCCGCCTCGTTCAGGAGGTTGGCCAGGTCGGCCCCGGAGAAACCGGGGGTGCGGGAGGCCCAGGCAGGCAGCGATACGGAGTCCGCCAGGGGGCGGCTGCGGGCATGCACCGCCAGGATCTGCTCCCGGCCCGCCCGATCGGGCAGGTCGACGAGAATGCGGCGGTCGAAACGGCCCGGCCGCATCAGGGCCGCATCGAGCACATCGGGGCGGTTGGTGGCGGCCAGAAGGATCACGCCCGAGTTCTCCTCGAACCCATCCATTTCCGTGAGCAGTTGGTTGAGGGTCTGCTCGCGCTCGTCGTTGCCGCCGCCGATGCCGGCGCCCCGCTGGCGGCCCACGGCATCGATCTCATCGATGAAGATGATGCAGGGCGCCTTGGCCTTGGCCTTGCGGAACAGATCGCGCACCCGGCTGGCGCCGACGCCCACAAACATCTCGACAAACTCCGAGGCGGCCATCGAGAAGAAGGGCACCTCGGCCTCCCCGGCGATCGCTTTGGCCAGAAGGGTTTTGCCGGTGCCGGGCGGCCCCACCAGCAGCACCCCCTTGGGAATCTTGGCGCCCACGGTGGTGAACCGTTCGGGGGACTTCAGGAAGGTGACCACCTCCTGGAGCTCCTCCTTGGCCTCGCCGATGCCGGCCACATCCTCAAAGCGCACCTTGGGGGCCCCCTCCGGCATCATCCGCGCCTGAGAGCGTCCGAAGCCAAGGGTCTTGTTGGCCACCTGGGCGGAACGGCGCAGCAGCAGGCTCAGGGCGAGCAGCAGCAGAACGACCAGCAACACGTTGCCGGCCAGGGCCGCCATGGCATCGTCGCGGCGCTCATCGCGAACGGTGAGGGGCACCCGCGCCTGCTCAGCGGTGCGCAGCAGCAGCTGGTTGTCGGGCAGAACCGGCACCTGCACGATCTGTCCATCGCGGAAGGTGGCGGTAACCAGGCGCTGGCGCGGCGCCAGCTCCAGGGAACCGATGCTGCCGGCTTCGATCTCGCGCAGCAGCTGGCTGTAGGAGGGCTGGGGTGTCCCGCCACCAAGGCTGAAGAGGTTGGGCCGCGCGGGCACAGCGCTGGGATCGGCGCCGCTCTTGTTGGATCCGCCCTTCTCCGTGCCGCCCTTCTCAGTGCCGGGTTTCTCCGTGCCGCTCTTCTCAGAGACGGGTTTGTCAGAGACGGATTTCTCTGTGCCGCGCTTCTCGAGGGTCGGGGCTGCGCCAGCTCCCGAAGCCCCAAGGGATGATGCCCCTGTGGACGCTGCCGCCGTGGCTCTGACGGGGGGATCCACGGGACCTGGGGACGTACCGGCCACTGCCTTGCTTCGCTGAAGTGATGGTAGCGATTTGACGAAAGGCCAGCCGGCAGCGGAAGATCGCTGTTTGGCTGCACGAGCGTCGGGATGGCTGTTCCCAAGAAGAAAACCTCCAAAGGCAAGCGCAACCAGCGCCATGCCCACTGGAAAGCGAAGGCAGGCGTTGCCGCCGCCAAGGCTCTCTCGATCGGTAAGGCGGTGCTGAGCGGCCGTGCCCAGGGCTTCGTCTATCCCATCGCCGAAGAAGCCGAGGAAGGCGAGGGCTGAGGCTCCTCCCTCAGATCTGAGGCACCCGCCAGCTTTTAGAGGCACCCGCAGCGTTCACCGGTTTTCGCCCGCCGCCCTTGGGTCCCCAGCAGGGGATCCAGGGTTTTCGTGGT
This sequence comes from Synechococcaceae cyanobacterium, assembly GCA_046342735.1. Lineage (GTDB taxonomy): Bacteria > Cyanobacteriota > Cyanobacteriia > PCC-6307 > Cyanobiaceae > Cyanobium. The sequence continues at coordinate 2,465 of JBKDOZ010000043.1, forward strand.
GATGGGGACGAATGGGCGATCAGGTGCCCAGCTTGAACGCCTCGTAGACAACGGCAAACGTCAGCCCGATCCTCAGGTTGTCGACGATCACCCAGCCCAGGGAGGGCTCCGGACCCACCAGGAGGGTCCGCAGCCTCACCACCAGCTCGATCGTGAGCACCGTGAGCAGCACCAGCACGGGACGACCGAACGGCAACCGCAGCAACAGCAGCGAGGTGACGTTCTGGCCGAGGTAGTAGCCGATCAAGAGGGCGAGAACCGAAAAGCTGGCGGTGCGCCAACTGCGCCGCAGCTGCCCCAGCAGACCGCCCCCGAGCCGGCTGAGCACCCCCTGCCAACGGGTGCGTTGCACGGGAAGACGGCTCATGGCGGCAGCAGCGACTGCAGATAGAAGAGCGTCACCGCGGCGCCCGGGCAAGCCGGGCCGCGGAGCACGGGCAGCGGAGCGCTCGCCACCGCCAGGGCAGCCACCACGGCTCGGGCCGGCGCCAAGGCCTGCGGCGGTTCCTGGCGCGAGAGGCTGCTCAGGGTGATCAGGCAGGGCAGGCCCGCAGCCACAGCGGCCTCCAGGCCGTTGCGGGAATCCTCCAGCACCAGCACCGTCCCGGGCTCGGCGGCCCGGGGGTCGCAGGCAGCGAGCTGGCGCTGCGCCAGCCGGTAGGCCTCCCCGTCCGGCTGTTTGCGCTGCACATCCTCACCGCAGACGCGGAAGGCGAAGGCGGCGGCCAGATCGCCCAACACCCCGTCGCAGAGGTCCTGCACCGCCGCGCGACCGCTGGTGGTGACGATCGCCTGGGTCACACCGGCGGCGGCGGCCTCCCTAATCAACGCCGCCACGCCGGCTCGCAGGGGCAGGGCACCGCTGCGCACCCGCTCGCCGTAATGGTGGCGTTTGCGGCCCACCAGCCGATCGAGGAGCTCCGGATCGGCCGGCCGGCCCTCCCGCTCGGCGATCCAGGCGGCGATTCGCTCCCGGCCACCGCTCACGGCCAGGAGCCTCAGGTAGGTGGGCTCGTCCCAACGCCAGGGAAGGGCGAGATCGGCGAAGGCGGCGTTGAAGGCCGGCCGGTGGCCCTCCAGCTCGGTTTCCGCCAGGGTGCCATCCACGTCCCAGAGCAGCGCGGCCAGCCGATCGGCCATGGCGGAGGCCCAATGCCCCCCAAGGCTAAGGGGATGGCCAGCCCTGCCCAGGGCCGCACAATGAAGACACCGTGCCGCGGCCCCCTTTGCTCTGCGATCCCGCCGCTCAGCGCTGGCTGCTCCCGACGCCCCTGCCCCCCCAGGAGGGGGGTGACGCCCTGGCGGCGGCGCTCGACCTGCCCGTGGAGCTGGTGGCCCTGCTCCGGCGCCGCGGCCACGGCGGCGCCGAGGAGATCCGGGCCCTGCTCGATCCGCCGGCCGCGCCCGAACCCCGCCGCCACTTCGCCGACCTGGAGCGGGCCGAGCAGCGCCTGGAGGAGGCCTGTGCCCGGGGCGAGGCGGTGGCGATCTGCGGCGACTACGACGCCGATGGCATGACCAGCACCGCCCTGCTCAGCGGCGTGCTGCAGCGGCTGGGGGCCCGCCCCCGGCCGGCGATCCCCAGCCGGCAGGCCGACGGCTACGGCCTCAACGTGGGGATGGTGGAGGCCCTGGCGGCCGAGGGAATCCGCCTGCTGATCACCGTCGACAACGGGGTGGCGGCCCGCGAAGCCCTGGAGCGGGCGGAGGCCCTGGGGGTCGCCGTGATCCTCACCGACCACCACACCCTGCCCGCGCAGCTCCCCCCCCATCTGGCGCTTCTCCATCCGGCCTGCACCCCCGAGGGCTCACCGTTTCGGGGCCTGGCGGGGGTGGGCTTGGCCTATGTGCTGGCCAGTGCGCTCTGCCGGCGGTTGCGGCGGCGCGATGGGCTGGCGATCGCCCTCGACCTCTTCTGCATCGGCACCATCGCCGACATGGCGCCCCTGCAGGGGGTGAACCGTCGTTGGCTGATGGATGGCCTGCCGCAGCTCGCCAAAAGCCGGCTGGAGGGATTACGGGCCCTGCAACAACTGGCCGGGATGGAGGAGCAGCCGCTCGATGCCGAGGCCGTGGCCTTCCGCCTCGCCCCCCGCATCAACGCCGTTGGACGGCTGGGGGACCCGCTGATGGTGGTGGAGCTGCTCACCAGCGAGGACCCGGAGCGCTCCCTGGAGCTGGCCCGGGAGTGCGAGGCCCTGAACCGCCAACGGCGTGAGCTCTGCGACGCGATCGAGGCGGAAGCCCTGGCCCTGTTGGAGGCGGATGGCCCCCACCGCAGCGCCTTCCTGCTGGTGGCCCAAAGCCATTGGCATCACGGCGTCATCGGCATCGTGGCCTCCCGGCTGGTGGATCGCTTCGCCCTGCCGGTGGCCTTGCTGGCGGGGGAGGGCGATGGGCGCCTGCGGGCCTCGGTGCGGGCGCCGCGGGGCTTTGCCGTCGACCAGGCGCTGCAGGCCTGCACCGACCTGTTGGAGCGCCACGGGGGCCATCCGGCGGCGGGGGGCTTCACCGTGCGCGCCGAGGCGGTGGGGCGGCTGCAGGAGCGGTTGGAGGCGATGGCCAAGGAGTGGCTGGGGGAGCGGGGGGAGGGACCGGCGGTGGAACCGGAGGTGCACCTGTCGCTGGCACGGGCGGATCGGGAGTTCTGGCGGCAGCTGCAGCGGCTGGAGCCCTTCGGGGTGGGCCATCCGGCGCCGGTGTTCTGGAGCAGCGGCTGCCGGCTGGTGGAGTGCCGCCGTCTGCGGGGGGGGCATCTCCAACTGGAGCTGGAGCAGGACGGGGTGCGGCGGCGGGCGATGGCCTGGCGCTGGATGGGGGAGGATCCGCTGCTGGGGCTGGTGGATGTGGCCTGGCGCCTCAAGCTCGACCACTGGCAGGAGCAGGAGCGCCTGCAGCTTGAGGTGGTGGGGTTGCGGGCGCGGGGGGGCGATGAGGTGGTGCTGCGGCATCGGCGGCGCAGCTACTGGTGCCGCCGCCAGGGGGACCATCTGTTGATCCGCAACGCCGCCGGGGAGGAGCTGCAGGTGTCGCTGGCGGCGGTACTCGGGGGCACAGCCGTAGTCGGGCGCACGGCGGTAGAGGGGGGCACGGCAGCTCAGCCGGAGCCGCCCAGGGCTTCTGTGGCCGGCGAAGGGCCGCACGAGAAAGGCGAAGCGGTGCGCCAGGCCTACGTCCGCGGCCTGGCGCGAGAAGCGGCCCACGCGCTCGGCCTCAGCGCCTGAGCAAGCACTCCTTCAAGCGGCCCTTCAGGCGGCCCATCAAACAGCCCTGCGGGAGACCACCACAGGGGCCTGACCTATCCAGACGCCCCCCTCCAGCTCACGAGTTCCCGCGAGATAGCCAGGAGGAGGGACCCTTCAGAGGGCGCTGCGTCAGAGGGCGCCGCGGCGGTAGAAGAGGATGAAGATCACCGCCGGACCGGCCAAGGTGATCAGGGCCAGGGCTCCGAAGTTGGCAATGAGGTGAAGATCGATGCCCATGGTGCGACAGATCGAGCGAAAGGCGCTGGGGCAGACCTTAGAGGCCGGAGGCCCCCTCCCCGCTGGGGGACCCGGCCACTGTGACGGCTTGTCACAGCCCGCCTGGCGTTGCATCCAGGGCTGCGGCGCCTGTTGCCGCCTCGATCCTTCCCTGCGTCCAGAGGCCCTCGAGGCCCTCAGCGAAGACCAACGCCGCCAATACCTGGCCATGGTGGGGCCCGATGGCTGGTGCATCCACTTCGACACCGGTGGCCGCCGCTGCCGCGTCTACAACGACCGTCCGGACTTCTGCCGGGTCGAGAACCTGATGCGCCTGTTCGGGGCCGAGGGGGAGGAGGCCGACGCCCTGGCAATCCGCTGCTGCACCGAACAGATCCGCAGCGAATACGGGGGCCGTGGCAAGGTATTAAGGCGCTTTCTGCGCGCCATCCGAAAGCGGCCATGAGCGACCCCCCAGCCGGTGCCCCCGACGGCCCCAGCCCCGCCCCCGTTGCCAACGGTTGGCTCGCCGTCTTCCTGAGCACCGCCACCACCGTCTTTCTCGCCGAGCTGGGCGACAAGACCCAGTTGGCCGCCCTGCTGCTCTCCGCCGAATCAGGCCGCCCCCTGGTGGTGTTCGTGGGCGCCTCCCTGGCCCTGATCAGCTCCAGCCTGGTGGGGGTGCTGCTGGGCCGCTGGCTCTCCACCGTTCTGCCGGCCCAGCAGCTGGAGCGGCTGGCCGGGATCCTGATGGTGGCCCTGGGGCTCTGGCTGGGCCGCCAGGCCGCACTCCATCTGGTGCCCCTGGCCCCCCAGGCCGGCCTCACCCCCTGATTCGTTTCCCTCCATGCCCCTCGCCCTGCTGGCCTCCACCTTCGCCACCGTCTTCCTGGCGGAGCTGGGCGATAAGACCCAGCTGGCGATTGTCAGCATCAGCGGCACATCCAACCGCCCCGGCGCCGTGTTCGCCGGCAGTGCCGCCGCCCTGGTGCTCGCCAGCCTGGTGGGGGCAGCTGCCGGGGGCTCCCTCTCCAGCGTGATCCCCACCGATGCCCTCCAACTGGCCGCCTCCGTGGGCTTCCTGATCCTCGGCACCCGCCTGATCCTGCGCTCCCGGGGCAGCCAGGAACTTCCCGAAGGCCAAGGCGAGGGGGAGGGGTCCACCGGTCCCTAAAGTCGAAGGGTTCCCGGCGCCAAGTGGCTCGCCGCGGGATCCATCGGCCAGGCCCTGGATCCCGACCGCGGCACCACTTGTCCCCCCGCACCGCGCCCCCTCGCAGCCGCGGCCCCGGGACCCCCTTCGCACGAGACCCTCGATGAAGTTCACGGTCGCCCACCTGCTCGACCAGCTCTCCAGCAGCGAGATCCTGCCGCTGGCCTCCCTGGAGAAGAGCCTCGGGCTCACCGAGGAGGAGGACCGCGAACACCTGCGCATCGGCCTCGACGCCCTGGAGCGCCTGGCCCTGATCGAGGAGACCGGCGACGGCTATCGGCGCCAGGAGGCTTCTGAACTGATCCCGGCCCGGCTGCGCTGCTCCAGCAAAGGCTTCTGTTTCGCCCTGCGCGAAGACGGGGACGATGACATCTACATCCGCGATCACCAGCTGAACCATGCCTGGAACGGCGACCGGGTGCTGGTGCGCCTCACCCGGGAGGGCGGCCGGCGCCGCTCCCCGGAGGGGTCCGTGCAGTGCATCCTCGAGCGCACCACCGACAGCCTGCTGGCCCAGGTGGAACAACAGGACGATCGGCTGGTGGCGGTGCCGCTCGACGACCGCCTGCTCACCACCATCGAGCTGCCGGAGAGCGATGCGGTGCATCGGCAACCGGCGCAGGAGTCGGTGGTGGAGGTGCGGATCGACCGCTTCCCCGTGGCCCAGCACGGCGCCCGCGGCCACGTGGCCCGCAGCCTGCCGGTGAACGGCGGCGAGGCGGCCGATGCCGAACTCCTGCTCGCCAAGCACCGCCTGCATGAGCGCCCCAGCCCCCCCAAGGCCGGCCTGCGGGCAGCGGTGGGCAAGGAGCGCACCGACCTGACGGCCCTGCCCACCCTCCTGCTGACGGCCTGGAGCGCCGCAGACGCCCCCACCATGCCGGCTCTTTCCCTTGAGGAGGGGGAGGCGGGCGGCTGGCGCCTGTGGCTCCATGCCCCCTCGGTGGCGGAGCGGGTGGCGCCCGAGGGCGCCCTCGACCTCTGGCTCCGGGAGCAGGGCGACAGCCTCTGCCTCGGCCGCCGCTGGCTGCCCCTGCTGCCGGGGACCTTGGCCAAGGACACCGGCTTCCGGGGCGGGGCGAGCGCACCGGCCCTGTCGCTGGCGATGGAGCTGGCCGCCGACGGCAGCCTCGAGCATTTCCGCTTCTCGCTCACCACGATCCGCCCCGATGCCCAGGTGGAACCGGAGGCCCTCGTCGCCCTGGCGGAACGAAAACCCCGCGCCCGCACCGTGCCGGCGGCCCTCAAGGCCCTGAAGGACCAGCTGCCCCTGCTCGAGCGGCTGCTGGAGGTGAGCGGCAAGCTGCGGGAGGCGCGGCGCGCCACCGGTTCCTTCGAGCTCGACCTGCCGATGCCCGAGCTGCCGAGCCTGGGGGATCTGCGCCAGCCCGCACCGGAGGCCCCCGCCGCCGGCTGGTTGGTGGCCCTGCCCGACGCCCACCCGATGGCGATCCTGCGGGAGGCGGTGCTGCTGGCGGAGCGCTGCCTGGGCCAGCACCTTGCGGCCCTGGAGCTGCCGGCCCTTTATGCGAGCCAGCCCCCTGCCGACCCAGCCGCCCTCAACGAGGTGGCGAAAGCGGCCCTGGCGCTGGAGATTCCCCTGGAGCTGAGCGCCGAGGGCAACGCCGATGCGGCTGAACTGGCCGCCGCCTTCGCCAACACCGACCGCCGCCGGGCCCTGCAACAGCAGCTGCGGGACGCCCTGGCACCCGTGCAGCTGAGCGAGGAGGCGGCCCCCCACGGGCTGGCCGGGGAACCCACAGCCCTGGCCCCCTGGTGCCTGCCCGGGCTCCACTACGCCGACCTGTGGAACCAGCAGATGCTGATCACCCTGCTGTTGGAGGGCAAGAACCGCCCCAGCGTGCGGCACCGCACCACCGTCGACCTGGCGGGCGACAGCTGCCACGGATCCGTCGACTGGCCCTTGCTCGCCCCCTCCCAGCTGACCCCCTTCCAGGAGGCCCTGGCCCGCGGCCTGGCGAGCCGTCTCAACGGCCGTTCCCGGCTGCTGCACGAGGTGAGCCAGGACGTGCTGGCCCTGGCCCAGGCGCGCCATGCCGAATCCCTGGTGGGCCAGACCCTGCCGGGAATGATCAGCGGCGTGCAGAGCTACGGCTTCTTCGTGGAGGTGCCCCCCTCCCAGGTGGAGGGTCTGGTGCACGTCAGCTCGCTCAAGGACGACTGGTACGAGTACCGCTCGCGCCAGAGCCGGCTGGTGGGGCGCAAGTACCGCCGCACCTACATGATCGGCGACCCGGTGGAGGTGGTGATCGAGAAGGTGGATCCGTTGCGTCACCAGATCGATCTGGCGGTGATCCAGCCGGAGCTGAGCGAGCCCCCCTTGGCGATGCCCAAAGACGACGAAGGGGGCTACGTGGGACGCGACGAGGAGCGGGCGGAGGACGACGGGGACGACGACCCCATGGACGAGTGAGGTGAGCGCCCTTTCCCCTGCTGCCGAAGACCCGGTGGTGCTGGCCATCTCCGGTGCCTCCGGCCAGCCCCTGGCCGAGCGGGCCCTGCAGCTGCTCCTTCAGGCCGACCTGCCGGTGGAGCTGGTGGTCAGCCGCGGCGCGATCCAGGTGTGGCAGGCGGAGTTGGGGGTCACGGTGCCGGCGGACCCCGCTGCCCAGGAACGGTTCTGGCGGGCCCGCAGCGGCTGCGAGGGGGGGCGGCTGCGCTGCCATCGCTGGAACGACCAGGCGGCGGCGATCGCCAGTGGCAGCTGCCGCACCCGCGGCATGGTGATCCTGCCGGCGAGCATGGGCACGGTGGGACGCATCGCCAGCGGCGTGGCCCTCGATCTGATCGAGCGGGCGGCCGATGTGCATCTCAAGGAGGCGCGGCCCCTGGTGATCGCCCCGCGGGAACTGCCCTGGAACCTGGTGCACCTGCGCAACCTCACGGCCCTGGCCGAGGCCGGCGCCCGCATCGCCCCGCCGGTGCCAGCCTGGTATCACCGCCCCACCAGCCTGGAGGAGATGGTCGATTTTCTGGTGATCCGGATCTTCGACAACCTGGCCCTGGAGCTGGGGGACCTGCAGCGCTGGCAGGGTCCCCTGCCGCCGTCCGCCTGAACCCACCGTGCTGCGACGCCTGCTGCTCCTGCCCCTGCTCTCCCCCCTGCTGGCGCTGCTGGTGGTCGGGGCCCTCAACCCGCGGCCTGGGGTGAGCCTGCGGCTGCTCCTCTGGAGCTCCCCTCCCTTACCCCTGGGGGCCTGGATCGCCCTGGCCGGCGCCGGCGGCGCGGCCCTCAGCGCCGGCGCCACCTCCCTCGCCCTGGCGGAGGGGGCAGCACCGCTGCGGCGCCAGGTGCGGCGGCGCATGGGAGCCCAGGGCCCGGAACCGTGGGAGGAGGAACCGCTGGCGGCGAGCGAGCCCCCCCGGCGTCAGCGATGGAGCGAGGCCCGTGAACCCGCCTCTGCGCCGCCATTCAGCGTGGACGCAGGCCGCAGCCGGGCTCCGGGCGAGCCGGCGCCCACCGTGGCGGTGCCGTTCCGCGTCATCCGCCGCGGTGACGGCGGCGCCCCACCGGCCGCCGAACCCCTGCGCGCCCGGCGCCGCGGCTGGGAGAGCGAGGGCGTGCGCGAACCGGTCGCGGAACCGGTGGCCGCGGGCGACGACTGGGGGGCGGCGGCCAGCGACGACTGGTGAGCCAGCGGCAACGCTGGGCGCGCTGCCTAGAGTCCGCGGCACCGTCTCCCCCCCCGCCGCGGTGAGCCCCACCCCTACGCCCGAATCGCAAGAAACCCCTGCACCCGACGCCAGCGGGGCAGGGTCCCCCCCCGCAGCCACGCCTCCAGCAGCGAAGGCCCCTGGGGAGGCGCCCGCCAAGGCCAAGCCCAAACCCCCCGCTCCGGAAGAGCAGCCGTTCGAAACCTTCGTGCCCCAGCTGCTGCTGCCCGCCCTGGCCAAGGAGGTGCAGAGCTACGGAGGCCCCGCACCGGAGCTGGCCTTCTGCCAGGGCCCCATGCCGGTGGTGGGCAGCGATTGCTGGATGGTCACCGGTGAGCTACCGGGCGAGCGGCGCTTCTGGCTCTGCTTCACCGAGGCCAACATCGCCTCCGCCAAGACGATCGCCGTGGCGGAGGCGGGCGCCACCCCCAGCCTGCTGGAGTCCTTCCTCATCGACGAGAAGAAGATGACCCTGGCCCTGCTGGTGTCGCGTTTGGTGCAGCGGCTCAATGGCCAGAAGTGGCTCGGGCCGAACTGAGGGCATGCCGCTGCGCGGAGCGCCAACGCGAAGCCGCTTCACAGTTGCGCCGCCGGGCCCATCCGGGCCCCTACGATGCCCGCATCAGCCCTGCCGTTCGCCCGGAATCCGATGGTGCCTCCCGCCGCGACCGCCTCCACCGCCACCCCCGGCGCCGCCACCACCGCCCAAGCGGTGGGCACGCCCGAGGCGCCCGCGATCAAGGATCCGGTGAAGGACACGATCCTCACGCCCCGCTTCTACACAACCGATTTCGAAGCGATGGCGGCGATGGATCTGCGGCCCAACCAGGCCGAGCTGGAAGCGATCTGCGAGGAGTTCCGCAAGGACTACAACCGCCA
>JBKDOZ010000044.1:0-7556 GCA_046342735.1 Synechococcaceae cyanobacterium
CCCCAGGATGTGATGAGCCGACATCGAGGTGCCAAACCGCTCCGCCGCTATGGACGCTCGGGAGCGATAAGCCTGTTATCCCCAGAGTACCTTTTATCTGTTGAGCGACGGCCTTTCCATCCAGCACCGCCGGATCACTAAGCCCTACTTTCGTATCTGCTCGACTTATAAGTCTCGCAGTCAAGCACCCTTCTACCTTTACGCTCGGCGCCTGATTGCCAACCAGGCTGAGGGTACCATTGGGCTCCTCCGTTACTCTTTCGGAGGAGACCGCCCCAGTCAAACTGCCCAACTGACACTGTCCTCCGCCCGGTTATACGGGCCGGAGTTAGAATCCAAACAGGTTCAGGGTGGTATTTCAACGTCGGCTCGCTTGATGCTGGCGCACCAAGGTCATCGCCTCCCACCTATCCTACACAGAAACTGCCTAGACCCAATATCAGCCTACAGTGAAGGTTCATGGGGTCTTTCCGTCTAGCTGCGGGTACACGGCATCTTCACCGCGACTACAATTTCACCGGGTCGCTGGTTGAGACAGTGCTCCAGTCGTTACGCCATTCATGCAGGTCGGAACTTACCCGACAAGGAACTTCGCTACCTTAGGACCGTCATAGTTACGGCCGCCGTTTATCGGGGCTTCGGTTGCGAGCTTCAGGCCTTGCGGCCCTGACCCTCTTCCTTAACCTACCGACACCGAGCAGGCGTCAGACTCTATACTTCCACTTGCGTGTTCGCAGAGTCCTGTGTTTTTAGTAAACAGTCGCTAGAGCCGCTTTGCTGTGACCCCCCATTGCTTGCACACCAGGGGGTACCCCTTCTCCCGAAGTTACGGGGCCAATTGGCAGAGTTCCTTAACCAGCGTTCTCCCGAGCGCCTGAGGCTACTCGCCTCGCCTACCTGTGTCAGTTTTAGTACGGTCGTGATGGATTTGACCCTACGGGGCTTTTCTTGATTGTGCTGCAGATGACTTCGCGATCGTAAACGCGCTCGGGTTGCCCACGGACATGTCTAGCAGTCCGCTCACCATTCACACAACGTCCCCCCTTCAGTATCCATCTCCGGCGCAGGAATATTAACCTGCTCTCCATCGTCTACGCCTTTCGGCCTCGACTAAGGGACCGGCTTACCCTGGGCGGATTTCCCTTCCCCAGGAAACCTTAGGCTTTCGGCGGGCAGGATTCTCACCTGCCTAATCGTTACTCATTCCGACATAATCACTTCCAGAACCCTCCACCGCTCCTTTCGGTACGGCTCGTGTCTGTTCTGGAACGCTCTCCTACCGCTCTTGCGAGCCCGCTGCTTCGGCGTTCGGCTGACTCCCGATCATTATTGGTGTCAAAACACTCGACCAGTAAGCTATTACGCACTTTTTAAATGGTGGCTGCTTCTAAGCCAACATCCTGGCTGTCTCCGTATCTTGACATCCTTTTTGACTAGGCCGAACTTGGGGGCCTTAGCAGGCGATCTGGGTTGTTTCCCTCTCGACCCTGAAGCTTATCCCTCAGGGTCTGTCTCCCGAGTTAGTCGTCATGGTATTCGGAGTTTGGCTCCGCAGGATAGCCGGGTAGGCCTCCAAGCAGATTCAGTCTCTCTACCCCCATGACGTAGTGACTCAAGGCTAGCCCTAAAGCTATTTCGGAGAGAACGAGCTATCTCCCGGTTTGATTAGACTTTTACTCCTCCCCACAGGTCATCCCCTAGTTTTTCAATACTAGTGAGTTCGGTCCTCCACGCAGTCTTACCCGCGCTTCAACCTGCCCATGGGTAGATCACCGGGTTTCGCGTCTACCGCCACCGACATTGTCGCCCTGTTCAGACTTGGTTTCCCTGCGGCTCCGGCCCGTAAGGCCTTAACCTTGCCGTTGACGGTAAGTCGTCGGATCATTATGCAAAAGGCACGCCGTCACCCCGTCTTGCGACATGGGGCTCCGACCGCTTGTAGGCGTATGGTTTCAGGTTCAGTTTCCTCCCCTCACAGGGGTTCTTCCCACCTTTCACTCGCGTTACTTGTACGCTATCGGTCGCTAGTGAGTATTTAGCCTTGGGAGATGGACCTCCCAGATTCAAACCAGGTTCCACGTGACTGGTTCTACTCGGGGTACCCTCCAGAGCAAGCTCATGTTCGCATACGGGCCTGACACCCTCTATGGATCCGGTTTCAACCAGATTCTGCTGAGTTGCTTGCTTCCTTCTGAGGCCCCACAACCCCGGTTGGACGAATCCATCCGGTTTGGGCTTTTTCCTTTTCGCTCGCCGCTACTGGGGAAATCGAGTTTTCTTTCTTTTCCTGCGGTTACTTAGATGTTTCAGTTCACCGCGTTGGCCTCGTACACCTATGGATTCAGTGCACGATCATTCGGGTATCCAGGGATCAGAGCCTGCTTGACGGCTTCCCCTGGCTTATCGCAGCCTTCCACGCCCTTCATCGCCTACTAGCGCCTAGGCATCCCCCATACGCCCTTAGTAGCTTGACCACAATGATCTCGTGCTCTCGTAGTTCCCAATCCCGTCTTCCACAGCTCCAGCCATCTCTGACCAGCCCTGCTTCCAACAAGACCATTCGCCACTCGACACACACACGCTACTTGCCACCAACTTGCGTTGGCAGCCAGTGTAACACACCTTGTTCCTAAGAGTCGTTTTCTGACACGCTCAGCTTCGCTCGACACTCCGGCCACATCCACCCTTCCATCACTTCCAGAACTGCCCCCTTGCAGGTGCAATCCCTTCCGCAACTTCCGGCAGACATGGCCCAATCAAAACGATGCATTGCGCATCGGATTAGATGCCACTCTTACCGCTGCCAAATTGTCAAAGAACAAAGCCGCAGAATCATGCCTCTCACCAGAGAATCTCCGGCAGAGACCACCCTGCGGCAGCAGCCCGTGTGGACTGAAGCAGACTCAAGTCAACGACCCCACACAATTTGGCCTCTCGACCACCCCTGCGTAGGCGCATCGCCTGAAGCTGCTTCAAGCCACGTGCTCACGGAAATCACAACCACCCACAAGCCCACACAGCAGTCAACCTTCGGTGCCAAGCACTGAAAACTACTTTTTAGGGGGCATTGCCGAACTGGCCGGAAATTCCCTGCGACCCATTTTGCCAATCTGGCGTCGCGGCTGCCCTCCTGCGGAACGCGTTGGCGTTTCCGTCAGCGAGGAAGACGAATGATAAGAACTAAGTTCGGCTGAGTCAATGATGGTCCTCGAATTTTTTTCGGCGATCTTCAGGAACGCTTCCGCCCCCCCCTCGAACACCCCCACACACTCAGGAATTCGAACGCGAGGTTGGCCCCCAAATTCGCCGTGATCCCAGCCGGGTCATACGCCGGTGCCACCTCAACCAAATCGCATCCCACCAAATTCAACCCCTTGAGCCCGCGGACCAACTGCAGAATCTGCCGGCTCGTCAGCCCCCCCACCTCCGGGGTCCCCGTCCCCGGTGCGAACGCCGGATCCACCACATCAATGTCGAGCGTCACATACAATGGCCGCTTCCGTACTGCCTCGTGAATCTCCTCCAACACCCCGTCCATTCCCAGGTCATACACGGCGTCCGCCGTCAAGACACGGGCCCCCAGGTCCCGTGCCTGCTCATAATCCCCCGGACCAGCCGTCGGCCCCCTGAGCCCTACCTGAACATAATCCCCCTTCGCAATCAGCCGCTCTTCCAGGGCCCGCCGAAACTGTGTGCCATGGCTGTACTTGTGCCCGGGGAACTCTTCATTCCAGGTGTCGGGATGGGAATCGAAGTGCAACACGGCCAGTTCACCCAACGAACCCGCATGCCCCCGCAGCGCGGGCAACGAGATCGAGTGATCTCCCCCCAGCAGCAACACTTTCGCCCCAGCCCCACGCAACGCTTCCACACGCGACTGAATGGCCTGCTGCGTCGCCTCGATGTTGACGGGCACCACATCCACATCCCCCGCATCGACAATCCGCAGTGTCTCAAACGGATTGACCCGCAGGGCGTTGTTGTACCCCCAGAGCAGTAGAGACTGCTCGCGCATCGCCCGCGGCCCCAGTCGGGCCACGCTGCGATAGGTCGTGGCACTGTCGTAAGGAACCCCCAGGATGGCCACGTCGGCTCCCTCGGCACGCGGATCGAACGGCCGTCGGCCAAACGTGGCAATTCCCTGGTATGGTTGCGCGGTGAATTCGGGGGTCTGCGACATGTCTATTCGAGGTAGGTGGTTCCCTGAAGGGCCGCCGTGTATTCCGCCACAATCCGTTCCGCCGCCTCGGCCGTCAAGGCCCCCTGCGACACACGGGCCGCCAGCTGCTTTTGAAAACCTTCGGCCACCAGCCGGTGGTCGAAGCGGGCAAACGTCAACATGTCCCCCACCCGGCTCCCCGGAATGATCTTGGAAACATGCGCCCGCCCATCGGGCCCAATCGCCACCTGGGCCTCATTGGGAATGCCAAACAGGTTGTGATAGCTCCCCATCACCTCCTGATAGGCCCCGACGAGAAACACCCCCAGGTAATACGGCTCTCCCCGGAACTCGTGAATTTCCAGCACCTGCTTCACCGTCTTCACATCGACAAAACGGTCAATGCAGCCGTCCGAGTCGCAGGTCACATCCACCAGGGTGGCCACCGTGTCTGGCGACTCGTTCAGCCGGTGCAGCGGCATGATCGGGAACAACTGCTTGATGGCCCACGAATCGGGCGCCGATCGAAACAGCGAGAAATTGCAGAGGTACTTCGAGGCCAACGTCTTTTGCAGATCGACAAACTCATGCTCGTTGATCCCCTCGCGCTGGGCGAACTGCGAGACCTTCGAGCAGATTTCCCAAAACAACACCTCCCCCTTCGCCCGGTCTTCGAGCGACACCAACCCCAGATTGAATTGCGAATACAGTTCGTCCTTGGCATCCAGCGCGTCGTGGTAGAATTCGCGGTAATTCTTGACGTTGATGCTCCCCAATACCTGATTCAACTCGAAAATCACCTCGGGATCATCGTCGTCCAACACCACAGTGGGACGATCATTCGCGAAGGTCTCAATCTCGTCCCGAATCGACGTCACCAACAGGGCGTGGTACGCCGTCATCACCCGCCCGCTTTCCGTGACCAGGTGGGGATGGGGCACCTGCTCGTCATCACAGACACTTTTCAGGGTGTAGATCACGTTGTTGGCAAACTCTTCGATCGAATAGTTGATCGACCCCTCAAACGTACTGCGCGAGCCGTCGTAGTCGACCCCCAAGCCCCCGCCAATGTCGAGAATCTCGACCGGAAGCTTCATTTGCCGGACCTTGGCATAGACCCGCGCCGCCTCACGCATCGCGTTTTTGATCCGCCGGATGTCGGTCACCTGCGAGCCAATATGGAAATGCAGCAGCCGCAGGGCCTCTTCGCACCCCTCCGCCCGCAGCAACCGAATGCACTCAAGAATTTCCGAGGTGGTCAGCCCAAACTTGGCCGCCTCTCCCCCCGAACTCGACCACTTCCCCGACCCCTTCGAATACAGCTTCGCCCGCAGCCCAATCCAGGGTGTCACCCCCGCCTCGCGCGACCGCCGCAAGATCATCTTCAACTCGGTCAGTTTTTCGACCACCAGCACCACCCGCTTGCCCAACTGCGTTCCCAGCAAGGCCAGATTCACAAATCCCTCGTCCTTGAACCCGTTGCAGATCAGCAGGGACCCTTCGGGCTGTTCGAGCGACAAAGCGGCATACAACTCGGGCTTCGAGCCGCACTCGACCCCCACCGACTGACCCACTCCTTCCCGCAGGAATTCCCCCACCACCTCCCGGCGGGGATTCACCTTCATCGGAAAGACTGGCAGGTGCTCTCCCCGATACGCCGCCTCCCGGGAAGCCGTCTCGTACGCCAAGCAGAGTCGCTTGAGCTGCGGTCCCAAAATCTGCGGAAATAGCAGCAACAGGGGTGTCGACAACTTCCGCTCGCGGACCAGTTTGTCGACCAGATCATACACGTCGGCCCCGGGACGACCCCGCTCGGGATGCACCATCAGGTGCCCTTCTGTATTGATTGAAAAATAGCCAGCCCCCCACTTCTCGATCCCGTAGGTCTGCCCAACTTCTTCAATGTCCTGACGCATGAACGCATGATCCTGCGAAGCGTGGCGGAGGGGTCTGGGGTCGACGGGCGACCCCGCGGCAGCCCTGGCCCAACGCCATCACCCGGTCTGCCCACTTGGTCCCGCTCAGAATGATAGTTCGCGCACCACCACTTCGCGAGAACCACCGCCCCCCCTCGACCCAGTCTCTCTCCCGCAGTCTGCACCTCCCAACCCGCGCCCTGACCACCGCGCGCCTTGCCCGGCCATCCGGGTCGCTTGCGCATCCGGATTCGTCGGCGCAGCGGGTCACTCGGCATTCCGCGGCACCTGCACTCCCTTCAGCCGCAATTCGCCCTGACCCATCTGCACTACTTGAAGACGGCGTTCGGTGGCAGAACGCTTGCGATCGTCGTCGTCCGCCAGGTCAAACGGATCCATCACCAACACATCCACGCCGTCCATCTGACGCCACTCCACCCCCCGCCGATCCTGCTGAAGTTGATTGACCAACGGTTCCAGCAGGTCGGTTGCCGGCAGGGGCAACCGCCCCAACCGCAGCGCATCGACCGCAATCGCGAGACGATCATCCTCGGTGGGAAAGACCCTCACCGCCCCGTTGGCGACAAATCGCAGCGGGCCCACCTCGATCTGACAGGCCGCCTCGGCCCCCTCCGGCGCAAAATGCAGACGGGGCCGGCTGAACCCCGGGGGAAGCAACTGGCGATACTTTCGCTCCCACTCGTCGGCCAGCCAGGCATTGATCTCTTCTTCACCAAACACCGCCTCGAATGTTTCCTCGTTTTGAAGTTCATCGTTGAACTGCATCAGATTCTGGATGAACTTCTTCGAAAGTTTCCGAACCCTCTCATCGTTCCGGTTCAACTGCTCGGCCCCGGGATAAAACGACGGTTCCCACTTGACGGCCCACCAGCCCGAGCCCAACAGGAACACTAACCCCAGCGCCACCCATCTCCACACCCGGCGACCCTTCTCCATTCTCCACTCCTCCTCCCAAGGATTGGTTCGAAACGCCCCCAGGGAGGGTGAAAATCTCGTTCCGAAAATGGCTTGGCGACCCGTGCAGCCCTTGTGCAGCGACTGCAACCACCTGCCCAAAAACGACTTGTGACTTGGGGCCAACGTGGAAAATCCACTTCCCCGAACCCACCCCAATTGTAAAACCCGCCCGTGATGATCCGCCAACCGCTGGCGGGTGCGCCCCAGCATTGAGATCCGGCCAAGGCCGCACCATCCTCTCAAACGCCCGGAAATGGCACCCACGCGCGGTGTGGGCTCACCCCACCCTCAGACCCGCCGCGCCAGGCTGCCGTAGGCCACGACCGACACCCCTCGATTCACTTTCCGCGCGAAAGCAAGGCCTCAAACGCCTCCCGATCGAGAGCATACTCCCCCTCCCGGGCCAGAGCCGCTTGCCGACGCTGTTCCACATCCGCCAAATCCCGCTCGTCGAGCACCACCAGATACACGCGGTCCCGGCTCGCCTGATCGGTGATCTCCAC
>JBKDOZ010000045.1:0-28420 GCA_046342735.1 Synechococcaceae cyanobacterium
CTGCGGGGCGGCACGGTCGGGGCCCCCCGGAGTGCGGGCGGGGGGGGTCAGGGGAGCCTCCTGGAGAGGAAGGGGGGTGCTGGCGGAACGGGGGTAGGGAGGGATCAGCGGGAGCGGGGAGCCAGGTCGGTGGGGCGGCTCAGCACATAGGTGACCATCGCGGTGAGCACCACCACGACAACGCCGAGGCCGATCAGGGCTGGGGTGTAGTCGGTTCCCATGGCGCTCAACCGAGGCCGATCTGGGAAAGGATGCCCTGGCCGGTGAGCAGCTCGGTGCCGAGGCCGATCACAAAGCCCAGCATGGCGAGGCGGCCGTTCCAGGTCTCGGCGAAGGCGACGAAGCCGAAGCGGGGGGAGGTGTTGTCCATGAACCGTGGGGGTTGCGGTTTGTTACGAGGACTGTAACAGAGTGCAACGGGTTTGGGGCGCGGATCGCGGAAGCATTTCCTGGGCCCTAGCCGGGCAGCCTCAGGACCGGCTGCGCTGGGCGACCTGGGGCCCCTGGCAGCGGCGCAGTCGCCGGGCAAAGGAGAACCCCGCCGCAGCCCCCAGGAGCGGCAAGGGGGCAGGCACGGAGACGGGGCTCTCCGCCACCACGTAGCTCTGGGTGCTGGTCGGATCAAACGCCACGTTTTCGTTGATCACATCCGTAATGCCCAGCGTCGAGAGGTCGTAGTAGGTGGCCTCCACATCCGTGCCGTTGAAGGCCGTGGCGAACAGGGGCCCGTCGGCCGGCAGGGGGGTGGGGCTGAGGCCGGCGGCCAGGGCGTAGGCGAAATCAGCTGCAAGCGTTGGCTGCCCCCACCAAGGCATGCGGCCGCCATTGATGGGGAGGTTGAAATCCGCCGTATTGCTGGTGTAGGAACCGCTGTAGATCGAAAGGTCGTAATTGGCGCCATTCACCTGAACGGTGAGCGCAGCGGCGGGTTGGTGGCTGAAGCTCACCAGCGCCGTTGCGGCGAAGACGGCAGCCGCGGCTGAGCGGGAAAACAATCGCTGGGTAGTGGGGAAAGCCATGGGTGTGCTCTGAAGCGGAGAAGAAAAGAGGTGGGAACGGAAAGGAAGGGCAGCTCAGAGGTAGAGGAACTGGTTGGGATCGGTGAGGGTGAGGGCGGCGGGGGTCAGGCCCTTGAGGAAACCGATCAGCTCATCGCTGCCCGCTGGGCTGGAGCCGCTGGCGGGTGTGAGGCGATACACCATCACTCCGGAGGCGCCGGACACCCGGCCACTGGCGAGGCGGTAATCGGCGGCGGAACCATGGAGCTGCACTCGATCACCCGCCGCGAAATCGGTGATGGCGGCCAGGTCGGAGGAACCGGAGGTGCTGCTGTTGCCATCGTCATAGAACACGGCGGTCGCCGTGCCGAGGAGGAACAGGTCACGCCCGCCGTTGCCGGTGAGGGTGTCATAGCTGCCCCGGCCGTTGAGCGCCGAAACCACCGGCACACCGCTGATGATTTCGTCGGCGGCGGTGCCGATCAGCACGTCGCGGCCGTCGGTGGCCCCGGCCACCGCCTTGGGCACCACATCCCGGATGGTGAAGAGGGAGCGGGCCAACGACTGGGTGCGGGCGGCATCGGCGAAGAACTCCAGGGTGAGTTGTTCGTCCCCTTCGCTGAGGGCATCGACGGCGATCGAGCGGGAGAAGGCCGCGCGGCGATCACTGCCCAGGGCGATGGAGCCGCTCAGGCCAGCGGGGGAGAAATCGGCGGCGGTGATGCCGCTGCCACTGAAGCGCCAGTAGGTGGTGGTGCCGGGGGCCAGGGTGTCGCTGGCGATGGACACCGCCAGGGTGGCGCCCTCCTCGATCACGGGGGTGGCGGTGCTGATGGTGAGGCTCGGGGGCGTGAACCCGCTGATCACCAGGGAGGCGTTGGTGGCCAGGGAGCCGGGTGTACCGGCAGCCGGCAGGGTGAGATCGGCGGGATTGCCGGCGGCGTCCTGGAGCGTGGCGCCGTTGAGCGCCAGGGGGGCGTTGGCGACCAGGTCGAGGTCGCTAGAGCTGTCGCCGTCTTGCACCGTGTAGCGGAAGACGAGGGTATCGGTGCCGCTGCCCGAGAAGTAAGAAGCAACGCGATCGACCGCACCGGTTTCCAGCAGCAGGCTGGGAACACCGCCGCTGAGGTTCACGGTCACCGCCTCGGAGAAGCGGGCGGTGAGGGTGATCTGCGCCCCGGGGCCGTAGGTGCCATTGGCGTTGGCGGAGGCGATGGTGGTGACCACCGGGGCCACGCCATCAATCATCAGAACCGAGGAAGCGCCGAGGGAGCCGGCGGCCCCAAGAACCGGTAGAACGAGGTCGGCGGGGTTGCCGGCGGCGTCCTGGATCGTCGCGCCGTTGAGAGCCAGGGCTGTGGTGGAGGCCAGCTCCAACGGCTGGACGCGATCACCGGCCTGCACCGTATAGAGGAAGGTGAGGGTTTTACTGCCCGAGCCGGCGCTGTAGAGGGCGGCTCGATCGTTAGCACCGGTATCCAACAGCAGGGTGGGGAGGCCACCGCTGGCATCCACCGTGACGGCCTCGGTGAAGGTGACCGTGATCGGGATGACCGTGCCAATGCCGTAGAGGCCATTGACGGTGGGGGTGGCTACGGCGGTGACCGTGGGGGCGGTGCGATCGAGGGAGAACAGCAACTGCAACCGGGCGCTGACCTGTTGGTTGAGGAGCTGATCCCGATCCAACGACACCCCGACCCGATTGCCGAGATGAAGCATCAGGGCATCATCAGCAGCGGCCGCCTGATCGAAGATTTCCACCGTCTCCGAGCGCAGGCTGTCGCGTGAATCCGCCTCGGAACGCTGGCGAAGCTGGAATTTGAGCGCAGAGAGGCCAGCGGTGCTGCCGTTGGTGTCCGCGCGGAAGGTGAGGTGGGCGGAATCCTCGCCGCTGGCAGGGGTCAGGGAGAAGCCACTGAGCGCAGGAGGCAAACTTGAGCGATCGCCCACCTCGGGATCCAGGCCCAGAACCAGGTGCAGGGATTCCTGGCCGGCCTCCTGCCATTCCTCCACCGCCAGGGAAAGGGAAGCCGTTCCCAAGGCAGCGAAGGCCTCCGCGAGGGTCGGAACCGTGATCTCCTTCCGCAGCTCGCCCACCTCAAAGGCCAGCAGGCCGGCGATGGCGTCGTAGTGGCGGCCGGGCTCGGCGGTGCTGTTCGCGGAGGAGGAGGCGTAGGCCACCACCTGGCGACGGCGCCCATCCTGGCGCTCGATGGCAAACAGTTGCTGGCCGGAGCCCGGGTTGGCCTGGTAGGCCAACACCGAGAGGCCATCGCCAAAGCGGGTGCTGTCGATCAGCGCAGAAGAAGCGGGTAGGGCAGGAACGCCTGCCGTGGGGCCCGCAGCTTTCGCCGACAGGGTGGCAGTGGAAGCCTCGGTCACATTGGATGTGAGCCAATTACTGGCTGAGGCGCCACTGGGATTGAGCACATAGATCAGCGCTGGGCTCGACTCGGAGGGGGTGGTCGCCGAGCCGGCGGTGTAGGCGCTCCAGAGGGAGCCGGCGTAGGTGGTATCGAAGGTGCTGTTGCGCGTGAACTCACTGCTGAGGGCAAGTTTGTCGGAGGAATCGGGGGTGAGGAAGAGGATGCGATCGGGGTTGATGGCATTGATGGCCGCCTGATCAAACGAGAGGGTGTTGGCGCCGTAGTCGCGGGAATCGATCAGCTCGATATCTTTGAGCTTGGTGCCAGCGAAATAGTCTGGGCTCGTGATGTTCAAGCGGAAGTCGTAAGCCTGATTGGCACCACCGGCTAGCTCAAGCACATCGAAACCGGAACCGGCATCGATACGCAGGAAAGCGTTGCCCGTGATCGAGATCTGGTCATCACCGGAGCCGGTGTAGATCACATCCGTGCCCCCGTTCGACTGCACAAGATCGTTACCACCAAGGCTGTAGATCACATCCGCCAGGCTCGTGCCTACCAGAGTGTCATTGCCCGTGGTGCCCACCTGGGAGGCGATGTTGAGGTAGTCGCCGCCAAAGAGTGCGTATTGGTTGTCTACAGACTCCTTGGCATCCGAGGGGTCGGAAAGCAACACATCACGAAAGCCATCGCCGTTGATGTCGATGTTGGCATCGAGGGAGTAGCCAGCCAGGGTTTGCTGACTGGGAGTGCCGATTGTGGTATTGAGCTCCGCAAGCTGGACATCGAATGTGTTGCCAATGTTGGATCCATAGCCACCCGACCAAGCCGCCATCAACTTGCCATTGAGAAGGAAAGGATTGAGAACTGAAGAGAGGCGGAGTGTATCCATAAACGGGTTATCTATGTTGTAGAAAGTAGCGGCAAAGCCAGGACCACTCACCGACTCCTCAGTTCCCAAAGTCCACTGACCAGATCCCGCGGAACTCGGCGCCAGACTCCAGATCTCTGGAGAGGGGTTGCCGACGTTGAAGGTGGGGTATGTAGTGGAGGTCAGATAGAGGAGTGCCTGATCGGTGGCGAGGCCAACTCCGTTGCTATTGCTCTGGTTCGTGTTGGTCTGCACCCAGCTGATCGTTGTACTGGCATCGGAGGCCGTGGCCGCAGTGGCCACCTGGGTAAGCAGCAGGATATCGCCGTTATCGACATTAGAACCACTACCGCTTGCATAGCTCCGGAAGGCCAGAACGGTGCGACCCTGGTATGTGGTGGCCGCAATCGGCGAGGTCACAATCGGCGAAGTTCCGGAGACCTTGATCGCGCCGCTGATGCCGCTGTAGCCGGTCTTGCTGCTGTTGACACTCCCACCCCAGTTGCCATAATTGGAGGAATCAAAGGGATCAGTGCTGTAGAGATAGCGGATATTCTGCTGGACTGTACTGCCAGCATTAGAGGGGAAATAGAGGGCCAAGCGTCCGGCCTCCACCACCAAAGTGGGATTCCATTGGCTCGACTCCTTCGCTGTTGTCTCCACTTGATAGCTGGTCCAGGTGGCGCTGGAATCCTGCGGCGAGCCTTCGCACCAGGCGACGTGGAGATAGCCATTGAAATCGGTGTAGGCAATGGTCAGCTTCCCCTGATAGAAAACGGCACTGGGCGAGAGAATGCACGCATCGCTGCCCACCGAAAGGTTGGTCTGGTTCCAACTCCCATCCGCCTGCTTATAGGCGATCCAAATACCTGAGCCCGAGGTAGAGTTGTCGTAGCCGGAGAACACCAGGTAGGGTTCACCCTCAGGACTTACAGCCACCGCCGGCGCCGTATAAGACTCAGCCGAATCAGGATTTAAGCCACTGGTCGTGGAGGGGGCCGTGGAGGCCGCCGTCAGCGAGCCTGGCTTGAAGCCAAGGATCGGATCAAACCAGTTCTGCAGCGAGGGGAGATAGGCGCTGGTGGAGGTGCTGGCAACGTCATAGAGCTCACTACGGTTGTAAGGATCAAGCGGTGCCCTCAGACCGGCGGTGGTCCACCCGCCGTCGGCTGCGCCCTCCGCCAGGGCCAGGCTGAACTGATTGCTCTTCACCTCAAACAGCGAACCATCCACCAGAACTGATTGCAGGGCACTGGGCTGGCCGCTGGTCACCTGCCCGTAGGCCGGACCCTGCGGGGCGAGGGAGAGCAGCACATCATCGACACCATTGCCGTTGACATCGCCTGCCGCACGGATGGCCCAGAGGTTCCATGTCTGGCTATTGGCTCCTGTGACCACCGTCAGGGCAGTGGGATCGAGGTAATCCACAAGACCGTCGCCATTGAGATCGCCGTATCCGGCACTGCTGATCAATCCGAGGTCGCCAACGGTGGATCCAGCGGGAGTGGGGCCGAGGGTGATCGCGGCGTTGGCCGGGAAAAGCTTCTGGGCACTGGCCAGATCGCCAGCTGTGGCTGTGAAGACCGTGCTGGCGGATAGATCGGCGCTGCTGGTCAGGCTCAGGCCGCTCACGGACGCCGTGGTGGTGACCGAGAGCTGCTTCGTGCCACTCCGTGTGGCCACGGGGGTGGTGTTGTTGATCCCTTGCCAGGGGGCCAGTTGCACGGTCTGGCTGCTGGCGCCAGCGTCGTTGTTGGTGGTGATCTGGCTGCTCGTGGCCGCACCTGTGATCAGCCGCAGGCCCGTGGCGAGGGTTGGCGCCGTGCCGGAGGGATTCACCACCACATTGTTGGCGGCCACCACCAGATCGTCGAAGCCATCGCCATTGAGATCACCAACCGCGGAGAGGTTGGACTCGGTCTGGGAGCTGCTCAAGGAGGTGCTCGGCGGCAGCTCGGAAACCACACTGAGGTTGATGGCGCTGTTGGCACCGCTGCCGTTGTTGATCCCAGCCACCAGCACATCGTTGCTAGCGGCAGAGGCCATCAGGCTGAAGGAGGTGTTGCTGCCCGAGCTGGGGAGGGTGACGCCGGTGGGGGTAGTCAGGGTGGTGAACGGGGACCAAGTCGATCCGGAGTTGCTGCTCTGTTGGACCACATAGACCACCTCGGCACTAACCTTATCGGCGTAACCAAGAAGCAAACCGGAGTGGTTGTGGGTGAGACTCACGCCACCACGATTGGCGGTGGCAGGCTGCGGGGTACTTGAGGAGAGTGTCCAGCCAGTGGCACTGTCTTGGTTGGAACTATAGGTAAGGAAGAGAGAATCACTCGCGCTCGAAGTGGTTCCACCCTGGTAGGCAATGTACGTGGTGTCCGTGTCGCCACTCGTAATAGTGGTAACCGCGAGATTACCCGAGGCAGTCTGGTTGCCGCCGCTATACTTGATCAGCTGGCTGGCACTCCAACTCCCGCCACCGGTGGGGGTTGAGGTAGCCGTTCGGTAGAGGTCGCTGTTGGTGCCGACGTAATACACCGCCAGACTGCCAGATTCCACCGTCATGCCGACGTACTGGCAGGTTTGGTTGTTCACATTCACCTGGGTCCAGGTATTGCTGGATGAATCGGTGAGCTGGGCAACGTAGAGATTGGAGTTGGTGCCCACATAAGCCATGTAGATCGAGCCTTGGAAGGCGGCCAAGGCTGGCGTCTGATGGCTGGAGTAACTCGGCACCTGCTGCCAGGCACTCCAGGTGCGACCGCCATCTTTGCTGGAGTTCCAGTAGAGAAGGCCGTTGTTCGTGCCGGTGGAGGAGTTGTAACCCACCACAGCGGCATACAGCACGCCATTGAGCTCCGCAAACGTTGGGGCACTCGGGGAGAGGCCGCCTTCATCGGTAGCCCAATCCGGCGTGAAGGTGCCGATGGCCACCGTGCCGCTCTGCTGCTGCAGGGTCCAGCCATCGCTGTCATTCGGGAGCTGAACGCTGGAGTTCAACCAGGTGGTGCTATCGGGATCGCTGAGGTTGGGAACGGCATTGATCCAGATCTCGGTATCCTCGCTGGTGCTGCTGCGCACATTGGCCAGTAGCAAATTGCCATTCACGCTCACAGGCACCGTCGCCAGGGAGCTGCTGACGCCACTATTGGTGGAGGTAAGGGTTGTGCTCTGCCAGCTGAGATCGGCGTTGCTCAGATCAACACTGCCGTCGCTGTTGATCACCACACCCTCCACGGGCGTGCCGTTGGCAGCCACCACATCCAGGCGCTTGAGACTGATCGAGCCGTCGCTATTGGTGTAGGTGAGGGCCAGGCCGGTATCGGTGGTGGTGAGCACCGGGGCCGACACGATCGTGGGGCCGCCGCTGGGGGCCGTGAAGGTGGAGGCAAGCTGCAAGCTCGACCCACTGCCGGTGCCGGCGTAGACCCGGATAGTGCCCGAATCGTTCACCGCCATCACCGGGGTGCTCCCCAACCAGGTGAAGGAGGGTGCGTCGCTGGCGGCAATGGAGATGGCACTGCCGTCCTGCAGAACCTGCAACTGGAGGGGGGTGATCCAGCTCTTGTCATCCTGACTGGAGTACACCAGGCTGGTTTGCACCGAATTGCTATTGGCGGATGTATTAATACCGGCCAGCAGCAGATTGGAGGAACCACCACTCGACCCAGTGAGAATGCTGATGTTGTTGCTGAGGCTAGAAGCCAGGGGCAGGGTTTTGCTGCTGCCCTGCGTTACGTTCAAGCTGCCGCTCTGGGGGGTAAGCGCCAGCAGCTGCAGCTCCGATGTATTGGTGGAGTTGCCGTAGCTAAGCACCAGGCCGTCGGCGGTGCTGCTAAGGCCCAAACCAGTACGGGTTCCTGCATCCAGCAGGGCCTGGGCTGCCCATCCAGCTCCGTTGTTGACGCTGCTGCTTTCACTCGTGGCGATATAGATCTCATCGCTGGGGCTGGCAGTAGTACCTCCCTGGTAAACGAGATAGGTTTGACCGTTATACTGACTCACCGCCAGCGGGCCAGAGGCGGTCTGCGTGGCAGCATTATTGGCATATTGAATCTGCACATCCGACGTCCAGCCGCTGCTGGAGGACGGCGTGGTGGTATAGGCCTTCAGAATGCGGTCGGTGGGGTCATTGGAGACGTAGTAGACCGCCAGTTGAGCCGTACCCGAAACGGTCTCGGTGATCAGGCTGGCGTAGGTGGCCGATTGGCCTGGAATCTGGTACACGTTTGTCCAGGTGTTGCTGGCGGCATCACTGAGGGAGGTGATGTTGATCTGGTTATTGCCAACACCCAAATAACTCAGGTACACGGTGCCGTTAAACACCGCCAGCGAGGTAGGGCTGACCGACGTCATGGTGTCGGGCAGGGCCTGCCAGGCGGACCAGGTGGAACCACCGTTGCTGCTGGAAGTCCAGTAGATGCTTTTGCCACCAGATCCAGCCTGCACCGCCATGTACACGGTGTCGCCATCCCGCACGAGCGCCGGAGCGGCCATGGAGGAGCCACTGTTCACAATCGCCCAAGGCGCGTTTTCTGGCAGACCGGGGTTGATGCTGCTGGAGGCATAAACCATGCCCCCCTCCACCCACATCACGCCGAGGGAATCGCCACGGTCCAGCAACTGGGGAGCACTGCTGCTCTTGAAGGATGTGGTGGACCCCGAGCTGGTGGCTAAAGCACTGGGGGTGCTCCAGGCCAGGGGATTGTTGCTGGCTGGATCCCAGCTCGACAGAGAAAGCGTACCCTCACTGTTCACAAATCCCAGGTAGAGCTTGTTGTTGAAAAGAGTCAGCGAGGGGGAGCTTCCCTCGGCGATGGCAAAGGCGCTGTTCACGCTGCTGAGATCGCTCCAGTTGCTCCAGGTGTTACCGCCATCGTTGCTCTGGATGAACCAGATCGTGGTATCCGTGCTGCCCACACCCTTGACGACGGCATAGAGGGTGTTGCCCACCGCAATCACGCTGGGGGCTGCATCGGTGAGACCGCCGTTCAGATTGACGCCGGGCAGGGGGGCGAGGGGAGCGTTGGTGCTGGTATCCACCGGCGCCAGGAAGCCGAAGCCCGAGCCGAGGGGCAGATCATCGGAGGAGCGGCCATAGAGAATGCCGGTGGTGCTGCCAGGGCCCTTGTTGCCCTCGGCCGTGGTGCTGAGGTTCTGATCAAGGAAGAGGGCGATGTCGTCCATGCCATCCCCGTTGACATCCCCGGCAGCCAGAACCTGCGTGCCTTTGATGACGGTGAAGGTGTAGTAGTTGTAGGGGGCGTCGGCAAGAATTTCCTGGGTATTCGCCCCCAGCTCGATGCGCACAGTGGTGACGGCATCACTGGGATTGACGGACATGAAGTCGCCGTAGCCATCCCCGTTAAAATCTCCGATCGAAACCAGGGTTCCCTGGTTGATGGTGGCCATCCCATCGAGCATGAAGCCGTTGCTGCTGGTGAGGCGATCAAGCTGGAGGTTGCTGATCGCTTCCAAGTAGGGATGACCCCAGGTGAGATAGGCGCTGGCGAGGGCACCGGAGCCCGTCAGGATGTCGTCATAGCCATCGGCGTTGATGTCGCCGGTGCCGTATACACCTTGGCCAGCCAGAGCACCGGCACTACCTAATTCGCTGAGGATGGCGATGGTTTTGCTCGTACCATCGGCAAAGGAGATCGTGCCGATCGATCCGGAAGCCAGGCTGGCGAGGCCCTGGTTGGACGTACTGCTGCTGAGCGAATCGCTTCCGAAAAGCAGATAGGCATTGCCGGCGCCGCTGGCGGCGTTGTAAGCCTGCAGCAACACGTCCTCGTAACCGTCCTGATTTACATCCCCCAGGTTCACTAGGGCGTTGCCCAGGCCATCAAACGATTCGGCCGCCATGAAGACGTTGCTGGCGGCGAGGATCGCCAGATATTGGTTCGTGCCCAGGGAGGTATCCGTGCCGGGAGAGCTGGGATCGATCGTGTAGACAATGCCGCCACCACCGCTCTGGGTAGCGCCAATGATCAGCTGCTGGCTGTTTTTGTTGCTGAGATCAGCGAAGCTGAGGCTGTTGCCAAAACCAGTATCGCCCAGAGTGTTATAGGGATTGGGTCCGTAGAAGATAGTGCCGCCAAGGGTAGTAATATCCTCGGGCGTGAGAGCACTATTTTCCAGGCTGCTGAGGCTGGTGCCGGCCTTGAACACCACCACCGCACCGGCGGCAGCCGCTTGGGCCGCCTGGTTGTTCAAGGTGGTGGCCGGTGACACCTGGCTGGCCTGCAATTCCGACAGCTTATTGAGAAAGGCCAGTTGCTCCTTACTGAGGGAGCTGCTGGTGAGGCTGGTGATCGAGGTGAGATTGGAGTTGCTCACCCCGCCGGTGGCATCGATCTCTGTGCCTCCCACCTGAAGCTTGAGGAGCAAACCCTCCGGCAGTTTTGACTTGTATCTGAGATTGCCGAGGTTGTATTTCTGATCCGCGGTTTCCGTGCCGCTGTACACCATTGCTGCCACCACGCCAGGGGCGGAAACGGCCAGCTCTCCGCTGCTGGAGATGGCCACAGCGGTGCCGAACTGGGACCCCCAGTAACTTGTTGAGGTGGTGTTGCCGGCCTGGGTGGTGGTGAGGGTGCCACCTGTGCCGAGCAGCGGCTTGCTCAGGATGGTGGCGGTGCCTGTGCCCCAGCTGGAGGAATAGGAGGAGGTGCTATAGGAATAGAGGGCACCGATAGGCTGGGTAGAATCCTGCTGATTACTGGAATCCAGCGTGCGCAGATAGTTGGGAGCACCGATCCATAGGGTGCTGGTGGTGGAATCGAAGGCCAAGGACGACCCAAAGCCCGCGGCGGTGGTGATGTCCGAGCTGGCGTCGACGACAGCGGGGGTGAGAAGGGTGACGTAGTTGCCGAGGTTGCTGGGATTGGAGAGATCGAGGATGGTCTGACCGGTGTTGGCGGTGAGGCTGCTGGCGATCCACTTCCCATCCACGATCACCACGGCCCCACCACCATTGGCCTGGGGAGCGGCAATGATCAGATCCAGGGTGCCGTCATCGTTGACATCGGCCACCAGCATGGTGGCACCGAAGTTCTGGCCCCAGCCATCCGTTGGATCGGCCTTGATCAACAGGCCGCCCACACTGCTCTTATAGAGAGAATCGTTCAGCAGCGGCAGGTTGGGGGCTTGGGGGGAGAAGTTGGAGGTGGCCAGCGCATTCAGCCAGGTGGTTGGTGCATTGGCCGGATCACTGCTCACCGCAGTGCGCACACCGGAGCTGAGCGTGAACTGACCGGTGTAGTTGATCCACACCCGCCCGGCTGGATCGCTACTGGCGTTGGTGGAACGCGGCTGGGCAATCGCCAGCCAGCCGTTGTTGGTGGTGCCATTGCTGTTGGCGTAGTAGCCAGCCACCTGGGCCATGGCAAAGCTGGAGGCCGGGGAGGCATCAGCCGCTGAATTCTGACTGCGGAAAATCTCGCCGCTGTCCACATACTTCAGCTGCAGCGGCGCCTGCTCCACCACGGCGGCGGTGGCCAGGGCCTTGCGGCTTGCGCTGCTGGTGCTTTTCAGCTCGGACGCCAAACTACTGGAGAAGCCGAGGGCCAAACCGGTGGTACCGCCGCTGGACATATTGCTGACCGTGCTCTCATCGGAGAACGTGAGTGTGACCTTGGCGGTATAGGTGAGTTTGGGCTCGAGGGTGTTGCTGTCGCTGCTGTTGAGAGCCTTGCGGCTGATCAGCAGATTGAGCGCCGGGGAATTGGAGAGGAAGGTGTAGTTAAAGTCCTGGTCCGTGGCCAGGGGCTGCAGCACTGAAACCGGATTGCTGCCCAGCATCACCTGATCAGGGGTGAGCGTGCGGGTCACCGTGTCGCCGCCTGAGGAGGGGGTGAGGGTCACGGTGACCTTGTCGAGCTCCTTGCCGGCGGGATTGAAGGCCCCCGCCGTGTTGCTCGTTCCGGTGAACCAGTCCGCCTTGGCCCATTCATCCGCCTGGATGGCGATCACCAGATCCTGCACAGCCGCCGTGGTGCTGGCGCTGGGGGTGGTGGGGGTGGGCGCCAAGAGGGGATTGAGGGTGCTGACCTGGGTCCAGGTGCCGCCACCGCTGCCGTTGGGAATCAGGGTGGTGGTGTAGGTGCTGTTGACGGCGTTGTTGGGGTCGACCGTGTGGGCCAGCCAGTGGTTGGACACCGCGCCGGGCAGGGCGCCGGGATGGGGCGTCTTGCTGGCGATCACAAACCCCGCCTCCTTCATCAAGGCGAGGGCGTCCTGGCTGGTGGGCAGCGGCCAGGTTTCGAGGGGTGTGGGCAGGCTGCTGCTGCTGAGGGCCTGGCCATAGACGGCCAGCAGATCGATGGCGCCGCTGGCGTTGTCGCTCAACAACTGGGCGTAGTCGTTGACATTGCTGGGGGCATAGGGGTTGACCACATCGGCCACGCTGGCCACCAACTGCCCATCGATATAAAGGCTGGCGGTGCCCACATTGCTGGGCACATCCACCAGGGTGTTCGTAGGGTTGTCCTTATAGGTGACGAAATCAGGCAGGAAGGACACCACCACGTAGTGCCAGTTGCCATCGCGCAGGTCGGTGCCGGCGGGGGTGAACAGGGTGGTGCCCGCCGCCACATCGAAGGCAATCTGGCCGCTGGCGTTCACCGACACCGCCGGCCCGGGAAGGAGGGCGAATTGCAGGGCAAAGCCGCCGTACGACTCGATCTGGGTGATCGATGGGGTGCTGGGTGCAGGCGGAGTGGTCTGGCTGGTGGGGTTGAGGGAGAAGTTGACTTTGGCCTCACCGGTCTTCTGCTGAAACTGCCAGAGCGTTTCAAACATGCTGGTGAGATTCGCATTCGCAGCGGCTGAGGCTGCACTCACCAGGCCGCCATTCATCACGGCGCTGCTGGTGTCAACTTCCAGGCCATTGAGCGAGGTGGTGGCCACCTGCTGACCCACGGCCGCATTGAGGCTGAGGTCGGTGGTGAATTGGAATTGCGTGGTGGGAACGGAGGCGATCTGATCGGCGGGGGTTCCGTCGATGCCGATCAGATCACTGCTGGTGAGCCCATAGTTGGCCAGGAAGGTGTTGACCCCCTCGATCCTGTCGCCCACGAAGAGGTTGTCGAGAACCAGGGCGTTGCGGTTGAGGTTGCTGCCGCCGTTGCCGCCCATCGCCGTGGTGTTGGCGCCATCGGCCACCAGGGCCCAGCGCCAGCCGTAGAGGTCGGAATCCGTGGTGCCACTGGGCAGGCTGCTCTCCATGCCCATCTGCAGGGCGTTCTGCCAGGTGAGGCGCTCCACCGCGAAGCTGGAGCTGAGCAGCCAGCCCTCCGGGGCGGCGGAGGGACGGTCGGGGAGGGCGGCGGCGGAGGCCTGCCCGAGGTTGACCAGGCCGGCGCCGGCGGGGTTGGAGCCCGGGGCGAGCTGGGTCCAGAACTCGATCGAATAGGGGCTGGAGGAACCACCCGGCAGGGCCGCCAGGCCGTAGCTGCCACCGGCGGTTTCCGGACCCTGGTTGACGTGGAAGACCCCCGAACCGCTGCTGGCATCGAAGCTCTGCACCTGCTCGATGAAGCTGCCGCCGGGCAGCCCCAGACCGAACACCCGATCACCGATCTGCAGCGAGCCCGTGAGGCCGGAAACGGTGAGGGTGGTGTAGCCCGCGCTGCCGCCGGCGCCGCTGAACGTGCCGTTGAAGCTGCTGTAGCTGTAGGGCTTGGGCTCCGGCATGGCCCGCAGGGTGGTGGTGGCCGCCAGGGTGTTGCTGGTGCTGAGCGTGTAGTAGCCCGTTGTGGTGGACGTGGCGTCAAGAATGATCGCGCTGATGGTGGTACCAGCCGCTACTCCGGCCCCCACCACCAGCTCACCCACCGCCAGGGTGCCCTGGCTGAGGGCACTCACCGTGAGGGTGGTGCCGGCGATCGTGCCGCTGAAGATGGCGACGGGATCCTGCTGGGCGCTGTTGAGATCCGCCTGGGGGATGTTGCGCAGCTGATCGATGATCGGCTTGTTGGTGGTGCCAAGCCCCGTGGCCAGCACACCCAAACCCTCCACGTTCTGCACGGCGGAGGCCGAGGATTTGGGCAGGGCGCCGGCGATGGCGGTGTTCAGGCCGGTGCTGGAGACGAAGGTTTCGGTATTGACGGAGGCGGAGCCGATGTTGATCTCATTGCTGCCGGGTTGCAGCGCTGCCATGGGCAGGAACAGCACCGGCTGGCTGTTGAGCACCGCCTCGTTGTAAGGGGTGCGCACGGCCTGGCTCCAGCTGAGCACGGGCGCCAGCTCGGTCTGGGCGTCCGTGCTGCCGGCGGTGGTCACCGGCGTTAACTTCGTCGCGGCGCTGATGTCGGTGATCGAGAGGCCGGAGCCGCTATCGCTGGTCCAGGGGATGGTGGCGATGGTGGAGTTGCCGTTTTGATCGTTGAACAATTCGTTCCACGCATAGCCACCTGGGGTGGTGGCGGCATTCGGATTGATCAGGCCCGCTTTGATCACCGCCAGGGGCGAATCGGCCAGTGAACGGGGATCAGCCGCGGCGTTCTGTACGGCACTGATCGGCAGCTCGGTCCAAACGAGCATCGCGCGCGGCACGCTGGTGCCATTGACATCAATCTGCACGTTGAAGGCGCGCAGGTTGGTGATGATATTGCCGGGTGCAGCATAGAGATCAGCGGCATTGATGTAATGCCAGATCGTGTTGGTGCCGCTCTCATTAACGGTGGCGTAGCTGTAGTTGATGCGCTGTTTGCCGTAAAGCGCATCCATGAACGCCTGGTAGTTGGCCTCGCCGTCGCTGCCGGTGAGCGGGGTGACGGGCTCGCTGGCCTCCACCCAGAACACGTAGGTGGTGTTGGAGGTGGTGTCGGTGATCGCCGTGGGCTCGCTGGCGGCCGTGAACTGGTAGGCGTTGGGATTCTCGTAGAGGCTCTTGAGCGTCAGGTCGCTCGCATACACCGCACCCCAGTTGCTGCTGCTGCTGCCACTGGTGTTGTTGAGGTAGACAATGGTGTCACCATCGACATAGGCCACCCGGTTCTGCACGGGCCAGTGGGCATAGCTGGAGAGCAGCGGCAGCTGATCAGAGAGGCCGGCCGAAAGAAACACACCGGCATTGTTGGCGGTGGGATTGGCAACGAAGCTCTCTTGATCGGTGAAGTCATTGAGCGCTTGATTCTGGGGTGTAACGCTCAGGCTGGGGTTGACGATGCTGGTGTCAGCGAGGCTTGAGGCGAGATCCAGAACCAGCGTGTAGGAGCTTGCTGGGTTGGTCGCTGTGAAGTAGAGGGGCTGATCCAGGTTGGCCGCAATGATCGAGCCGTTGCTGAGTTTCACGGTGGCGGTGACCGCCGGATTGAGGGGGCTGATGCTGGAGGCTGCGGAGCTGGAGAGCTGCACCGGCACCTTGCTAAGCGTGGTGACACTGCTGTTGTTGGGATTGGCACTGCTGCCATCGCCCATCGGATAGTCACCGCTCTGGGTGAGTCCGCTCAGGGGGAGCTGCTGCTGAATGCGCTGGATGTTCGATGCCGCCAGGGGCGAGCCCGTAGCGCCGATGTCGAGGGTGAACAGCGGCATGGCGCTGTGCACGGAGCTGAAATTCGAGGCGGCAGGAGGGGCGGGATTCCCAGGCAGGGCCTGGAACACATCGAGCCCGAAGGCATAGTTCCCCGAGCTGGGTTCCGGCAGGGAGAGGTATTGGCCGGGCGCTGCGCTGCCCGGCTGTGGGGCTGGCAGCTGCACCGCAAAGCTGCTGGGCTGGATCGAGCCATTGCTGACGGTGAAACTGGCGGTGGCGCCACTGGAGCCCGGCAGGCTCAGACCGATCAGCGGGATGTTGCTATAGGCGCCGTCGTTGAGAGTACGCGCACCATCATTGGCCCAGTTGAGAATCCCGGCGCTGAGGCTTGAGGCGGCAAAGGGCTGCAGCTGATGCAGCACCAGCAGGGTCGGGTTTGCGGTGAGCGAGGTGAGCGGGCCGCTGGCGTTGACCAGCAGGGCGTCGGTGGCGGAGGCCGGCGCGTAGCCGAAGGGGTAGCTGCTGCCCGTGGGGGCCTCCACATAATTGCCGCTGGAGACCGGCGTTGGGGCCGTTGCGGCGAGCGCCGCTGGCGCCGCGCTGGTGGTGGTGCTGGGTTTGCTGTTCCAGCTCCAGGAGGATTGCAGCAGCGGAATGTAGCCGCCCAAAGCCACCGCAGCCCCCACACTGCCGAAGGCCAGGATCTGCTCATCGGGAACGGGCTGGATCCCCTTGAAGTTCCAAAGGGTGTTCTCCTGGGCGCCGGCAATCAGCTCCAACCCCAGGCCGTACTTGCTGAGCACCCGCGCGCGGACGGCCTGCTGGCTGCCCAGCCCCCAGGTGGCCGTGCCGTATTGCTTGGAGGATTGGGAGAAGGCGGCACCGATGGCCGTGCTCGCGGACAGGACAGCAGAGAGCAGAGCGATGGAATTGGCAGCTTGCGCCAAACGGCGTGGGCCTTTCTG
The DNA here is from genome assembly GCA_046342735.1 of Synechococcaceae cyanobacterium. Taxonomy (GTDB): domain Bacteria; phylum Cyanobacteriota; class Cyanobacteriia; order PCC-6307; family Cyanobiaceae; genus Cyanobium. The sequence goes on from JBKDOZ010000045.1 coordinate 16,680, forward strand.
AACATCAGTAAAGTTGCCTTGTTGCGTAAGAGAAAAGGGTCCATAGTTAATCAGATGAAAGTTTGTAGCCGGTTTGTCCCGATTCCAAGCAGAACCCGAATGCGCGATGCCGGCTGTCGTCAAAGCCAGACTGAATGCATCTCCCGCAACGCCCGTAAAAAGACCGATATCACGCAACCAGTTCGGCAGACCATCGGCAGAGCTATATCGTTGCTCCATCAAAGCAGACAAACCGCCTTCTATCTCGTAGATCCTCATCTGACCTGTCTCCATGACGCGTGACTTATATAGACTGAAGTTTATACCGACAGATTGCTGCGCCAGGTAAGCCAATAAATCACTCTGGGAAGCTAATCCCGTACCCGAATACTGATAAAGAGTTTTGAGCGACCCAGAGACTGCGGCTCCCCTCACCCAGCTATTTGTACCCACAAGGGCGTTGCGATCAATGATCTTCATCTTCGCCCCGGTGAGATCTCCCGCCCGTTCCATGGTGCTTCGCCCTCCTTTCCTGCGCGACAGGGTAGAAAAATTCGCCACTGTATAGCCACCTCTTCCAGCCAGCAGGCCACCAAACAATCCCTTGAATACCCACTCTTCGCCATCCCCGAGCCACTTCTGATCCGAGGCAACCGCCCTCTTATTTTCTTCCTCGGGATCACCAAGAAGGCGAGTTTCAGAAGCAAAACTGGCGGCACGCTCAACATCGACCAAAGAGTCGTACAGGCGAGCTGTCATGCCGGCGGACTGAACCCGGCGCATTTCTGCTTCAAACTCTTCCACACTGCCGATCTCTTCATTTCCCTCGGTAATCAGCCGCCTCCCGCTATCGAATTCGGGCTCTCCAGAGCCGCCGCCGCCATCAGGCTCACCACCACCATCAGTTTCGATGGGGTTAAACTCATCGTAACCATTAAGATCCTTAACTTGAGGACGCAAAACATCGTTAACAGACGTACCAAACATGTACCGCCAAGGCACCAACCCCAGGCTCGCCAAAGACGCCGGATTCTTGACATAACGAGTAAAACCAAATCCCTGACCACCCGTAGCCGTGCCGCTCGCCTGCGCAAAGCCCACGGACGTGCTGGCAGGGGCGGAGGCCCCCAGCAGGCTCGGGCTGGCGAGCCGTGTTGCGGTCAGGCTGCTGGCTGGGGGGGCATTCTCGGCCAGCACGGCCCGGGAAAGGGTTGTATTCCCCCCGGCTGACGGTGCCGGTGCGGCCGAAACCTTGGGTGTGGTTGCGGCGGTCAGCGAGGTGGTCTGGGTTTGGCCATCGGCACTGAGCTGCAGCGCGTACTCGCCGTTGCCGCTGGCGTTGATCTGCAGCGTGCTCACATACAGATCGCTATCGATGCGGGCGCCACTGGCCAAGGCATCAAGCTGCTGGCTGAGCAGCTCCCCCGGCGCCCGCTGGAACTCGGCCAGCAGTTCCTGCGGTGAGGGGGAGGATTCCCGCTTCTGGAACACCACCTTCACGGTGCCCGGGTTGTCGCCGGTGCCGAGCGAGAAGGCCTGGTCCTCCCCCTGGTCATTGCTCAGCGCCAACGCCTCCGACCATTGCAGCGAGCCATCGCTGTTCCATGCCCCGAAGCTGGCCACCACCTGCGCACTGGCGCCGCTGCCGAGCCGGTAGGCCAGCACCACCCCAGGCGCATTGCCCGGCACCGCTCCGTTGCTCCCGCTCGTAGGCCAGAGATCGCTCACCACCAGGGCCTGCAGGTCCCGTGCCCCATAGGCCCCCGGCACCACCTGCCCCTGATCCCAGCGCTGCGCCTGGGTGTTCCACTGGCACTGCCAGAGGCTGCCGTTGTCGGCCAGGAAGGCGTAGGCGGCGCCGTTGGCGTCGTTCACGACCTGGATGCTGCTGGAGTAGGGCATGGGGGCTAACTCGCGGGGAGATCTGCAGAGCACTGTGCGCAGAGTGGCGGCGCCCCACCTCCGCCGCCTACCTACAGATGTAGGGGTGTGGGCCCTCAGGCACGGCCAGGCAGCACACCCAGGGCCATCGCCCGGCTCACGGCCTCGGTGCGGTTGGCGGCGTCGAGCTTGCGGCAGAGCGTTCCCACGTAGTCGCGCACGGTGGTGGCGGCGATCTCGATCTCCTCGGCGATCTGCTTGTTGGTCCAGCCCCGCGCCAGCCCCTCCAGCACCTGCCGCTCACGGCCGCTCAGCCACACGGCCCCGCCCTGCTGCAAGCGCTCCTGGAGGCGCGGATCCACATACGGGTTCCCCCGCCGCAGGGCCTGCAATGCCCGGATCACAACGCCACTGCCGAAGCTCTGTTGATGCACGATCGCCTGGGCCTGGCAGTCCGCCAGGATGTCGGGCGTGAGCCAGCGATCGTCCTGCACCAACAGGATGATCCGGGGCGGCTGGCGCAGGCCCCGCAGGCGACGCATCAACGCCCGGCCCTGGTCGCCGCTGATCGAATCGCAGAGCACAACAAGCGCGGCCTGGGCGCGGTCCCGCCGCCGCTCCTGCTGCACCAGATCCCACACCTCCTGCTCGCTGATGCCGCAGCCGCGCAGGTTCGGCTGCCGCGACGCCACCCCCAGCCGCGCCACCAGGTGCGCCTCCAGCCACGAGCTGCTGCCGAACACGATCGACCAGCCCCCCAGCAGTCCGTTCACCAGCCGCGTACGCCGCAGGAAGCCCTTGCTGGCCGGCACAAACCGCAGGGTTTCCCCCGGCCCGGCGAACAGCAGCGGCTCCATCAAGCCCCCCAACCGCGCTCAATCCTGGCGCGACAAGCTAGGGGTCGACGAGGTCGGCAAAGGGCGAGCGCGCCACGATCGCGGCGATGCCCAGCCGCTCGCGCCAGGCCGCCAGCGGCCAGGCCCAGCCCTCCTCCCAGCGCTGGGCCAGCAGTGGCGCGCAGGCGGCCCCCAGCTCCAACCCGTAGGCCACCGCCAGGCCCACATCGGGATCATCCGGCTGGGCGACAGGACCCTCCAGGCAGCGGTGCATCAGATCGGCCCCGAGCAACATGGCGCTGCCGGGCCAGCGCAGCTGCATCACGTTGATGGCGCTCAGGGCCGCCTCACCCGCCGGGCTGGGCGGACAGCCGCTCACCACATGCCAGAGGTCGTGGGTGTGACGCACCCGCTGATGCAGCCAGAGGTCGTCGCCGGCGGTGCCGGGCGCGAGCACCGGATCGGGCAGGGGCTGGCCGCCGGCGGCCGCAAACCAGAGGGCATAGCGATGGCCGAGGCTGCCCGGTGGCAGCGCCCGCAGCTCCGCCGCCGATGGCCAGGGCCCCCAGTAACGCTCCGCCACCAGCGGCGCAATCGCCGGATCAGCGCGCAGGGCGGCGCGGGCGGCATCGGCGGTGGGGGTGCTGTAGCTGCGGGTGAGTAGGTCAAACCCGTGGGGCAGGTCGGCGGGGTTGTCCACCAGCGCCGCCAGATCGGTGGCGAAGTGAAGGAGCTGGCGGCGGAGGGAGGGGAGCATCGCGGGTGGGGGACTGGGGGGCATCGTGGGTGGGGAGATGGGGGCTCCGGCGGGCGAAGCAGGAGCCGGAATCCATCCCGCCGGTGTGCTCCGCCCCCAGCTGCCGCCGCACGCCGCGGGCCACCAGCAGCAGGGCGGCGGCGGTGGCGGCCAGGGCCACGGCCCGCATCGTCAGGGCCAGGGGGCTGAGCGAGCCGCGCACCGCCGCCGCCCCGAGCGAGCCCAGCCACACGATCAGGGCAAAGCGGGGAACGAGCGCCAGCGAGGCCAGGGCGTAGGGGCGCAGCGGAGTGGGTCCGAGGGCGCAGGCGATATTCACCAGATTCATCGGAATCAGCGTCAGTCGCAACAGCACCATCAACCGCAGGCTGGCGGGTTGGTGCAACAGGCGCTCCAGGCTGCGGCCCCGACGCGTCCGCTCAATCCAGCGGGTCACGCGCGGTCGCAGCACGCCTCGGCAGAGCCACCAGTTGAGCAGGAGGCCAACCCCCTGGCCCGCCACCACCACCAGCAATCCGAGCGCCGGCCCGAACAGGGCTCCGGCCGCCATCACCAGGGGCCCGCCGGGCAGGCCGAGGGACACAATCGTCGCCAGCACGAGCCCATAGGGCAGGGGCGGAAGCAGGGGCATGGCCGGCGCAGGTGTTCACGGGCCCACTCTGCAAAGGTTCCGGCAGAACGGCTGGAGAAGGGATCCGAGCCCGCCGCCGCAGAGGACGGCGAGCCCACGCGCCTCAGGGGGCAGGCGGCCGCGCCTCGTTGGGATTGGGTGCCGTCTCCGGACCGATCACATCCACCGACACACGCTGCACCACGAGCCGGTAGCGAATCGGCTGGTGTTCGTTGATGAACGCCTGCACCGCCGCCACCTGCCGCGCCGTAGGCAGCTGCGGATCGCTGACCCGCACGGCGGCGCGGATCAGGGGTGGGTTCTGGGCCCAATCGATCGCCACCTCCACCAGCTCCGAATCCTTGCCGAGGGTGAGGGTGCGGTTGCGCAGCGACGCGGTGATCGCCGCCGTGATCTGCTCCTGCGTGGCGGTGCGGCGGGCCTGGGCCACCAGCGTCAGGAAGCTGCCGCTGAGGGGAATGAGCAGCAGGGCGGTGAGCAGCAGGCTCACCAGGCCCAGGCGGCTGTGCCAGAGGTTGCGGCGCAGATCGGGGCGCACCACCGCCAGGGCCATCAGGGCGCCGCTGAGGATGCCGAGCAGGTTGGCGGCGAACAGCAGGGCGGCCCCCAACGCCGGCGACCACTGGGCCTTGGCACACAACAGTCCAAAGGCACACACCGGCGGCACCAGCGCCACCGCAATGGCGGTGCCCGCCAGGGAGGAGAGGGCGCGGGAGCGCACCGAGGCATAGGCGGCGGTGGCGCCGGCCACCAGGGCCACCCCCAGATCCAGCAGGTTCGGCTGGGTGCGGGCCATCACCTCCGAGCCCAGCAGGGGCAACCCCACCAGCAACCCCAGGCCGAGCGAAAGGCCCACCGTGACCGCCACCCCGAGCAGCAGCGAGGCCAGGGCCGTGGCCACCAGCCGCAGGCGCCCCTGCAGGATCGCGAACGCCGCCGCCCGCAGCGGCAGCATCCAGGGGGCCACCAGCATGGCGCCGATGACCACGGCAGCGCTGTTGGCGAGCAGGCCCAGGGTGGCGATCAGGCTGGCCGCCACGGTCAGCACCAGGAATTCCTGGTCGGCGCGGGCATCCAGCGCGAAGGCATCACTGGCGGCGGACAGACCGCTCTCCGGAGGCGTGGCGCTCACGTCAGGCCTCCAGCCAGGGTGAGAGGAAGCGGAGGGGGTCGGCCATCGTTTCCGAAAAGCCCAGGATGCCCGGGTCCTTGTGGTGGTAGAGCACGGTGTCGTCGGATTCGAGCAGGAAGGTGTCGCCGCGCTGAGTAATCCAGCGGGCGTCGGGCACGTAGGTGCCCCAGGCGCCGAGCACCTCGCGCATGTTCGCCAGCCGCACCGTGGCCAGCTCAAACGGCCGCTGGAACCCCTTCCCCACCAGATCAAACAACGGTGTGGCCAACCGCGGCGGCGCGGCGCGATCACCTGTGTAGCCGCGCAACACCTCCGCCAGCGTTCCCGGCGAACCGATGCCGGCGCACATCAGCAGCAGCGAGGCCCAGGGACCGCCCGGCACCGCCAGGCCTTCGTACAGCCCCAGGGCGCGGTGCAGGGCGGGGGTGGCATCGGCTTGCAGGCGCTCGCGCGGGAAGCCGGTGTAGGCGCAGAAGCGATCGGCCCCGGCCCCATCGCCGATCGCAATCGCCAGCAGCGCAATCCCGGCGGCCTCCAACCGCGGCAGGGCGGGCACCAGCGCCTGGGCGTACTCCACGCTGTCGAAATCGCCGAGCTGGGGGAGGAGCAGCACCAATCGCCGGCGGCCGGCTTCCATGCCCGGGGCGGTGGCGAGATGTTGCAGCAGGGGATCAGGGGCGCGCATGGGGGTCGAGAAAGGGATCGGGGAGTATGGATTTGTGCTCAGCCCAGCGGCACGCCGTGGGGCATGAACCAGGATCCACTGTGTTCCGAGGCGTGATGTTGGCCCTCAGCTCGGCCCAGATTGCGGTGATTGTGTTTGCCGTACTGGTGTAAGGCTTTGCCAAAGGGGGCGCGGGCGCTATTGCTGGCCATTGACTGTCCGATCACGGACTGCACATCTTGATCGATGTGATCTGCCTGGGTTTTGTGCTGCTGCGGCTGCTGCGGCGCCACACCCCAGACCCGGATCCTTCAGCCCCGAAGGGCGCGGGGGATGCCATCGGCCGCCTCTGGGGCCTGTTGGCCGGGTTCACCAGCATGCTCGTCCACGCCGGTGACCCTCCGGTGATGGTGCATCTGATGGGACAGCGCCTGGAGCCCCGCCAGCTCGCCGGCACCCAGGCCTGGCTGTTTGCTGTGCTCAACTACAGCAAAATCCTCCCCTTCCTCGGCACTGGGCAGCTGGATCTGCCCACCTTGAGGATTTCGCTGCTGTTTCTGCCGCTCACCCCGATCGGCATCTTTCTGGGCCAGCGCTTTCTGCGCACCACCTCCCGGGAGGTGGTGGTTCTCATATTCCCTGGGGGTTGCTTCTCAGTGGGGCGTTGCTCCTCAGTGGTGTGCTGCTGCTATGGCAAGGGTTGCGGGGCTAGCTAAGCCCTCTCCTTCAGCGAGCCTGCCGGCACACCACATCTGGTGTGCCACAAGCCACGGCAAGGGACAGTCGCGCGAGGCGCACCCGCACCCGCACCCGCACCCAGTACGGCTTCCCTTACCACCCAGAACCCCCGGGACGCCCCCAGCCTCGTTACATTTCGAAGCAATTCGACGGTTCCCATGGGCAACGATCCGCTCACCCGCCAGTTCGCGCTCGAGTCTCAGACCCGCGCGATCGACCACTGCACCGACATCGACGAGCTGCGCAGCTTGGCCAAGCGCCTGCTGTCCGCCTGGTACATGCAGTCGGACATGACCCGCGAATTTGGCGCCCAGGCCCTCGGGATGGGTCTGGGCATCGGCCGCCAACCCGGCAACACCGCTGGAAACCCTCTCTAGATTTCTGGGCCATTCCCCAGCCCCGGCGCCCGATGGCCAAGGCCTCGCCGCCAACTCCCACCCCAGCCCCCTCCCCTTCGGTTCCGGAGCCCCCGGAGCCCCCGGAGCCCCTTCCGCCCTGGCGACCCCTGTTGCGCGGAGCCCGCGAGCGTGAGGGGCGCGCCCCCCAAGCCCGCTGGCTGCAACTGGCGACCGTCGCCGCCGACGGCACTCCCCGGGTGCGCACGCTCGTGTTCCGCGGCTGGGTTGGCCCGGCCTGCCTCGATCTGCTCAGCGATGCCCGCAGCGCCAAGGCTGCGGAATTAGCGCGTCAGCCGTTGGTGGAGCTCTGCTGGTTGCTGCCCAAGGCCCGCTCCCAATTCCGCCTGCGGGGAGAGCGGCAAACCCTCCCGCCGGCCGTAGAGGCCAGCGAACGAGAGCGGCATTGGCTAGCGCTCACCCCCGGCGGTCGCTCGGTGTGGGGCTGGCCGGCCCCCGGTGAGCCCCTCGATCGCCACGCCCCCTTCCCCGCCGAACTCGCCGACGACACGCCGCCGCCGGAGCACCTCCTGCTTCTGCGCATCGCCCTCTCGCAGGTGGAGCTCCTTGACCTCAGCCACCACCCCCACCGCCGGCGCCGCTGGCAGGCCCACAGCGGCTGGCAGGAGGAGCAGCTCAATCCCTAACTGGCGTCGGCACTCACACGCCGGCACTCACACCTGAACTCGCACCTGAACTCGCACCGGACGGGCTACTGCCGCGCCAACACTTCGCGGATGCGGGCCTCCTGGTCTTCGATCGGCTCGCCGCTCACATCCACCAACGCACGGTGAATCTGGCCCGGCCAGGCGAAGGGGGAGGGATAGTCCGGTAGGGCGGGGGAGCCAGGATCGCGGCCCACAGCCACACCGGCCGCCAGCCCCAAGCTCAGCGGGATCGTGACCGGCAGATGGCCTTCCCCCACCAACTCCCCATCCACGTACAGCGTCACCTTGGCGGGGGTTCCCTTGCCCGCCCTCGGATCCGCGGGCCCGGTGGGCCGGAAGCCCACACTCAGCACGTGATGGCCCGCGGGCACCGGCACGGTGGCGCGCACATGGAAATAGCTATCGGCCACGTAGTTGTAGCCGTAGGTGAAGACGCCATCCAGCACATAGATCGAGAAGCCGCCATCGTTGCCACCCATGCTGAACAACACCCCATCAGCGCCTCCCTCCGGCACCTCCAGATCCACCGAGATGCTGTGGGGCCGGTTGAGCAACCGCGGCGCCGCATTGCCCGGCACCATCTGGGTGCCCGGATAGTACACATAGCGCTCGCGATCTGGCGCAATCTGGGGACGCTCCACCGCAAAGCGCAGCGTGGTGCGACCATCGATCGGCAACACATTATATTTGCCGGCCTCCACATACCACATGGCGATCATGGCAATCAGCCGGTCCCGTTCCGTGGCGGCAAGGTTGTTGGTTTCGGCGAAATCCTCCTGGAGGTTGTAGAGCTCCCAGCCGTTGGCGTCGAGCTGAATCAGTTGTTCATAGCTGATCGGATCGCCAAAGCGGTGCTCGCTTTCGGCAAACGACGGCCCCGGCCACGGGCAGACGGCCCGCCATCCGTCGTGATACAGCGAGCGATGCCCCAGCATCTCGAAATACTGGGTGATATGCCGGCTGGGGGCGGTCGCCTCGTGGCAGCAGCCCAGGAGCGACACCCCCTCAATCGGGCTCTGGCTCACCCCTTTGATGGCCATCGGGGGATCGATGCCGAGCGCCTCCAGCACCGTGGGCACCATGTCGATCGCGTGGCCGTATTGGGAGCGGATCTCCCCCCGGGCGGCAATGCCCTTCGGCCACGAGAGAAGGAAGGGATCGCTGGTACCGCCGCGGTAGGTCTCCCGCTTCCAGCGCCGGAAGGGGGTATTGCCGGCGTGGGTCCAGCCCCAGGGATAGTGGTTAAAGTATTTGGCGCTGCCGATCTCATCGATGGCAGCCAGGTTCTGCTCCAGGTTTTCCGGCACATTATTGAAGAACTTTCCTTCATTCACCGATCCCGTCGGCCCGCCCTCAGCGCTGGCGCCATTGTCGGAGATCAGCATGATGAGCGTATTTTCATATTCACCGATCTGCTTGAGAAAATTAATCAACTCACCGATGTAATGGTCGGTGTGCTCCAGGAAACCAGCGAATACCTCCATCATGCGGGCATAGAGGCGCTTCTCCTCCGCCGACAATCCCTGCCAATCCGGAACATCGGGGTCATGGCGTGAGAGCACCGTGCCCTCGGGCACAATACCCAATTCTTTCTGGCGGGCGAACACCTTCTCTCGGTACGCATCCCAACCCTCATCAAATTCGCCCTTGTAGCGATCGGCCCACTCCTTCGGCACATGGTGGGGCGCATGCATGGCGCCGGTGCAGAAATACATGAAGAAGGGCTTGTTGGGCGCCACCTGCTTGGCGTCGGCGATCATCGCCTTCGCCTGCGTCACCAGATCGGGGGTGAGGTGATAGCCCTCCTCCGGCGTGCTCGGCGGCTCCACCTGGTGGTTGTCCGCCACCAGCTCGGGGTAGTACTGGTGCGTGTCACCGCCCATGAAGCCGTAAAAACGCTCAAAACCCCGGCCCAGGGGCCAGCGGTCGTAGGGGCCGGCCGCCGAGGTCTGCTCCACGGGGGTGAGGTGCCATTTGCCCACCGCATAGGTGTTGTACCCGTGCTGCAACAGCATCTCCGAAAGGAAGCCGTTGGCGAAGGGGATCGTGCCGTTGTACCCCGGGAAACCGGTGGAGCCTTCGGTGATGCAGGCGAGACCGTTGCTGTGGTGGTTCCGGCCCGTGAGCATGCACGAGCGCGACGGCGAACACAGGGCCGTGGTGTGCATGTTGTTGAACAACAGACCATCCGCCGCCAGGGCATCGATGTGCGGCGTGCGAATCGGGCTGCCGTAGCAACCAAGCTGGCCGAATCCGGTGTCATCAAGCACCAGAAACAGCACGTTTGGCGCCCCCTCCTTCGCCCGCAGCGGCTCGGGCCAGGCCGGAGAGGAGACCTCCACCGTGCGGCCGATCACGCCAGGGAAGGCGCTGCCAGGCTTGTATTCATCAAGAGGCATGGGAGCAAAGCAGGGCGCTCACGGGAGCGTAGCCAGAGGTTGGGCTGCCACCACGGCAGCAACCAGCAGGAAACGCAGCGGTTTCGCGGCAAAACCGTAGGAAGCCGTGCGTTTTTTGCCCACATTTGCGCGTTTTGCAACCGAGCTTGGCAAATGCGCCGTAGATTCCTAATCTCAGAGAAATATACGGCCACCGATCCATGCCCGAAGGGCTCGCGGAAAATACAACCCAGCTCCCCTTCATCAAGTTGCCGGGAGCCTCATTGGCCTCCACCAACACCGTTGACTTTGGCAATGTTGTTGGCACGTTTTTGCCCCTGAATGTTCATCAATGGGAGCACCCTGATAGCCAGCAGCCTTTCTTTAATCGTTCTGGCTGTATCCGCCTTGGCGACCTCACGCTATTGGCCACCTGGGGCTCAGCGATTTACGGAGAGGTGGAGCAGCGGTGTGAGGCCCAGTTGGTGCTGCCCTACCTCGCTGGGGTCAACACGTTCACGGTGGATCGCAAGAGCTACACCTTTCGTTCCTCCTGCCTGTTTCTTCCCGCAGCCACCAGCCGCTTCCAACTCGATTGCAGCCAGTGCTCGGGAATCATCATCAGCTTTCAGCCCGAAAGCCTGATGCCGGTGGCCCACTCCATCGCCGGTCCAGGCTGTGATCTTGTGCCTCTGCGGGCGGCCCTGGCCCAGCCAGCCATTCTGAGCCGCAAGCATGATCCGCGCCGGGATCGCATCCATCACTTAATGATGCAGACGATGGCCTATGTGGAGCAATGCATGGCCATCGGCGGCAACATCAACCCAATGCTCTGCCTCGACGACCTGATTCGTCGGTTGATTGTGATGCTACTGGTACCCGACCTTCTGGAAGCGGCCACCACAGAGCCGCTGATCAGCGAACCCTTCACGCACCAGGGGCTGGTGGAATGGTTGCTGGCCCATTTGCACGAACCCATCAGTCTCTCCGATATGGAGAAACGCAGCTGCTACAGCAGGCGCTCGCTTCAGAATGCCTTCAAGCAACGCTTTGGTTGCGGGCCGATGCAATGGCTGCGGCAACAACGGCTGGCCAAGGCGAAGTCCCTTCTGGAAGACCCCGCCCATCGCCTGAGCCAACTGGAGGTGGCCCAGGCCTGTGGTTACCTTTGCCAGGCCTCCTTCAGCCGCGATTTTCTCAACCGCTTCGGCGAACGCCCCTCCCGCTATCAGCGACGCTTCCGCGATCGCAGCCTGCTGGAACGCCTGGGCCAGGCCTAGCGGATCAGCGATGGGGATCGGATTCGAGTCCGACGAACCCCGCACGGGATTCCACCACCTCCAGCTCCAGCGAAGCCAGCTCCAGCTCCCGCCCGCCCCGCAGATCGGCGCTGTAGGCCCCGCACTGCGGGCAGGGCGCAAGGCCGTCGGGGCAGGCAAACGGACGCCCGCAGGGGGCGCACAGGGCAGAAGCGGGCACCCTCTCGATCGTGAGCCGGGCGCCGCTGGTGGGCTCCTCCTGCCGCACCACCTCCCAGGCAAAACGCAGCGCCTCCGGATCCGCCCCCGCCAGCGTTCCCACCCGCAGCGTCAGCGCCCGCAACCGGCCGCCGCCCTGGCGCTCGATCGCCTCCAGGGCCAGCCGCCGCACCTCCTCCATCAGGCTCAGCTCGTGCATGGCCG
>JBKDOZ010000046.1:0-7770 GCA_046342735.1 Synechococcaceae cyanobacterium
CTGCAGGGCTTGCAGAGCCTCGGCAGCTTCCTCGGCCCTCCCCTGGCCGGGTTGGCCTCCGAGAGCGTTGGCCGGACCAGCCCCTTCTGGCTGGCGATTCTCCTGCTGGCGGGAGTGCTGAGCCTGATCAGGGGGGGATCACCCCTGCCAGGGATCCCCCAAAAAGGCGAAAATAGCCCCACAGACTGAAAACTGTGAGCCGATCGCCCCTCCCGCCCGTGACCCGTCACGGCGATCGAAGCCCCGCTGCCATCGCCGCGGCCGGGGCCGTGGGGCTCCTGTTTTCCGCCGCCCTGTTGTGGTTCTGGCAGGAGCGGCTCCGGCCCGTGGTGGTGGCGGTGGGGGTGGACGAACCGGTGGTGAACGGTGCGGTGATCGACCCCAGCGACCGCAACACCGGCGACCTTTACCTCGAAGAGCACCCACGCAGCCGCATCCGGCTGGTGGATCACTTCAACCCGGTGGATCCGGCCCGCGGGCCCAGCTCGATCGCCAATCTCAAGCGCCGTGACGTAGCGCTGTTCGTCAACACCCAGGCGTCCAGCCATGCGGTGCCGAGCCGGCCGCAATTCGCCGATGGCCGGGCTTTGGCGGTGAACGTATCGGCGGTGAGCAACGCCTTGAGCGGCCACAACGATTTCTTTCTGCGGATCGTGCCCGACCTGCGCAGCGAGCAGCGGGCCATCGCCCGCGAGATCGCCCGCCTACCCGGCAACCGCCTGCTGGTGATTCAGGACACAGGCAACCGCGCCTACACCAACCCCGCGTTCCGCACCTTTGCTGCCGCCCTGGGCTCGGAGCGCTGGCGCATCGAACGGCGCGAACTCCCCATCGCCGGCTTCAACGTCAGCCGCGACCGCCACCTGCTGGAGGGCGACTTCGACGCCCTTTACATCCTGGGTGGTGGCTTTGTGCCGATCATCGGCATCCTCTGCCAGCTCTTCCACGCGTACCACCCCAACGCGCCGATCGTTCTCACCCCCTGGGCCCGTTCTCCGCAGGTGATCGGCAGCGCCGGCCCCGCCGCCGCCCACATCCGGGTGGTGAGCCCCTACCCCTCCCGGCGCCAGGATCCACGGGTGGATGGCTTCCTGCGCCGATTCGAGCGGCGCTTCGGCTACACGCCCTATGCCATGGCCCTCGGCACATACCAGGCCCTGGAGCTGCTCGATCAAGCCCTGGCCCACGGCGCCAGCAGCCCCGTGGCTGTACGGCACCACCTGCTGTCGACACTGGAGCACAGCACCAGCCTCGGGCCGATCCGGTTGGATGCCTACGGTGACGTCCAGGCGAACTATTTCGTGTTCAGCCTCAGCGACGACGCCCCCCTGGCGAGCCGATGACCCGCCCGAATCCCGGCGCTGGCTCCTCGCCCACCAGCTTCTGGCGCTTCAGCCTGCAGCAGGAGTGGATCGCCGGAGCGGCGGCCGCCGCCTTGATCCTCACCGCCGGCGCCCTCAGCCTGGAGGCGGTGCGCAGCCGCTATCTCGAGCTGCAGCGGATCGAGGCCAACCGGGTGGAGCATCACCTGCACGCGCACCTGGACGAGGCGCTGGAACAGCTGGAGGCATTCCTGCAGCGGCCCTCGTCGCATTGGCGGCAGGAGGTGGCAGCCCTGCTGCCCGCCTTCTCCGACCTCTACGAAATCGGCGATCAGGATGAGGTGCTCCTGGTGTTCAAGGCCGCCCCCGGCAGCCGGGTATTCCCGGGTTTCTCCTTCACCGGCACGCCGATCGGCCCTTACCTACCGGCCGATGGGCGCGATCAGCCCCACGGCACAACGCCGGTGTTCCGGGGCCTGGAGGACGAAAAGCCAAGTTTGTACGTGCACAGGCACGCGCAGGGCCGGGGCCTGCTCGCCCGCATCCAGCTGAGCTACATCCAACGCTTTCTGCAGCGCTACAGCGCCTTCTCTGGCACCCCCACCCTGCTGGTGAGCCGCGATGGCTTCGTGATGCTCTCCGGAACTGAGGGCTTCCCCATCTCCAGCCTCGACCTGCGCACAGACGCCGCCCGCAGGGGCCACCCCGATCCGATGTGGGCGGCGGAACGCCTGTGGCGCCCGGTGATCTCCGACGGGGACCAGCTGGGGGTGAAGATCGTCACCCTCCTGCCGGAGGACCATCTCGCCCCTTTCCAACAGGGGCTCGTGGGCGCCGGGGGGGCCGTACTGCTGCTGAGCGCGCTGGTTTTTCACTGGAAGAACCGGCGACTGCGGCGCGAGCTGTTCACCCCGGTGGGGCGCTTCGCTGAGCAGATCGAGGCCCAGGAAGAGAGGGTGCGCCAGGGGCTGCCCCCCCTGGCGATCGCCGCCCCCTCCGCGGCCTCCAGCCGCTTTACGGAACTGGCGGCCCTGCAGGGGAGCTTCGATCGGTTGATCGAGACGTTGGTCGCCCGCGATCGCGCCCTGGGGGAAGCCCGCCAGCGGGAGCAGCTCCAGGAGGAGCGGCAGCGGCGTGAGCTGCGCGACAAGCTCCACAGCAGCCTGATGGCCGCCACCATCGCCCACGAGATCAACCTGCCGCTGAGCATGATCCGCCTGCTGTGCCATCAGGCCAGCGAACAGATCCGACGCGGCGACCCCCCACCCGATGTGGAGGCCCTGGTGAGCGCCTTGAGCGAGCAGAGCCAGCAGGTGAGCGGGGTGATCGAAAAGATGCGCATGCTGCTGCGCAATGTGCAGAGCGAACCACACCCCACCGACCCGGTGGCCGTGCTGCAAGGGGCCTGCCTGGCGGTCAAGCCGCTGTTGCGACGGGATCGGGTGCGGCTGGAGGTGCGCGGGCTGGAGCCAGCGCCGGCCCTGCTGCTGCAGGGGGACGCCGTGCCGTTGCAGATGGCGGTGAGCAACCTCCTGCGCAACGGCATCGAAGCCGCGTGCGAACGCCCGCCCGGGCAGCGGCGTGTACGGCTGGGGCTGGAGCGCGAACCCGGCGGGTTGGTGGTGGAGGTGGCCGACAGCGGCCCGGGCTTCCGGTTCGATCCCGACGCCGACACCGACACGGTGCTGCAGACCGATAAGCCGGGGGGCAGCGGCCTGGGGTTGTTCGTGGTGCGGACCACCGTGGCCAACCACCGCGGACGGCTCAGCTTCGGGCGCTGCGGGGAGCTGGGCGGGGCTCGGGTGCGCGTGCACCTGCCCCTGGAGGCACCACCATGAGCACCGCCCCAGCCCCTGGGCCGCTCACCTGCGTGGTGGTGGAAGACCAGCGGATGTTTCTGCAGATGCTGGTGGTGATGCTGCAATCGTTTCAAGGTCTGGAGGTGGTGGCCACCGCCACCACGGCGACCGCGGGGATCGAGGCCTGCCTGGAGCTGGCGCCCGACCTGCTTCTCCTCGACCTGACCCTGCCTGACCAGGACGGACTGGCGGTGGCGCTCGCTCTGGCGGGCGTGAACCCGGACGCCCGCTTGATCGTTCTCTCGGCTGCGGCCAGCAGCTTCGTCTGCGACGCCGCCCTGCAGCCGATGCTGCAGGCGGTGGTCGACAAGATCGACGCCTGTGAAACCCTCTCCGCTGAGATCGGCGAGCTGCTGGGGGAGCGGTTCAACGAACCGGCGGCGCTCACGGCCCGGGAGGATGAGGTGCTGGTGCTCATCGGCCAGGGGCTCAGCAATGGCCAGATCGCTGAGCGACTCACGCTCTCGGTGCACACGGTGGGAACCCACCGACGCAACATCAGCGGCAAGTTGGGGCTGCGGGGGGCCGAGCTGATCCGCCACGCCACCCTGCGGGCGATACGGGGCTAACGCGAGCCCTGTCGCCGGGACGACAGGTCGGCATTGCTACGGTTTGCCCCCTGAGCCCAGCGATGGCCCACGACCCATGACCAGCGAACCCAGACCGGCGCTGGCGCCCGAGCTTTACATCAACCGTGAACTGAGCTGGCTCGCCTTCAACCACCGCGTGCTGGCCCAGGCGCTCAACGAATACACCCCCCTGCTGGAGCAGGCAAAATTCAGCGCCATTTTCAGCAACAATCTTGATGAGTTCTTCATGGTGCGGGTGGCCTCGCTCAAGTCGCAGCTGGAGGCCGGTGTCACCAGCCGCAGCGACGACGGCCTGACGCCGCTCGAGCAGTTGGAGGCAATCCAGGAACGACTGCGGCCCCTGTTGGAGCTGCAGCAGCAGCATTACCGCTATTCACTCAAAAGCCATCTGGCCGAGTACGGGGTGTACCTGCTCGATTACCAGCGGCTCAACCAACGCCAGAAAAGCTGGGCGGATGAGACCTTCCGCACCTCGATCTTCCCGGTGCTCACACCGCTGGCGGTGGATCCAGCCCACCCCTTCCCGTTCATGAGCAACCTCAGCCTGAACGTGGCGGCGCTGATCCGTGATCCCGACACCGGCCAGCAGCAGTTCGCGCGGGTGAAGGTACCCCAGAAGACCCTGCCACGCTTCGTGCCGATCCCCACCGAGCTGTGTGAACGCCATCCCCGGCCGGTGTTCCTGGCGGTGCCCCTGGAGCAACTCGTGGCCTTCAACCTGCAGTTGCTCTTCCCGGGCATGGTGATCGAAGGGCACTACTTCTTCCGCGTCACCCGCGACGCCGACCTGGAACTGCGCGATCTGGAGGCCGACGACCTGATGGAGGCCCTGCAGGAGGGGCTGCGCAAACGGCGGATGGGGGGGGAGGTGGTGCGGCTGGAGGTGGCCGACGAAATGCCCGAAGAGGTGGTGCAGCTGCTGATGGAGGGCCTGGAGGTGGAGCCGGAGGACCTGTACCGCATCAACGGTCCGCTGGGCCTCGATGACCTGATGAGCTTGCTGTCGATCCCGCTGCCCGAGCTCAAGGATCCCCCCTGGAAGGGGCGTACGGTGCCCGCCCTGGCACGGGCGCAGAAGAGCCAGCTGGAGGATGGCTCGATCAAGGAGGAGGAATTCGAGAGCATCTTCCGGGTGCTGCGGCGTGGCGATGTCCTGCTGCACCACCCCTACGACCTGTTCGCCACCTCAGTGGAGGAGTTTCTGAACCAGGCGGCCGATGACCCGGCGGTGCTGGCCATCAAGATGACCCTCTACCGCACCTCCAAGGATTCACCGGTGGTGGCTTCTTTGATCCGCGCCGCCGAAAACGGCAAGCAGGTGATGGCACTGGTGGAACTCAAGGCCCGCTTCGATGAGGACAACAACATCCAGTGGGCTCGCCAACTGGAGCGCTCGGGCGTGCATGTGGTGTACGGCGTACTCGGCCTCAAGACCCACACCAAGGTGACGCTGGTGGTGCGACGCGAGAAGGAGAGGCTGCGCAGCTACATGCACATCGGTACGGGCAACTACAATTCCCGCACGTCCAGTCTCTACACCGATCTCGGCCTTCTCTCGGCGCGGGAGGAGTTCGGCCAGGATCTGGTGGAGCTCTTCAACTACCTCACCGGCTTCTCCAAGCAGCAGAGCTTCCGAAAACTGCTGGTGGCTCCCGTCACCCTGCGCAAGGGCATGGAGGCCCTGATCCGCCGGGAGATCGCCCATGCCGAGGCGGGTCGGGGCGGCCACATTCGGGCCAAGATGAACGCCCTGGTGGATCCGGCGATCATCGCCCTGCTCTACGAGGCCTCCCAGGCGGGGGTGCGCATCGAGCTAGTGATTCGTGGCATGTGTTCGCTGCGACCCGGACTGCCTGGGGTGAGCGAAACCATCTCGGTGCTCAGCGTGATCGGAAGATTCCTCGAGCATTCGCGATTGTTCTGGTTTGCCAACGGCGGCGAGACGGAGCTCTTTATCGGCAGCGCCGACTGGATGCCGCGCAACCTGGATCGTCGCGTTGAAGCCGTGACACCGGTGGAGGACGAAGCGATGCGCCGCCAGCTGGAGAGGCTGATGCTTCTTTATCTCGAGGACACCACGGCCTGGGTGATGCACAGCGATGGTCAGTTCAGCCAGCGGCAGCCTGAGGGGGAGCAGAACGCAACGCAAGCGGTGCTGATGGAGCGTTGGCGCGGCGGGCTCGGCGGCGAGGCGTAGGCCGTCACAGCTGCCAGGTAGCCACCACCACAGAAGGACAGATTTGCGAGCGGCAGTACAGGAAATCTTCGCTTTCCTGACGTTGACCCGGCTGCTTTAGTGCTAACGTCCGGCCAAATTCATTCGGAGGCCTGGGGTGATGGGGACACCTCTGCATTCCGCTCCCGCCGGACAGGGGTCATCCTCTCCTCCCGGCGGTGAGCCCACAGCGGCACGGCCCGCCCGTGCCCTTTCTGCAGCCCAGCGCTCGGCTGCGCGCAACAATGGTCGGCTCAGCGCCGATTCGATCGGGTGGTATCTGAGCACCATCGGCCGTGTGCCGCTGCTCACCCCAGCCGAAGAGATCGAACTGGCCCACCACGTGCAATGTGGCAAGCGACTGCTGGAGATTCCCTCCGAAGAGCGCAGCCCCAAACAAAACCGCCAGATCCGCATGGGCCAGCGGGCCCGAGACCGGATGATGGCCGCCAATCTGCGCCTGGTGGTAAGCGTCGCCAAGAAGTATCAAAACCAGGGCCTCGAGCTGCTGGACCTGGTACAGGAGGGGGCGATCGGCCTGGAGCGCGCCGTCGACAAGTTCGATCCGGCGATGGGTTACAAGTTTTCCACCTATGCCTATTGGTGGATCCGCCAGGGAATGACACGGGCGATTGACAACAGCGCCCGCACCATTCGGCTGCCCATCCACATCAGCGAGAAACTCTCGAAGATGCGGCGTGTCAGCCGTGAGCTCTCCCATCGCCTCGGCCGTCAGCCCAACCGGCTGGAGCTGGCCCATGCCCTCGGCATGGCCCCGGAGGAACTGGAGGAGCTGATCTCCCAAAGCGCCCCCTGCGCCTCCCTCGACGCCCACGCCCGCGGCGAGGAGGATCGCAGCACCCTCGGCGAGCTCATCGCCGACCCGGCGAGCGGCGAGCACTTCGATTCGATGGACCGCCATCTGCAGAAGGAGCACCTCGGCACCTGGCTGGCCCAGCTCAACGAGCGGGAGCAGAAGATCCTCAAGCTGCGCTTCGGCCTGGAGGGGAGCGAGCCGCTCACCCTCGCCGAAATCGGCCGCCAGATCAACGTCTCACGCGAACGGGTGCGGCAGCTGGAGGCGAAGGCGATCATTAAGATGCGGCTGATGAGCTCCCTGCAGCAGGCCGCCTGAGCCCCTCCCCCTTCCTTCCCCTCCGCTTGATCCCCCCGCTCCTCGGCATGGCCGCCGTCGTCGGCTGGCTCGCCCTGCTCGGTGCCCTGGCCCTGGCGGTGCGCACCCGCTGGCCCCAGGAGCGGGAATGGAGTCGCAAGCTGGTGCACATCGGCGCTGGCGCCGTGCTGCCGATCGCCTGGTGGGCGGGCATTGTGCGGGCGATCGCGGTGCCCTGCGCGGCGCTGGTGACCCTGCTCGCCCTGCTCAACCACCGCCGGCGGGTGCTGCCGGCGATCGAAGACATCGATCGGCCCAGCTACGGAACGGTGGGCTACGGCGCCTCGATCACCCTGCTGCTCTGGGTCGGCTGGCCCCAACAGGCTGCGGCGGTGTGCGCCGGCGTGTTGGTGATGGCGCTGGGCGACGGCCTGGCCGGGCTGATCGGGCCCATGCGGGCCAGCCCCAGCTGGCTGGTTCTGGGGCAGCGCCGCTCCCTGCTCGGCACGGGCGTGATGGCGCTGGCGAGCCTGGCGGCCCTGGCGGTCTTCTGCCGGGCCCAGGGCCTGGCGGCTCCCTCGGCGGTGGGGGTGGTGGCCATCGCCGCCAGCGCGGTGGTGCTGGAGCAGGTGGCCACCGCCGGGATCGACAACCTCACGGTGCCGTTGGC
>JBKDOZ010000047.1:0-10588 GCA_046342735.1 Synechococcaceae cyanobacterium
GCATCAGCGCCCGCTCCACTCCTGCCGCAGCGAATCCTGCAGCGCCAGGCTGCCCTCCGGCCGATCCCGCCACAGGCCAAACACGCGGCGATGATCGGGCGTCTGCTGCTGCAGCCATAGCCGCAACGCCTGCCGCAGCGCCTCCGCCCGCGACAGCCCGCGCTGGCGACAGAGCGCGTCGAGCTGATCGCGCTCCGGCTCCGGCAGGTCCACGATCGTGCGCATGCCGAATACGGCATCTGATGACGTCATCCTATGGGGCTGGTGCGGGCGTCAGAGTGGGGCAGCGCACGCCCCTGCCATGCCCGCCGACCCCGCCCCGGCCTGCCACGTGCGCGTGCTGCTGTTCGCGGGCCTGCGCGAGGCGGCGGGCTGGGGGGAGCGGAGCCTGGGGGTGCCCGCTGGCGCCACCCCCGAGCAGCTGTGGCAACACCTGGATCTGGACGCCGCCTGGCCCGCGGCTGGGGCGCCGGGCAGGGAGCCTGGCGCCCAGGTGCGCGTGGCGATCAACCAGCGCTTCGCCAGCGCCGACACCCCCCTGGCCAACGGCGACGAGCTGGCCTTCCTGCCGCCGATCAGCGGCGGCTGACCCCTGCAACCCACCCCGCCCATGCCCCCGGCCCACCTGAAGATTGCGTTGCACGGCGACGCCTTCGATCCAATCGCCGCGCTCGCGGCCTGGCAGCACGAGCTGACGCTTCGGCTGCCGGAACCGCCAGCCGCCGAAAGCCATTTCATCGGCAGGGTGCGGGGCCGCAACGCGGACGGCCAACCGCTGCAGGCCCTGGAGCTGGAGCACTACCCCGGCATGACCGAAACCCAGCTGGAGCAGCTCGCCCGCGACGCCGCCGGCAACCACGGCGCCCTGGCGGCACTGGTGCACCACCGCATGGGCCGGGTGGAGCCAGGCGAAGCCATCGTGCTGGTGGCCGTCGCCGCCGACCGCCGTGGCCCGGCCCAGCGGTGCTGCCAAGAACTGCTGGAGACCCTCAAGCACGAGGCGCCCTTCTGGAAGCGGGAGTGGAGTGGCGGAGCCGGCGCCTGGGTGATGGGCAACACACCGCTGTGAGCGGAGGCCTGAGCGATCTGGACGGCCCACAGGCAGCTCCTATCGCGCTCATCGTGGCAGCAACATCCTTGGCAGTAGGGGATGAACTCCTATCGGCTCGGCAGGCATTCGGTGGTGCAGGTGTTCAGCTCTTCTGGGCTCCTCTCAACGCAGATCGTGCCGTGAGGAGTTTTGCCAGGCTGGCGCGATCACCGGCCTTCCGAAAGACGACTTCTGCCTTCGAAAAATCATCCTTCGCCGAAGCGTTGCGACCCAGCTGAGACTTGATGACCCCACGATTCGCATACGCTTCGCCATTGCCAGGAGCCAGAGCCACAACCCGGTCAAAATCCGCGATGGCTCCCTCATAGTCAGACAGATTAGCGCGTACCTGCCCTCTAAAGGCAAGGGCCTTGACATTCATTGGCTCCACTTCTACGACACGATTCAGGTCCTTCAGGGCTTCACGGTGGCCGCCGGTCAAAAGGTAGGCATAACCTCGATTAAAGATGTAGGAGGCACGATTTCCCTGCAACTTTATGGCAGATGAGTATTCGGCAATTGCCAGCTGGTATTTGCCAGAGGCCATCAAGACATTGCCCTTATTGTTGAACGCATCAGCATTACCCGGATCAGCAGAGATTGCCTGGTCAAGCAGCTCCCGAGCCTGACCGACACGCCCTTGACGTACAGCTTCGATAGCCTGATCAAGATGCTGACGTGACTTGAGTTGATCGGCGGTCGAGCTTGCCTGGGGCTTTTGAGCACAGGAGACAAGCGAAAGCAGAAGCATCGTGGCAACAAATCCAGAGATTGCTCTATTCATAGTGAGGACTGGCAGAGACTGAGGACGGGGAGCAATGGCGGCCCTGGCGGACCAATATGGCTATGCAAGCAATCAGGTAACAGAGCATGCCAATGGGACCATTCGGCGGCAAATGAGAGAGCCCAAAAGAAACTCCAGAAACAACGAGCAGTACAACCACCCAGGCATCGACTTGATAGTACTTCTTTGCGAAATAGGCGAGTAATAGCATGCTGACCAACCAACCACCACCAGCAAGAATGCCAGTGACCGAGAAGGAACCTCCACCGACGAGGGGGTCAGCAAGGAAGTTGATGATCAGCGTGTTACCAAAAATCTGGATTGGCATGGATAAAACGGACGCATTGTCAACCACAAGACCAGAAGCGATGCCCGTAATCGCATCAAGCACCGAATAGAAAGCCAAGAATACACTGATACTGCAGAGGAGCGGCAGGACGGTTGATACTGGAATGGACGTGGCGACAAGACAGAGGACAGAAATAGCAAGGCCGCACAAAAGAAAGAGCTGCAGAATATGGAGGTGCAGCCACCAACCATCACTAGCAAGGATTGTTTGCCAGGGGGTCTCCCCAGCCAGCGGAACCGGGTGGCGGCATTCAAGTAGAAACAACAAAACGGGCGGCAGAAGAATGAGCAGTGACCTCAGCCAACGCCAGAGAATGTTGCCAGATTGCATAGAAGCAGGGTCAACCAGGGAAGATAAGCTTAGGGCACGGCCAAACTATTTAACAGACTTCAGCTTCACTGATGCCTAGACAATCAGACTTCATCAAACAAGCGCTTCAGCTGGATGCAGATCCACACAAAGTCTTCCAGGCTGAATAGATCGGCCGACGAGCCGATACGCAGGTGCGAAATACCTCACTCGCATCCAGTCGGCGAGGTAGCCGCTCAATGACCCGGGGCAGGAAGAAGGCATTGCAATAAGAATAGAGATACCCAGGGAAAGCATGATTGACTCGCTGACCAATACGCACCAGACTCTGCAGAAATCAGAATCGAACAGAGGCTAGCGCGTGCGAAGCTGAAGCTGTTTCTCGACCAGGAAAGCAGACAAGGCCAGGAGCAGAAGCGTGCGAGATAAAAAAGATGGGTGCTGCCAGCATGTGACATAACCCATCCTAACGCTCCGTTAACGGATACAGACCTCAATCAATTGCAGGAGGGAATGTCCGTGGACTCCCGCGAGCGGCTGGAGAGTTGTCTGAGTTTTCTGGAGTACTGGAAGCACATGGCCGCGCCCAGGAATGGCAGGGGCCCGGGAACGGGCGTCACAGCACGGATATTCTCCAAACCGCCGACCCCTGCCCCCAGCACAGCCGAGAAGCCATACTCAGAGCCCACGGGAGGGCTGCCGGGAGCAAAGAGGGTAAGGTTCGAGAGCGTTGGCCCAGTACTAAGAAAACCACCCGTGGGGATATTATAAGTACCTTGCATCGTGATAGACCTCGCGAGAATTCCGACCCCATTGCCACCAGCATTTTGAGCATCAGGCTCTAACTTCCAATCATAGACAATGTATTCACCGGGGTCAAAGTCATGGGCCTCGAAGACGAAGCCATCGAGGACATTGGTTCCATTGTCGATGGTCTCAATATCGCCCATCGGGTCAAAGTCACGATTGGGAAAATGACCTCCCGGAGGATCCAGTGCATTCACCTTGGCAACAGCATCCACAGCACTAGATGAGCTGGCCAGGATGCGGGTCATATCGATAAAGGGAATTGGCGTACCAGCATCATAGACAGCCGACTTGACGCTGAACGGACCGGAAGGTGAACTGATGAACGTTGTCGACCAGTTGTTATTAGTGGGTGCTACATTGCCAGGAATCGGCTGAACTGGGCCAGGGGGTAGGCGCCGACCATCCACATCAACAAAGGCAGAAGTTACATTGACACCAGTATTAAGAGACGAGCCATTGAGCGCGGGAGCACCAATGCCAGGAAAGTTAACCGTAAGCCTAGAGGCATCCCTGCTAGTCCAATTTAAGACTTCAAATTCAAACTGGAAGTTGTTGTCCACCTTATTGCCAAGCTGCTTCACATCGGTGAATCGAAAGCAAAACAACGGCAGGTTTACGCGCGGGTCGATTGGCGGATCGGCCTTGACTGGTGATACTAAGCCAGCCGAAGTCGTCAATGCGGCAAGGGCGATGGAAATGGGCTTTATATGGCGGACATAAGCAAAAGAGGAACGACTTTTCAAGAGTTGAGGACAGAGGGCCAACCACAACCTAACGGGTTTTTACCGGAAGAATGAGGCAAAAGAGATGGAATGGATTTTTGTGCGAAAGAACGAGGTTGCGGCCATTTTCGCTGTAAGGAAAAGATCTATGAAGCCTGGTGGCAAAAGGGAAGCAAACGCAGCGGCCGGCGTGAGGCACAAGAGGATCTCACCAATCAGCCCCAGAGGTGACTGAGCTGGTGGTAAGTGCGGGCACCAATGGCACTGCCGAGACCCTGACCCTCCAGATTGCCATCGAGGAAATGGATGCCGCCCCACAGGCGGGAGAAGCCGGCCTCCTGGGCCGCGCCCTTCCATGTATCCCAACCAAGCGAGAGCTGCTGGGCGGGAGGGTCATAGCCGAAGGACAGGCCGAACTCCACCTTGCCGCCAAATTCAGGGGAGTTGTAAAAGTTGGTCAGGAAATCAGCCGCCGCCGAAGAGAAGACACTGTGACCGGAAACGAACTCCGGAAAAGGCGGTGAGTAACCACCCGCACTCTGATACGTCTCCCAGTCGACGCCGCTGATATCCCGCAGCCCCTCGCCACGCACATGGGCCGTGAACTGGGAGCCGTTGGCGGGATCGTTATCACTATCCTTCATCAGCCCGAAACGGCTCAGTTCGCGAACGACTCGGATCGGACGCGCGTAATCCTCCTGACGCTTAACCTGCCAGGAGGCAATGGACGCAGCATAAGCAGACGCCCCAAGGCCAAGGAAGAGCTTGGCGTCATCAGCGAGTTTGTTGTCGTGCAGAAGCGAAGCGTACTGGCCTAACTTCATCCAGGTTCCAGGGGGAAAGGCTGTGCCAGGCCCATTTTCCCAAAACTGGGCGATCCCTTTATAGAGGCTTCCTTCGGGAGACGCAAGTTTACGGCTGTAGGTCACCACTTCATTCGCCTGATTGACGAAGCGAGGGTTGATTCTCCTGCCTATCTGGGCGGGCGTGATCGGCAACCCTGGTCTCTTGCCGTCATCGAAGATCAATCCCAGCTTGAGGTCATAAGTATCGCGGGGATCCAGAAGGAACGGTTGAGGCGTTTTGGCCTTGAATGGGAGCGCGGCGATGGTGTCCCGCCCCAGCAGGTAGTACCGCACATTCCCCCAAAACGGGGTGAGGAAAGACTGGAGGGGAGTGGTCGCATCCGAATTGACGGAGAACTCGGGCGTCCAGCGATCGATCCGCTTCACATTTGCAGGGCCACTGTTGAGCGGCGCATAAGCCGGTGCGGAGGATGTCAAAGGATTGATTAGGCTGGGCAATGTCAGGCTGGAACCATCATTGCGGAAGTTCTCCAGCACCTTGGCGGCCACGCCCTTACTGATTTTCTGATCGATCCCGTTGAACAGGGCAGCCTGATCCACAGGGATGCCACTGAGAGAATCCTGAAGCTGCTGGTCGAGGCGATTCAGCCCGGTGGAGCCTTTCTGGATACCTGAGAGGGGGCTGGAGAGCACAGCATGCGCCGTGCGGGCCACCACGCTATTGATGAGGTGTGTGGCAGGCGAGCTCTTGTCGCCCCTTTTCTCCATGGAACGTAGAAAGACATCAACCTGTCGCTCCAGCGCCCGATCCCAGGGAGCAGTGCCGGTAACCGTGGGCAGGGTGCTGCGAGCCTTCCGGTCGAAGACCTGCCAGGCCTCGTAGAGAGCCGTACCCAGCATCCCGTAAAAACGCGCCGCAATCGTTGGCCCCGCGCGCAGGTCAAGCTTCACGCTGCTAGCACTGACCGCATCGGTGGCCGCGTTCACCCAATGCCAGGCCACAGTGGGAGCATCACCGGCCGCGGGCACAATCGTGATGCCCAACTTGTGCCCCACAGCAATGGCAGGGAGCGAAGTGAGGGGCGGATTCAATTCGACACGTTCATCATCATGGCCCGGGGTGTGAGTAGTGATCAGGGAAAAGAGACGCAGATCGGGTGAGATGGCCCTCACCACGCCGGCTCAGGCACAGAACATCGCGCTGGTGAGCTTGGAGCCACGATGGAGAATGGTGATTACATGCGATCAAGCAAAACAAGATGGCATGCAAGGCCGAAAACAGTTAATTTATCTATAGCTTTGGCAGCACTGAGACAACCAGCAAGCGCGAATTGCTAAGCATCAGGCTCTGCAACTGAGATCAAATAGACAACTGCCTCTACCAAGGAATCACTGCCCGATCCCGCGCCAGCATCACAACACAATGGCGATGTTGAACCTGTTGTCGCCGGAACGAGCACAAGCCCATGCAGAGCAAAACTGCTGAAATCAAACAGAAGGCTCTCTCACTATGGAATGACAAATTAGCTGAAATTTGAGCCCGGCGTAGACGGCCATGTTGCTTTTCGGTTGAAACCTTCCTGGACAGAGCAAGGTTGCCGAATCGGGCCATAAAGCGCTCAGAACAGCGGCAACCGCAGCAACTGCGCCCACAGCTCGGTGCCGGCCTCCAGGGCACCGAGCTCGGCGGGGATCTCCAGCAGCAGGTCGGCGCCCTGCAGGGAACCGATGCGGGAGGAGGCCTGGCTGCCCTCCACCTCCGCCAGCAGTTCGCCGCCAGGACCCACCCGCAACCGTGCCCGCGCCAGCTCCGGCCGGCCGGCCCCCCGGCGCAGGGGAGCCACCAGGCGCACCCGCAGCCGCGGCAGCAGCTCCGGCTCGCTCCCCTCCAGCGCCTGCAAGGCCGGCCAGAGCAGCTGCAGCGCCGTGATCGCCGCCGCCACCGGATTGCCCGGCAACCCGAAGAAGGGCTTGCCGCCCAGCTGCCCAAAAGCGAAGGGCCGGCCGGGCTTGAGGAACAGCTTCCAGAACTCCACGGCGCCGCGCTCCGCCAGCAGCGGCCGGATCCAATCGCTGTCGCCGGCCGACACCCCGCCGGTGCTCACCACCACATCACAACCGGCGGCCAGTTCCTCCAGGGCAGCCGCCAACGCCAGCGGTTGATCGGCCACCACCCGTTGCTCCGCCACCCCATAGCCCAGCCGCTCCAGCAACGCCGCCAGCAACGTGCCGTTGCTCTCCCCGATGGCGCCGGGGGGCCGCTCCTCGCCGGCGGGCACCAGTTCGTCGCCACTGATCAGCAGCCCCAGCCGCGGCTGCCGCCGCACCACCAGATCAGCCACGCCGCAACCCGCCAACCGACCCAGATCCGCCGGCCCCAGGCGCACCCCGGCCGTCATCAGCGGCTGTCCGGGGGCGGCCTCCTCATCGGCGGCGCGGATCCAGGGGTTGGGCCCGGCCTCGCCCCGCAGCTCCAGAACATCCCCCGCCGGCCCGGCCTCCGGCACCCCCACCAGCTCCTGGGGCAGCACCCGCTCCCCCCCATCCGGCAGGGGGGCACCGGTGAGGATGCGGAGCGCCTCGCCCGAGCCCAGCACCCCGGCGAAAGGGGCCCCGGGGGCGGAGCGGCCCACCAAACGCCAACGCGCCCCCGGCGCCGGCGGAGCCGCGTCGGCGATCGCGTAGCCATCCCTGATCGAGGCGCGGAAGCCGGGCACCGCCTCACGGGCCTGGCACCCCTCGGCGCTCACCCGCCCCAGGCAGGCAGCCAGCGGCAGCCGTTCCACCCCCGGCAGGGGGGTGATCGCCGCGAGCACCCGGGCCCGGGCCTCAGGCAGCGGCAATCCCTCGCGCGGAAAGGGCTCAGCCATCGCCGGTCACCGGGCCATCGCCCGCCGCCGGGTCCGCCGCCGGCGCCTCGGGGTGGCGCCACAGGCCGCGGCGACCGCCGCGCTTCTCCAGCAGCCGCACCGGACCGATCGTCATCGCCCGGTCGGCCGCCTTGAGCATGTCGTACAGGGTGAGCAGGCCCACCTGCACCGCGGTGAGGGCCTCCATCTCCACACCGGTGGGGGCGGAGGTGCGCACCCGTGCCGTGATGCGCAACGCCCCGGCGGCCTCCTCGATCACCACCTCCACCCCCGCCAGCGGCAACGGATGGCAGAGGGGGATCAGCTCGGCGGTGCGCTTGGCGGCCTGGATCGCCGCCACCCGCGCCACCGCCAGCACATCTCCCTTGGCGGCGCGTCCCTCCTGCACCAGGGCCAGGGCTTCCGGCGCCAGCTGCAGGAAACCCTCCGCCAGGGCCTCGCGGGCGGTGGCCGGCTTGGCGACCACATCCACCATGTGGGCTTCGCCGCGGACGTTGAGATGGCTGAGGGAGGGGGCCATGGCGGGCAGGGTCTGGGCCAACCCTAGGCAGCATCCACAGCCGCAAGCCAGATGCCTCTTAACCCGTTCATCACCCTCTCTCCCCCCAGGGATAAGGGCGGGCCGCGACCCAGGGTGGGTCCGTGCTCGGCACCCGTCCATGCGCCTATCCCTGCGACTCCCCGCTCTCGCCGCTGGCGTCAGCACCCTTCTGAGCCTGGGGTCCGTCCAGGCGGCGCCGCAGTTCGTCAACGGACTGACGATCGCTGGCGATCAGCTCGATCTCTCCGGCGGCACGAGTGTGAACAAGGGTCGCCTGGGCTTTTTCTCGGATCTCTTCTACGACCCCAACCGCAACCAATGGTGGGGCCTCTCCGACCGCGGCCCCGGCGGGGGCACGATCTCCTACAACACCCGCCTGCAACGCTTTCGGTTGGATGTGAACCCAAGCACCGGCGGGATTGCGAACTTCACCATCGACCAGACGATCCTGTTCCGCAACGGCGCCGAGACCTTCAACGGCCTGGCCCCGAACCCCTCCAACGTGCTGGGCAACGCCTTTGACCCCGAAGGATTGGTGGTTTTGCCTTTCAACGGCCACTTCCTGGTGTCCGACGAATACGGCCCCTCCCTCTACGAATTCGACCGCAGCGGCCAGTTTGTGCGGGCCTTTGCCATGCCTGACAATCTGCAACCCCGGGCAGGCACCACTCTCAACTACACCGCCACCCCGGCCCCCGGCGGCACCCTCACCTTCGGCCGCGAACCCAACCGCGGGCTCGAGGGGCTCGCCCTAAGCCCCGATGGCCGCTACGCCTTCGCCATGCTGCAGAACGGCACCGTGGAGGATGGCACGGTGAGCGGCGGTACGTTTGCGCGGAGCCTGTACACGCGCATCCTGAAGTTCGACACCAGCACAGGAAATGCAGTAGCCCAGTACGCCTACCGGCTGGAGGGAGCCGGTCCGGCGCCCACCCGCGGGCGGGGCATCTCCGCGATCCTGGCCCTGGATGAGAATCGCTTCCTGGTGCTGGAGCGCAACAACCGCGGCGTCGGCGTACCGGACGCCAATCTCAACGATCCCGACAAAAAGGTGTTCGTGATCGACCTGAGCGGCGCGACGGATGTGAGCGGCATCTCCCTCTCCGGCGCCAGCCTGCCCGTCGGTGTGGTGCCGGTGAGCAAGAACCCTTCGGCACTGGTGGATCTGGTGACCAATGCGGTGCTGCAGGATCCCTCGATGGCGGCCCTGGGCGGGCGAGGACCGGAGAAGTGGGAGGGGCTGGCCATCGGACCCCGCCTCGGCGATGGATCCCTGGTGCTGTTGGCCGGCACCGACAACGACTACTCGGTGACCCAGAACGGCACCGGCACCCAGTTCGACGTGTACTACAACCCCAGCAGCGGCGCCCGGGTGCAGTGCGATCTCGGCACCACCGTGAACTGCACCTCCATCAGCGCCGCCGGCAGCGTGGGCAGTCCGGGCGATGTGGGGAATCTGCCCGCCGGCTTCTCCCTGATCCCGGGGGTGCTGACGTCCTGGCGGATGAGCGAGGCCGATGTGGGGGGCTACACACCGCCGGTGTCTTCCGTCCCGGGCCCCCTGCCGTTGGCGGGCGCTGCTGCCGCGCTGGGCTGGAGCCGGCGGCTGCGGAGGGCGCGCAAATGAACCAGTCAGACAGGCGCCGTCGCGGCTTCGAGGGCCATGGCCAGGGCGGCGTCAGAGGCCTCGGCCAGATCTCCACCCTCCAGTGAGGCGAGGTGGACGTAGGCGGCGTTCAGAGCGGCAATGCGGCGGCGGGCCAACCATTCCGCGAGGGCCTCGCTCACCAGGGCGGAGCGATTGGATCCCTGGGCATCGAGCTGGGCCAGGAGCCCCTCCTCAAGCGAAATGCTGATGGATCGGTTAGCCACAATCCCCATAGAAATCCTGGTAAACATCCTAGTGGTGGCAGGGCTGGGGCCAGGGAGAGAGGGAGGGGGAGGCGAAAAGCCAAGGCTGGCGTCTGCAGAGGTGACAATGGCCCCGCCCCAGCCCCACCCAGCGCACCGCGATGAGTCCCTCCCAGCCCGGCACCCCCGCCAATCTCGAAGCCGCCTTCGGCGGCGAGAGCATGGCCAACCGCAAATACCTGTTCTTCGCGGAGGTGGCCCGGCAACTGGGCCAGGCCGAGCTGGCGCGCCTGTTCCGCGACACGGCCAACCAGGAGACCGAACACGCCTTCGCCCACTTCCGTCTGCTCCATCCCGAGCTGGTGATCGCCGATCCTGCGGCCCTGAGCAACGGCGACAAGCAACGGATCCTGGCCCGCTGCCTGGAACTGGCGATCGAAGGCGAAACCTACGAGT
>JBKDOZ010000048.1:0-7873 GCA_046342735.1 Synechococcaceae cyanobacterium
GACGGCGAGCATCTGAAGGAGGGTGAGCACCACCAGGGTGATTCCGATCCAGCGAAGGATGGGGCTGAAACGATCGGAGGATGCGAGAGCCACTGGGGCAAGCCGTACTTTGGGGACTTTACCGACCAAAGTGGTCTGCAACTGTTGAGACAGGCTCCACTGCTGGTTGAAGATCTCAAGGCCCAGGCAAGCGACCTGGGTTTCGACCCAGTTGGGATCGCTGCCGTTCCTGGAAGTGCCAGGTTGCCCCTGCGGCAGGCAGCCTTGGAGCGTTGGCTGGAGGCTGGCCATCAAGCCGACATGGGGTGGATGGCTGATCCCCGTCGGCGCTCCATCGAGGCCCTGTTGCCTGGTGTGCGCAGCGTGGTGGCAGTCGCCCTCAGCTACCACGTCAATGCAAGGCCCAGCCCCCACAGCCTGCGGGTGGCTCGCTACGGCTGGGGTCGCGACTACCACCGCGTGATCCAGCAGCGTCTTCGGCGCTTGGGGCGATGGCTGGAGGAAAGGGTTCCAGGGTGTGGCTGGCGGGCCTGTGTGGATAGCGCGCCCCTGATGGATAAAGCCTGGGCCGAGGAGGCTGGGGTGGGTTGGATTGGCAAGAACGGCAATCTGATTCACCGGAAGCGAGGTTCCTGGCTTCTGCTGGGACACCTGCTCACAACAGTGCAACTCCCCGCAGACCATCCTTCCCCTTCCCTGTGCGGCAGCTGCAGCCGCTGCATCCAGGCCTGTCCCACCGCGGCCATCAGCGAGCCCTTCGTGGTGGATTCCAGACGGTGCATCGCATATCACACCATCGAAAACCGTGATGCACGTCTGCCCCAATGGATCACACCCCATTTGCAGGGGTGGGTGGCCGGTTGCGATCTTTGCCAGGAGGTCTGTCCGTGGAACCGGCCCGATTTACCGGTCTCCAACGACCAGGATGTGCAACCCAGGCCCTGGTGGCTCGATCTCCATGGCGAAGATGCCTTGGCCTGGAGCGAAGAGGAGTGGGATGCAAGGCTGCGTGCCTCCGCCCTGCGACGGATCCGGCCCTGGATGTGGCGGCGCAATATTGAGGCAGTCCTAGGCGAAGGGGGAGCCAGTCTCTAAGCTCAAAGCAAAGTGGTGTATTTCCGTGGGCCGTCGCCTCAGGCGCTTTCTTTTGCCGGCCATTTTGGGCCTAGTCACAAGCCTGGGACATCCCTCAGCCGCCATGGTTCCTTATGTGTTCATGCCGGCACCCAAGGCCCTAGAGGAGGCCGGCCTCGGCATCGCTGAGGAAGCCTTGCAGATGCTCAGGCTTGGGCAACCTGAGTATGCGGCGCGGCTGGCCGAGCTCACGGTTCGACTCTTGCCCTCCGACCCAAGGGGCTGGTTGCTGCTTGCGGAATCTCAGCTGCGCAGCAACAAGTCCGACCAGGCCCTCTATGCCCTGGGAAAAGCCAAAGCCCTTGATCCGAACAACCCCGGTGTTTGGTTTGCTGAGGGAGCCCTGGCCCTGCGCAGCGACAAACCGGCTGATGCCCTGATTCTAATCCAAAAAGGGCTGCAACTGGATCGTCGGAATCCAGGCGCATACTTCGATCTGGGCAACGCCCACATTCTGTTGAGCCAACCAGACCAAGCCTTGCAAGCTTTTAATAAAGCCTCGACTCTCCGCAATAACTTCTGGGAAGCGATCAATAATCAAGGCCTGGTGTTGTATGAGCGGGGACAACGTCAAGAAGCGATCAAACGCTGGCGCAAAGTGCTCACGATCAAGCCCGGCGTAGCCGAGTCTTCCTTGGCTCTGGCTTCGGCGCTCCACCACGAACAGCCCTCCAACACGGAAGAACCCTTTCGCTTGGCCGAATCAGCCCTGGCTGACGATCCAAATTATGTGAAGGAGGAGTATCAAAAAGAGCAGCTATGGGGACCCAAATTGCGAGGGGCCGCTCGTCAGCTTTTGGCCGAGCCCTCCTTGAAGCCTGCGGTGGAGAGAGCCAAGGCCAATGCCACTGGCAGCCAAGAATCGGAATAGGTCCCTGGAGGATCGACGTTTCGATCTGTAGGCTGAGCCCCGTCATCCGCCCCACCTTGCCAGCTTCGGATGGCCGACACACGCTCAGGCAATCGCAAGGACCCGGGCAACGATCCGGAGAACGACTCCCGCATCGAGCCGATTGCCCTCCATCAGGAGATGCAGCGCTCCTACCTGGAGTATGCGATGAGTGTCATCGTGGGTCGGGCGCTTCCAGATGTCCGCGATGGCCTCAAGCCCGTGCAGCGGCGCATCCTGTATGCGATGCACGAACTCGGCCTCACGCCCGATCGGCCCTATCGCAAATGCGCTCGGGTGGTAGGCGATGTGCTCGGCAAATATCACCCCCACGGGGATCAGGCGGTCTATGACGCCCTGGTGCGCCTGGTGCAGACCTTCGCCAGCCGTCACCCCCTGCTCGACGGCCACGGCAACTTCGGATCGGTGGATGACGATCCGCCAGCGGCGATGCGCTACACCGAAACCCGACTGGCCCCGATCGCGAACGAGGGCCTCCTCGATGAGATCGGAAACGACACGGTGGATTTCACCACCAATTTCGATGGCTCCCAACAGGAGCCCGCCGTGCTTCCTGCCCAGCTCCCCTTCCTGCTGCTCAACGGCTGCTCAGGCATCGCCGTGGGCATGGCCACGAGCATCCCGCCCCACAACCTCGGCGAGGTGGTGGATGCGCTGATCGCCCTGATCCGCCGCCCCGATCTCAGCGACGAGAAACTGCTCGAGCTGGTGCCGGGGCCCGACTTTCCCACCGGCGGCGAGGTGCTCACCGGCGCCGGCCTGCGCGACACCTACCTCAGCGGCCGGGGCAGCATCCCGATGCGGGGCATCAGCCACTTCGAGGAGGAGCAACCGGGCAAGGGGCGGCACCGGCGCAGCGCCATCGTGGTGACCGAACTGCCTTACCAGCTGAGCAAGGCCGGCTGGATCGAGAAGCTGGCCGAGCAGGTGAATGAGGGCCGCATCACCGGCATCGCCGACATCCGCGACGAAAGCGACCGGGATGGCATGCGCGTGGTGGTGGAGCTACGCCGCGACGCCAACGCCGAGGCCGTGTTGGCAGACCTGCAGCGCCGCACCGCCCTGCAGAGCAACTTCGGCGCGATCCTTCTGGCCCTGGTGAACGGCCAGCCGGTGCAGCTCAGCCTGCGCCAGCTGCTGCAGCAGTTCCTGGAGTATCGCGAACTGACGCTGATCCGTCGCACCCGCCACGCGCTCCACCGCTGCGAGGATCGGCTGGAGGTGGTGGAGGGCCTGATCAAGGCGCTCTCCCGCCTGCGCGAGGTGATCGAAATGATCACCGCCGCCGCGGACGCGGCCGCCGCGAAGGCCAGCCTGCAGGTGCACCTCGATCTGAGCGAGCGCCAGGCCGATGCGGTGCTGGCGATGCCGCTGCGGCGGCTCACCGGTCTGGAACAGGAGAGCCTGCGCAAGGAGGCGGAGGAGCTGCGGGAAGAGCGCACACGCCTGCGCCACCTGCTGGAGGAGCGCGACAGTCTTCTCGACACGATGGTCAGTGAGCTGAAGGCGCTGAAGAAGCGCTACGCCACCCCGCGTCGCACCCGCCTGGTGGCAGGGGGCGACGAGCTCGTAGCCCAGCGCAGCACCGCCGTGCGGCCCAACGCCGAGCTGCAGCGTCAACAGGCCTTCGAGGGTCTTGCCAGCGACGGTCGCCTGCTGCTTCAAGCCGATGGCACGCTGCGGATCGTCACCCCCCAGGTGCTGGGCCGCCTTCACCTCGAGGAACCGGCCGAGCTGGGCGAGCAGCCTCCGCCGGCCCGCTTGTTGCTGCCGGTGGGGGAGCATCCCCAGCTGCTGGCCTTCAGCGCCGATGGCCGCGTGGCCCTTTTGCGCTGGGAGTTCGCGGGACAGCAGCCTGGCGGGGTGGAGCGCTTCCTGCCCGAAAGCCTCAGCGGCGCCCGGGTGGTGCAGGTGCTGCCCCTTCCCTCCCCCCCGGAGGGGAGCCTGGGGTTGCTGAGCAGCGATGGTCGCTTCAAGCGGCTTCCGATCGAAGACTTCCTGGAACTCTCCGGCCGGGCCGCCACCGTGCTCAAGCTCAAGGACGGGGTGGAGCTGCAGCGGGTGGTGCCCTGCCGCGAGGGCGAGGATCTGGTGGTCGCCAGCAGCACCGGTCGGCTGCTGCGGCTGGCCGTGAATGAGGCCAACCTGCCGGTGATGGGGCGGACTGCCCAGGGGCCGATGCTGCTGCGGCTGCTGCCCGGCGAAGCGGTGGTGGGGGCCGCCTGCGTGGCCGGAGGTGACGACGCGGGGGTGGTGCTGGCCAGCCGTGCGGGGCAGCTCAAGCGAGTGCGGCTGGTTGACCTGCGCCGCTGCCAGCGCGGCGACCTCGGCCAGATCGGCCTGCGCTTCCACTCCCGCGGCGACGGTCTGATCGACCTCTGCGGCGATGAGGCGCCGCTGCTGGGGTTGCGGCTGGAGGGGGGTGCGGGCCGCAGTGGCCGGCTGCGGCCGGGCGACCTGCCGGCGGAGGACGTGACCGGCACCGGGATCCAGCTGGCCCTGGTGGGCACGGAGAGCCTGCGGGAGTTGGTGCCGCTCCAGGGACCGTGAGGGGACCGATCGTTGCTGTGGTTCTGGGTGGTCTGCTCGGGGTCGCGGGGGCCGCGGCACGGCCGGCAACCGAGACAGCGATCCCCCTGATCCCCCTGAGTGAATCCCAGGGGGGGCCGCTGCTGGAGCGCAGCCGCTCACGGGCCGACTTCCTGCCCCTGGTGGAGCAGTTCGTCACCCAGGCGAACCTGGCCTACTGCGGGGTGGCGAGCGCCGTGATGGCCCTCAACAGCCTGGCGGTGCCGGCCCCACCCACGCCGGGCTATGGCCCCTACCGCTTCTGGACCCAGGACAACCTCTTCACCACCGCCGCGGCCCAGGCCAGCGTGACCCAGGCGACCGTGGCGCGCCGGGGCATGACCCTGGCGCAGCTGGCCGGCCTGCTGGCGCAACCGGGGGTGACGGTGCAGCGTTGGCATGGCGACCAGCTGAGCCTGCCCCAGCTGCGCGGGCTCCTGCGCCAGAGCCTCGCCGACCCGGCGGACCGGCTGCTGGTGAATTACCACCGCTCCGCGCTGGGGCAGGAGGGGGGCGGCCACATCTCCCCCCTGGCGGCCTACGACGAGCGCAGCGACCGGGTGCTGCTGCTCGATGTGGCGCGCTACCGCTACCCCTCCGTGTGGGTGCCCACCCCGGCGCTGTGGCAGGCGATCCGGATGGTGGATTCGGATTCCGGCCTCAGCCGGGGCCTGGTGCGCCTGCGCTGGAGCCCGGCGGCGGCGCTCCCGCCGCCTCCAGCCACGCCTCGATCCGCGCCGTGAACGCCTCCGGGCTGTGGTGCGCCTCCGCCCAGACCCGACAGGCACCACGGTCGAGGAGGGCGGCCCGCTGCACCGCCGCGGCCAGGGCATCGAGATCATCGGGGACGGCGAGGGCGCCGTTGATCCCCTCCCGCACCAGCTCACCCGGCCCGCCCCGGGCATAGGCCGCCACCGGCACCCCGCAGGCCATCGCCTCCACCACCACGTTGCCGAAGGCCTCATTCCAGCGCGGGGTGTTCAGAAACACCCGGCAGCGGCCCAGCTCCTCCTGCAGGCGCTCGGTGGGCTGGAAGCCACACCACTCGATCGTGCCGGCGGGAACGGCGCGCGCCACCGCCTCGGCGTAGGCGCCGTCCTCCCGCAGACCCCACACCCGCAGCGGCAGGCCAAGGCGGGCGGCCACCCGGGCGGCGTCCTCCAGGCCCTTCTCGGGGGAGATGCGGCCCGCCCAGCCCAGAACGGGCTCCACCCGATCGGGGGCGGGGGGGTGGTAGCGGGAGAGATCAAAGCCATTGCCCACCAGCCGCGGCGGGGCAGCCAGCTGGAAATCGGCGGCCTGGGCGGCGGTGTGGAAAGCCAGGCGGTGGGGATGCCAGGCGGAAACGGCCTCGATCGCCTCATCCATCACCTGGGCCACCGACCCCATGCTCACCAGATGGCAGAGCGGGGTGGCCACGAAGCGGGTGAGCCAGAAGGGCAGCCAGTCGTAGGAAAGATTGAGGATCCGGTCGAAGGCAGCCTGTTGGTGCAGGGCCCGGGCCCAGAAACGGGGCAACAGGGCACCGGCGGGGATGGCCACGGCGGTGTCGCGGGGGCAGTGCTGCCAACTGGGCTGGTCGACGCCCGGCTCCACCCAGAGGTTGGCTCCGGCACAGGCAGCGGGGAGCACCGATCCCTCCGCCGCCAGCACCGTGACCGCATGGCCGCGGTGCAACAGGCCCGCCACGATCATGCCAGCGGTGTGCTCCACCCCGCCGCCCCGTCCGCTGCCGAGGTGACCGACCGGCGTGCTCACCACCAGCACCCGCATCCCTTGCCCCCTCGCCGGCCCCCAGCATGGCAGCCGCGTAGCGTGCCCCCTGCCGCCCCGATCGCCCGTGACTGTCCCGGCATGCGCTCCAGCCCTGACGGTGGAGCGGTTCCTGGCGGATGGCTTCGATCTGCGATCCCAGCTGGCCGCATTCCTGGCGATCAGCCCGGGCGAGCTGGAGGAGCAACTGCCACGCAGCACGGCCGATCTGGCGAGCCTCCATCCCGGCGCCTTTGATCCGGAGCGGGCTGGGGCCTTCTACGAGGAGACGGTGGGCGCTGGCCACCTGCTGGAGCTGGCGGCCTGGCATCTGGGCAGCGCCGACTACATCGCCGACACCCTGCGGCTGCAGGCGCACTTCGCCCGGGGCCACGTGCTCGACTTCGGCGGCGGCATCGGCAGCCACGCCCTGGCGGCGGCCGCCCTGCCTGGGGTGGAGCGGGCGTGGTTCGTGGATCTCAACCCCCGCAACCGGGCTTTCGTACAGGAGCGGGCGCAGAAGCTGGGGCTGGCGGAGCGGCTGAGCTGCCATCGCGACCTTGACGATCCCGCGCTGCCGCAGCGCTTCGACACCCTCGTCTGCCTGGATGTGCTGGAGCACCTGAACGATCCGGCGGGCCAGCTGGAGATCTTCGCGGGGCGCCTCAACCCCGACAGCCACGCGCTGTTGAACTGGTATTTCTTCCAGGGATTCGCGGGGGAATACCCCTTCCACTTCGACGATCCCGTGATGGTGAAGCGCTTCTTCTGCACCCTGCAGAGTCGCTTCCTGGAGGTGTTCCACCCCTGGCTGATCACCACCCGCTGCTACCGGCCCCTGCCCGGGGAATCGCAGCCGCAGGGTGGGGGTACTTAGCCCCGCGCCATGCCGGCCGGCTCGAGCATCAGCTTGCTGCGTTTGGTCTCCTCGTCCATCTCGATCGGGTAGTTGCCGTCGAAACA
The DNA here is from genome assembly GCA_046342735.1 of Synechococcaceae cyanobacterium. Classification (GTDB taxonomy): domain Bacteria; phylum Cyanobacteriota; class Cyanobacteriia; order PCC-6307; family Cyanobiaceae; genus Cyanobium. The sequence continues at coordinate 7,328 of JBKDOZ010000048.1, forward strand.
GGCGGTGCAGAATTCGCCGGAGTGGGTGCGGGCCGCCTCCACCATCCCCTGCTTGCTGAGATAGGCCAGCGAATCCACCCCCAGGTGCTGCTCGATCTCGGCCAGGCTGAGGCGGGCAGCGATCAGGTGGTCCTGGGTGTCGGTGTCGATGCCGTAGAAGCAGGGGTGGGTGACCGGCGGCGAACTGATGCGCATGTGCACCTCGGTGGCGCCGGCCTCGCGCAGGGCCTGCACGAGCTTGCGGCTGGTGGTGCCCCGCACGATCGAGTCGTCGATCACCACCACCCGCTTCCCGGCCAGCACATCGGGGAGGGGATTGAGTTTGACGCGGATGCCGGCCTCGCGCATCGCCTGGGTGGGTTGGATGAAGGTGCGGCCCACATAGCGATTTTTGATCAGGCCATCACCGAAAGGGATGCCGCTGACGCCCGCGTAACCGATGGCGGCCGGGATGCCGGAATCGGGAACGCCGATGACGATGTCAGCCTCGATCGGAGCTTCACGGGCTAAAACCTCACCGATCCGAACGCGATAGCTGTAGAGAGA
>JBKDOZ010000049.1:0-7677 GCA_046342735.1 Synechococcaceae cyanobacterium
AGATGGAGCTCGGCGATCGCGCGGCCCTTTTGCCCGGCTGGTTTCAGCAGGAATTCCCCCGTCTGGCGGGACTCTGAGCCGGGCTCAGCGGTGGAAGCCGGGCTCAGCGGTGGAATTCGTGCCAGGCAATCCAATACGCCAAATAGGCCACCGGCGGCACCAACTCGAGGGGGAGCAGGGCGAAGGCGGTGAGGTGGGGCTGGCCGAACGTCAGCGGGATCAACCCGAGCACCAGATAAAACAAAAGAGCCGCAACGATGCGGACGCGGCGGCGCCGCAACTGGCTCAGAAAGCGCGCCCGACCCAGGGCGCGACGTCGCTGTGCCCGCTCCGCCTCCGGCACGTGGACCCACCAGGGATGGAGCTGGCCGCTGGGCGGCGGATCGGGAACGGGGAAGGAAGCGGGAGAAGGCACGGCGTCAGCGCAGCCGCTCCAGATTGCGGGCCTTGTTCTCGAAGAAGCTGGTGAGGATGTTGATGAAGCGCCGCTCCCGCAGCTTGATGTCGGCGGTGAGGGTCATGCCGGGCTGCAGGGGGATCGCCTTGCGCCCCACCGGCAGGCTCTGGCGCTCCAGCTGCAGCACCGCCGGATACACCAGGCCCTTGGCGTCGGACCCAAGAACGCGCACGAGCTCTTCGGGGTTGAGGGCGTCGGAGCCGATGCTCTTGACGTTGGCCCGCAGGCGGCCGTAGTCGGAGGCGTCGAAGGTGTCGAGGGAGATGTCGGCCCGCTGGCCGACGCGCACGAAGCCGATGACGTTGTTGGGGATATAGACCTTGGCCTGCAGGTTGTCGGTGGGCACGATGCGCAGCACGGGCTTCTGATCCCCCTGGCGGGTGGAGGGCACAACACTGCCGGCACCGACATTGATATCAAACACCTCGCCATCGGCGGGGGCGCTGAGCAGGCCGTATTGGATCTGGAGGCGGGCCTGGGCGATGTCGCGCTCCAGCTCGGCGATCTGGCGCAGGTTGGCCTCGATGCGGGTGCGCAGTTCCACATCGGGGGTGGTGCTGGTGCTCCGCAGCACCGCCTCCAGCCGGGCGGCCTCGCGACGCTCGCCGCTGAGCTCCGCCTCCAGCTGCTGTTGTTTGTTGAGGGCATCGAGCAGCTGCACCTCACTCACCGCGCCGCTGCGCACCAGTTCGCGGTAGCGGCTGGCGATGTCGCGGGCGATGCGCAGGCTGGCCTCCAGCCCCCGGGCGCGCTCTCTGGCCTTGTTGAGATCCTCCTCGGCGGCGCGGCGCTTGCTGCTCAGATCCAGTTGCTGGCTGCCGAGCTGGCGTTGCTGGTTGAGGGAGAGCCCGGCGGCGGAGATCTCCCCGAGGCTGGCGCGAAGCACCTGGTTTTCATTGCGCAGCCGTTGCCGCACCGACTCCGCCGAGGCCAGGGCGTTGCGAGGCGCGCGCAGATCAAAACGGATCAGCGGCTGACCCTGGCGCACCCGCTGCCCCTCCCGAACCAGCACGGCATCCACCAGGCCGCCCAGGGGGGCATCCACCTGCCGCACGCGGCCACCCGGCTCGAGCTTGCCCGCAACGGCCACCGACTGGGTGAGCGGGGCCAGAACGGCCCAGACCCCCACCAGCGCGGTGCTCGCCACCGCGGTCCAGATCAGCAGGGAAGAACTCAGGGAACTCTTGCGCAGCAGCACCGTTTCCCGGAACTCCCATTCCGCCAGGGGCTGGGGATCGGGGGCCATCAGCTGAGGCCCTCCTGGGTTTGGCTGCGGAACAGGGCGTAGTACCAGCCGCGTTTGTCCATCAGCTGGTCGTGGCTGCCCACCTCCATCACCGCCCCCTTGTCCATCATCACGATCATGTCGGCCGGTCGAACCGTGCTGAGGCGGTGGGTGATGAAGAAGACCGTACGGCCGCGGAAGGCTTCAAACAGATTGATGCACACCTGCCGCTCGGTGCGGGCATCGAGGGCGCTGGTGGCCTCATCGAGGATCAGCATGCGCGGGTTTTGCAGCACCGCCCGGGCCAGGGCGAGGCGCTGGCGCTGGCCGCCGGAGAGGCCGGCCCCCCTCTCGCCGACACTGGAGTTATACCCCTGGGGCATCTCCATGATGAAGTCGTGGGCGCAGGCGATGCGGGTGGCGCGAATCAATTCCTCCACCGTGGCGTCCGGCTTCACCAGCAGCAGGTTTTCGCGGATGGTGCCATCGAAGAGCAGGCTGTCCTGGGGCACCACACCCACCTGGCGGCGCAGCGAATAAAGCTCCACCTTGCTGACATCAAGGCCATCGATCAACACCTTGCCCTCCAGAGCTCGGTAGAAGCGCGGCAGAAGTTTGAGGAGCGTACTTTTGCCGCTACCCGATCCCCCCACCATGCCCACGAAGGAGCCGGTGGGGATGTCGAGCTGGATGCCCTGAAGCACCATCGGGCCTTCTTCGGCGAAGCGGAAGCCAACATGGTCAAAGCGCACATGGCCGTCAATCGGTGGCATCGGGATGTTGCTGGCCTCCTCCTCGCTCTGCTCGGTGGGACGGTCGACGATGTCGGAGACGAGCTCCATCTGGCGGGTGCTCATCCGGAACTGCTGCCAGGTGACAACCACCTGCATCAGCGGCCGCGTGATGTAGCCGGCGATGATGCGGAAGGCGATGAAGCCCCCGAGGGTGAGTTGGTTTTGCATGACAAGCCAGATGCCGAATCCGATCACCAAAAGGCTGTTGAGCTCGGTGACGAATCCAGCGATGTTGGCGGTGGTTTCGCTGGTGAGCTTGAGCTTGAAATCTTCGCCGATATAGGCAGCGTAGCGATTGAGAAACTCCCAGCGCGTCTTCAGCTCAGCGTTTTGGGATTTGATGGTCTGGATGCCGGTGATTGATTCGTTGAGATAGGAGCTGGTGGCCACGGCGCGGGCCATGGAGCGCTGCACCTGATTCTCAAAGATCGGATTGCTGATCAGAGCCACCACGAGCAGCAACGGCAGGGTGCTCAACGTGACTAGCGTGAGCAGCGGATTGATCAGCAGCAAAACAAAGATATAGAGGAAGCTGAACAGAAAATCCACCACGGTGGTGAGGCTCTGGCCCACCAGAAATTCCCGCAGCCGATCCAGCACGTTGAAGTAATACATCACGTGGCCGACAGGGCGTGAATCGAAATAGTCCTGAGGCAGTCGAACCAGGTGATCGAGGATGGTCGCCTTGCTGTCCTGGTCGATGCGGTTGGTGATCTGGGCGAACACGATCGTGCGCAAGGTGCGCACCACCGCCACCACCACGCTGGAGAGCAACAGCAGGGCGGAGATGCTGATCAAGGCCCCCATGTTCTGGAAGCGCGCCACCTGATCGATCAACACCTGCATGCCCAGCGGTGTCACCAACGCCAGGAGGTTGACGATCACCGAAGCCGCCAGCACCTCCACCAGGCCGCGGGTATGGGGGCGCAGATAGGGCAGAAACCAGGACCAGCTGAAGGCGATCTCCTTGCTGCCCGGATGGCGCTGCACCAGCAGCATCTCAATCAGCTCCGGCGCTTCCGGGCAGCCCTGCAGCTCCTGGGGCGGCAGGCGCAGGGGGCCCAGCTCAGGCTCCAGGAGCCGCACCTGCCCATCGCCATCCACCCCATCGAGGAGCACGAGCTGGCCGTGCTGGAGCAACACCGCCGGAGTGGGCACCCGCGCCAGCCGGTCGCGCGGGATGCGGCTGAGCACCACCCGAAGGCCGAGGTGGTCGATCAGCTGGCCGGCGTTGACCAGGTTGAAGCGAGGCTGCTTCTGCAGGTTGCCGTCGATGAAGTCGCGCAGGCCATCGCGGTGGCCGGGCACGGCGAAGTGGCGGCTCAGGCTCACCGCCAAGGCCAGCGGCACATCGCGTGGGCCCGAGGCGCGGGGCAGCCGCAGGCGGTGAGCCCCGGGCTCGGCGGGGGCAACGGGGGCGGCCAGCACGGGGGGGAGCGCTGGCGCTGGGGGGGGCGCCAGGTTGTAGGGGGCGGCTCGCGCCAGGGAGCCGCCTCCGCCCGGGGCGGGCGACTCCGGGGACGCGGGCTCTGGGGAGGCGGGCTCTGGGGATGGGGTGGTCTTCGGCGGGGCCGGCAGGGTGAGCCCGATCAGCCGCAGCCAGGGGATTGGGCCCGCCGCCGTTGGCGGCTCACTCGGGGAGGCCGGCCAGGGGGCCGCCAGGGGGCCACCGCTGCTGATCCACCACGCCCGTCCGTCGCTGGAATCGATCGGCGTCACCGGCGTATCGGCCGGCTGGCTCACGAGGGTGACCTCCAGCTGGGCGGAGGTCCACTGCTCCAGCAGGGGGGCGGCGGTGGGGTCCCGCTCCGCGAGGGCGAGCAGCAGCTGGTGCAATTCGGCGGCGCTGAGATGCTGGTGGAACCAGGCGCTGAAGGGGGAGGGCGCCGCCACCGCCGCCAGGAAGTCGGCCGCAGGCACCAGCAGGGCCTGGCCGGGGCTGCTCGCGCGCAGATGTTCGCAGGGGCACTGGCGCACCAGGGAACTCCAGCCCACCAGCGCCCCGGGCTGCAGGCGATCGATCGTGATCGTGCCCCCGCCGCTGGGATCGCTGGCGAGCAGCCGCAACCGCCCCTGCTGCACCAGCAGCACCCCCGGGGGCATCACCGCCTCCCGCAGCAGCACCTGGCCGAGCCGGAACTGGCGCCGTTCGCAGATGGCGGCCAGCCGCTCGAGCAGGGCCGGATCGAGGCGATCGAACGGCGGGAAGGCGAGCAGTTCGGCGGGTTGCACCGCGCCCTCGGGGGGATCGCCGGGGGACAGGGGCGTGGGGGAGACGCTCATGCCGCCGCCAGTCGGTGCCGCGGCAGAGGGGGCACCGGTTCGCCGGCCATCAGCTGGCGAACCCGTTCAGCGAACCAGCGATCGAAGCTCTCCCCCATCATCCGCTCGACCATGGCGTCATCGAGCTCGGCGGGGAACAGCCGCTCCAGCCGCAGCACCACCCAGACATCGGGCAGCTCGAACGGCTGCCACAGCTGGCCCGGTTCGCCGCTGCGCAGGCGGTTGACGAGCTCGGGATGGGCCCGGGAGAGGGGCGCGGGCCCCACCAGGCCATGGGTGTAGCGCTCCGGGCCGCTGGAGTACTGACGGGCGAGCTCGGGGAAGTCGGCCTCTCCCGCCCGCAGCTGGTGGTACAGCTCTTCGGCCAGCTCCTGCTCCTCCACCCGGATCAGCGAATAGGTGACCAGATCGAGATCCAGCTTGCGCTCGAGAAAGCGGATCTCCACATCTTCGGCATGGCAGCGCTGGCGATAGATCTGCAGCCGCCGGCCCTTGGTGGCGAAGTAGCGGAGGTCCTCGTCGTTGAAGCCCTTCGCTGCCATCAGAGCCAGACGGCCAGCGGGATCCCCCGCCCCCTCCGCCTCGAGGTAGCGATCCACCAGCTCCTGCTCCTCTTCCCCCGGCAGCTCCACGGCCTGCACCACCTCATCGAGAAGCCAGGCCTGGGCGATCGCCAGGGCCAACCCCTGCTGGCGCATCAACCGGTTCAGCTCCTCGGTGGACAACCAGGGGCGGCCGGGGGGCATCTCGATGGGGCGATCCTCGCAGCGGGAATCCGGGGGAGTGTCGCGATCCATCGGCAGACATTAGGCAGAATCCGCGCGATGGCCAAGGTTGCTGGGCCAGTGAACCGGCCATGCGCATCATTTTTTGCCTGCAAAGGTTCCGGGCCAGCACTCCGCAGCGCCAGGCGGAGGTCGACCACTGCCTGGCCCAGAACCTGCGCCATCCCGCCCTGGCCGCCGCGGTGGTGTGGATGGAACCTGGGGCGCCACCCCCCCCGCACGGCCCCATGCCGGTGGAGATCCGGCCCCTGGCACGGCGGCTGCGCTTCGCCGACTGGCTACGCCTGGCCGCCGCCAGCGAGCAGGCGATCGTGCTGCTGGCCAATGCCGACATCGCCCTGGGCAACGGCTTTGCCCACCTCGAGCGGCTGCTGGTCGATCCCCGCTCCGCGCTGGCCCTCACCCGCTGGGAGGCGGCCAGCGCGGAGCAGGGGAGCCGGCTGGAGGCCAATCCCCACTGGCGCCAAGACCTGTGGGCGATTCGCAGCGATGCGCCGATCGACGCCGACCTGGAGGCCGCCGCCGAGCTGCCGATCGGCCGGCCCGGTTCCGACAACCGCATCGCCCACGTGCTGTGGAGCCACGGACTGCAGCTGAGCAATCCCGCCCTGCACCTACAGGCGGTGCACCACCAGCGCCTCACGACCGGCCCCTACGACCGCCGGCGCGATCGCCTCTTCGGCGCCTGCACCTACGTGCATCCCGCCCTGGCGCCCGGCGAGCCGTCGGAACTGGAGCACAGGGTGTGGAGCCGGCAGCCGGAGCGCTCCGGCGGAGTGCTGGTGCAGGTGGAGCCGCAGCAAGGGGAGGGCGGCGAGCAGCCCTACCTGGCGGCGGCGTCCCTTCCCGCCGCGGCGGCCGCCAGCGCCGCCCCCACGCCGTTCCGCGATCGCCAGGCGCTGGTGGCCCTGCGCCGGCGCAGCCGGCCGCTGGCCTCCCACGAGCTGGCGGTGTCGGGCACCACGCCGGGGGAAGCGCTGCCCCCAGCCGCCTGCGCCGACGCCCTCTTCCTGCCGCTGGAGGCCCTGGGCGGGGATGGCTGCCGCCTCACCTTGCTGTGCCCCCAGACCCTGCGGGGCCTGGCCCTGCGGCTGCCCCTGGCGCAGCCCGGCGGCGGGCGCTTGCGGGTGGCGTACGGGCTGGCGGCCCCTGGGGCAGCGGCCGAGGCGTCCCCGCCGGCCCTGGAGTTGGCGGTGGGTCCCGGCCGGGCCGGGGAGCGGCTGCTCCTGCCCTCCGCCTGGCCCGCCGTGCCGATCGCCTGGCTGGATTTCAAGCTGGCGCCCCCCCCACCGCCCCCCGATGCTCCCGAAGCAGCGGCGGACACGGGGGAAGAAGGGGCAAGGTTTGTGGAGCTGCAGCTGCTGGTCGCCCCCAGCCCGGCCCCCACGGAGCCCGTGGCCCGCTGGGGGGATCGCTTCGAGCTGTGGCTTGAGGCCGGATCCCTGCTGGCCCGCGATCGCTTCTGGCCCACGCCCCATCGCTGCATGGCGCTGCAGGGCTCCACGCCGGCCGCCTGGTTCCCCCAGGCCTTCGCGCCCCCCCTGCTGGAGTGGAAACCGGACTGGATCCCGCGGCGGGCGGGTCACCCCGGGGCGCTGCTGCACTGGCAGGGGGGGGCGCACGAAGCCGAGGCGCGCGACCGCCATGCCGCCCTGGCTGGGGCTGGAGCCGGGGACAACGGAGCGGTGGACACCTATCTCGGGTTGCCGTGGAGCTCCTTCCTGCGCGCCGGCACCGTGCCTGAGCGGTTGCTGGCTGCCTACGGCGGGCGGCTCCGGGCGATGGCGGCGGAGCTGCAGGCGGCGGGACGGCCGCTGCGGGTCCACAGCGTCTGCGAGGCGCCCTTCTGGGTTGCCCTGCGGCCCTGGTGGCGGGAGGTGGGCGTCAGCGACCTCTGGCTCGTCCATCCCCCCGGGGAGGAGGAGCGGCAGGCGGCCCGGGAGGACGGCCTGCACCTGCACGCCTGGCCGGCGCTCCCCCCCGAAGGGCCGGAGGCGCCGGCGGACTGGGCCAGTCGCCCGACGCTGATGGCGCCGGCGCCGGCAACAGACGCGATGGCGGCGGCAACCGAGAGCCTGCCCCTCTGCCGCTTCGCCCTCTGCCCCGGCGGGGTGGCGGTGGACCCCCTTTACC
>JBKDOZ010000050.1:0-8027 GCA_046342735.1 Synechococcaceae cyanobacterium
CCAAGTCATGGGTATCTGACAAAGGCTCGCCGCCCTGGCAACCGCTGCTTAAGGGCAAAGAGAAAGGCCCGAAACGAAAGGGCGCTGGCAAGCAAATCTCAACCACAGAAAGGATCAGGCCATGACACCTTTTCCGCTCCATCGGCTGACTTTTGTGTATCGTCCCGGGAGCGGCAAGGTCCTGGTGAATCTGCTGCGTTTCTCCAGCGCAAAGATTCCGCTGGTGTTTCTTCAGCAATGCACCATCTCAGCCGAAGAGCGATGCCGCTACCTGGCCTTAGACCCACACCTGGTGTTCACCACGAAGCAAGACGAAGCCTTGGCCACCTCGTGCGACGCCATCCTATGGGCCCGTGAAGTTTTCGAAACGGAACAGGACTTCCTGTGCTGGCGCGAGCTCATGGAACAGGCGATAGCCCACCGGAAGAACATTTATAATTTAGCGCGACTCAACCTGATCGCAACCGACCCCGATCTCAGCCGTTTAGCCTCTCAAAACCAGATCAAATACTGGGAAGCGTCAACAGCGGCCAGCGAAATAGCCCAGCGACCGACCTATGGCCAGATCGTGCCAAAACGCCCAAAGGCCAAAGTCGTTCTCATGCTGGGAACGGAAAGGTGCTGCGGAAAGTTCACCACCACACAAATTCTGAAACAACGGCTCCATAGCCAAGGCCTGAAGGTAGCCGAACTCGCCACCGAACCCTACGGCCTGCTCACCGGCGCCGATGCCGTGATCATTCCCCAGATGCTGCCCCTCTGGAAGGCCACGCCGGCAATCCATCAGAGCGTCAGCGATCTGGAGGATACCCTTCACCCCGATATTCTCTTGGTGTCGTCACAATCCGGCCTGCGTTCAAAAGGGCTGGATGCCTACGGACGCTGTGGCGGGATCATTGCCTATTCCATCGCACTTGGCTCGCTACCCGATGCCTGCATCCTCTGCAGCCCCCTGAGAACTGTTGAGTCCATCAGCAAAGAAAAAGACCTGCTGGAGTCGCTACTCGGCGCCAATGTCCTGGGCATCAGCATCAAAGAGCGGGACCGTCCATTGGCGACGGATTCGTTTGCGGCGGTGCAACACGCCTTTGACCTGCCGGTGTTCGATCCATGGCAAGAACCGGAACGACTGGACGAAGTCATCGAATCCATCCTTGCCTTGGCGAAATAAACCATTCCGTCAGCGCACCCACAACGGCTGGGGAAGGCATCTATCCCCCCCGCACCAACACCGGAACGCGCTTAAAGGCCGGTGTGCCGCTCTGGGGATCCACCACGGCGTGCATCAGCACATTGGCCTCGGGGTAGAACATCAGCGCCGCGCCAGCGCGGATCGAGCCGGGAATCACCTCGATGTTCTCCAGCCGGCCCGCCTCCCCCTGCACGGTCACGCGCTGGTGGGGAGTGAGGCCGGAGTGGGCCAGATCTTCGGGGTTCATCAGGATCGTCTGGCGGTGGGGCATGCCCCGGAAGTTGTCGGCGAGCTTGTAGACGACGGTGTTGTGCTGGCCGTAGCTGCGGGCGGTGATCAGGCTGAGCACCAGCCCGCGCTCACCCGGCGCCAGGCCGCCGAAGTGCTGGAGGTCGGGCAGGGCGAGGTCGGGCAGGGGGGTGGGGGCCAACTGGGCGCGGCCGCTGGCGGTGGCGAAGCGGGGCTCGTGGAACACGCGACCGGCCACCTCGAATTCGCGGCGGCTGGCGTCGATCTCGGCGATGGCGCCATAGCCGGGCACGGTACGAGCGATCAGCTCGCGCACGTAGGCGGGATCCTGCAGACGCCGCCAGTCGATCGGGTCGTCGCCGAGCACCCGGTGGGCGAGTTCCGCCAGGAACGCCACCTCGCTGATCAGCTGGCCGCTGCGCAGGTGGGTGCTGCCGGGTTCATTGAGCCGCACCCAGTTGTTGCCCGATTCCACGGTGGTGCGCTGGGGCATCTCGAAGCGGTTGAGCACCGGCAGCAGGAGGGTGTGGCGGGAACCGAGGCCATGGAAGTGGCCGGTGTTGGGCTTGGTGGCCAGGTAGATGACGGTGTCGATGCGCGAAAGGGCGCGATGGGCCTGGGTGCTGTCGGGGTTGGCGCCGAAGAGGTTGCCGCCCAGGCAGAGAAGGGTGTCCACGGCGCCGCGATCGGCGGCCTCGATCAGGGCGCGGGTGTCGTAGCCGGCCACGCGGCTGAGGGATCGGCCGAGCAGGGATTCGAGCGCCAGGCGCATCGGTTCGCGCAGGTGGACCGTCACCCCCATCGATCCGAAGCCCTGCACGTTGGAGTGGCCGCGGATCGGCATGGTGCCCGCCCCGGGCCGGCCCACGTTGCCGCTGAGCACGGCGGTGTTGGCGATCGCCTGCACGTTGTCGGTGCCGTTGGCGTGGTGGGTGATGCCCATCGCCCAGGCGAACACCACGGATCGGCAAGCGGCCAGGCAGGCGGCGGCGTGTTCGATCTCCTCGCGGGAGAGGCCGCAGGTGGCGGTGATCGCCGGCCAGGGGGTGGATTCGATCTGGTCGATCAACAACTCCCAGCCGTCGCTGTGGGCCTTCACAAAGTCCCAGGCCACCGAGCCGCTCTCCAGCAGCGCCTTCTGCAGGCCGAGGAACACGGCGGCATCGGAGCCGGGGATCGGCTGCAGGAACAACGAGGCGATCTCATGGCCGCCCCCGAGCAGCCCACGGATCGGGAAGGCGGGCGAACCGAACCGCCGCAGGCCGCCTTCGAGGATCGGATTGATCACGAGCACAAAGCCGCCCCGCTCCCGCAGGCGGATCAGCTCATTCATCAGCCGCGGATGGTTGGCGGGGGCGTTGGAGCCCACCAGCACCACGCCATCGGCCTGCTGCAGGCCCTCGAGGTTCACCATCGAGGTGCCGCTGCCGAAGACCCGGTTCAGGCCGATGGTGGAGGGGGCGTGGCAGAGATCGGAGCAGTCGGCGAGGTTGTTGGAGCCCATCGCCCGCAGCAACAGCTGCAGCAGGAAGGCGGCCTCGTTGGAGGAGCGACCGGAGCTGTAGGAGGCCAGCCGCTCGGGCGCCGGCGTGCGGAAGGCGGCAGCCACGAGCTCGTGCACCTCCTCCCAAGCCAGGGGCACGTAGTGATCACTGCCCTGGCGCCGGATCAGGGGCCGATCCAGCCGACCCAGCCGGTCGCACTCGGCCGAGCTCAGCCCTTGCAACGCCGCCAACGGGCGGCCGGCAAACACCTGCGGCGGCACGGCGTCCTGCAATTCGGCACCGATCGCCTCCACGCTCTTGAGGCAGCGCTGCAACGGCTCACCGAGCTCATCGCGGAAACCGCCGTTCTGGCCACCGGTGCCCCAGGCACAGGACAGGCAGGCACTCTTGTGGTTGAGGGTCTGCCAGAGGCGGGGGCCGCTCGGGGAGAGGGTGGCGCGCGCCCAGCCATCGATCACCGACCAGCCGCCGCCGCTGGTGGCGTCTTCGGGCGCAGCGGCAGTCAATCCGGGGTCGTCGGGCGCCATGACGGTGGCTGCCGGGGCTTCAAACTCTAGGCAGCGGCTGCAGGGCGTTGGTTGCCGCAGGGAATCCTGAAGGGATGAACCGTCCCGACCGCCAGGCCTGATCCAGCGGTACCGGGAGGAGCTCCAGGCCCGTCACTACGCCCGCCGCACGGTTGCCACCTACGCCATCCGCGGGAGATGGGCAGCGCTGAGGTGAACGCCTTTCTCACGCACCTGGCGGTGGAGGGTCATGTGAGCGCTTCGACGCAGAACAAGGCCTTGTCGGCGCTGCTGTTGCGGTTGCGGGTGCATGACCTTGACGTTCAGCGCCTGCAGATCACGGTGCGCGATGGCAAGGGCGGCAAGGATCGGCGCACGATGTTGCCTGCGCGTGTCGCGGAGAAGCTACAAGCCCGTCTACAAGAGGTGCAGCGGTTGCATCGCCAGGATCTCGCCGATGGCTATGGCAGGGTGCGCCTTCCCCACGCCCTGGGGCGTAAGTACCCCCATGCCCCGGTGGAATGGGGCTGGCAATGGGTATTTCCGCAACAGCATCGCTGACATGCCACCCAAACAGGTGAACAGGGCCGCCACCATCTCGATCCCAGTGTGATTCAGAAAGCTGTGCGCCGAGCTGTGTTGGCTTCGGGAATCATCACACCACCCATCTGCCGGAGCGTGGCCAGGACATCCGAACCATTCAGGAACTGATGGGCCACAAAGAGATCAAAACCACCATGATCTACACGCATGTTCTCAACCGTAGCCCCTTAGGCGTGCACAGCCCGGCTGATCTTTTGCAACGGGCTGAACCCTTACAGGCGGGTCCGCCTATAAAACCGAGAATGGCTCCGACTTACGCCAAACCCCTAACGGCGCAGCAGGTCTCACGGGCAGCCCTCACCCCCCCAGCGCTTAGGCGGCGAGGTCGGCGGACATAGGGGTATTATGCGGATCCGCCTACACTGTTCTGCGGCACAGAGGCCTTATGGCGCTTGCTGCGTGGGTCTGGCCAGAGCATGCGCGGTTTGAGTAGAATGCAAGATATGCACCACTGCAAGAGCAATCAGAGGTAGCCTCAATGCAAACAATCAAGTATGTTCACTGGCAGGAGGATGGATCTTGGCTTGGCTATCTTGAGGAATTTCCTGACTACTGGACACAAGGTGACACTCTGGCTGATTTAGTTGAGCATCTGAAAGATCTCTACCTTGACCTTGCAGGTGGGCACATCTCCTGTGCTCGTAAGGTTGGTGAATTAGTCATGCCATGAAGCGGGCCGATCTGATCAGATTGATCGAACAGGGAGGATGCGTTCTGGTCCGACATGGAGGCAAACACGATTGGTATCGTAATCCAGCTACAGGTGTCTCGCAGCCAGTGCCCAGGCATCGTGAAATTAAGGAACCGCTCGCACGCCGCATTATCCGTCTTCTGCAGGATAGTTCGGTAGACCCTTCCAGCGGCGATAGCTGACTGTCCGCAGAACAGTGCCATACACCAGACCCGGCACCATGATGATCTGGTTTCACCTTTGCCTCCCTGCGGGCAGGTGATTGCCAGCGTTTGCTCCGTTTGCCCTGCAGCTTGAGGGCCTGTAGGTGCTGGGCATAGAGCTGGTTCAAGCGCAGCTGCTCGTGGTGTTCCATGGTGAATTCCTCCGAGAGGGGTGAAGGAAACAACACACCCATGCGGGCGTGCATCCTTCACTGTGAAACTGCATCCATCAACTGGCGATGGAGGCTACTTCTGCAGCAATGGGCCACCGCAATTGGCTGAATCAGCCTCTGTACAACTCGCAGCAGCTTGGCTATAGTGGGTGTGAATCTGCCGCAGAGCGGCTTAGTCCAGCAAGGCCCTCGAGTGGACAGGCCACCACCAGCCCTCCGCTGCGCCACCCTAAAATTCTTGCCTGCCACTCAGAGGCAGCCTTCAAAGGCTCCCTACTGCGTAACATGAGCTAACAGCCTAGAGGTTCTCTGTCCTTTTTGTCAATTGACATGGCATCTGACGCTCCCCGTTTTGCCGATGTTTCGGACTACGAAAGAGCAGTGCTTGGAAGTGAGCCGCTCGCATATTGGAGACTTGGAGAAGCCAAAGGCCCCAGAGTTATTGACAAAGCAAATAATGGGCATGATGGCATCTTATATGGGACGCCATCATTGCAACAACTTGGCGCCATTATGGGCGATCCAGATACGGCGGTCAAGCTAGATGGCAAAAAGTCTTTCATCGAGATCCCATCGCATCCGGATTTCAGTCAGTGCACCAGCCGACAAGGCTTGACAATTGAGGTGTGGTTTCGGCCCGATCTGCTGGAGTTTGACGGCGAGACTCATGACCCATACATACATTGGCTGGCAAAAGGTTGTCCACAGCATCAGGAATGGGCACTACGCTTTTATAGCGCTAGCTCAGAGTATCGGTCAAATCGCATCTCGGCGTATATATTTAATCCCACTGGAGGAGAGGGTGTCGGAGCTTTTTTTCAGGATAAGTTGATTGCCGGTGAGTGGATTCACATCGTGGCCTGCTTTGATCCTGGGAACGCCGATACCCCTTGGGCTGGTGTAAGTATCTATAGGGACGGCAACCGCCGCCTTGGGCCACCTCTTAAAAACACGCTTTACAATAATCCCCCCTTAAGAATTATGCCTGAGCATGGGTCAGCACCGCTGCGCCTAGGAACTCGTGATCTCAAGCATTTCCTGGTGGGCGCGCTCGATGAGGTGGCAATATACCCCCGTCTCTTGACGGAGAATGAAATACGCAACCATTACCAGCTGGGCAGCGGTAGATATTATTGATTAGCCGATATTGACCTCCAGACTATTAAAGGAGAAAAGGTCGCAGTGGCCTCCAGATTTTAACGCACTAGCTGGGGATTTAAGCCTCAGAAGGCCACCGAAGCAGGCGTGCCCAGAGGCAAGCTTTTGGCTGCTCCAGAGGGATGCCCATCAGGTGACGTCACTTCGAACAAGCCCCTCGAGTGGACACAGGCCACCATGATCTCTCTGCTCCGCCACCTCAAGATTCCCGCCTGCCACTCAGGGGCAGCGATCGAAGGATCATGCCACCACCTTGAGACTGCCGCGAGGTACCCTTGCCTGATCGTAGCCACGGGGCTACATTGTCAGTGTGTTTACAGTTCGCCGCATAGAGGAGTTTGCGCGTTGGCTCAGGGGCCTTCGGGACCTCAGGGCTAAGGCGTTCATTCAGGCCAGGATTGAACACTTCATCTGCGGCAATCCAGGCGATGTTCGGCCCGTTGGGGCAGGAGTCTCTGGGCTGCGGATCCACTATGGCCAAGGTTACAGGGTATATTCTAAACAGCGGGGATCGATGGTGATCATTCTTCTGGCTGGTGGTGACAAGAGCACGCAGGCAAAAGACATTAAACATGCGAAGGATCTTTCTCGTAATTTCAAGGAGGATGAATGATGGAGTCGAAGACGGCACCTTATGACGTTGCCGAGTTCCTAGAGACTCCTGAAGAGATGGCTGCCTATTTGGAGGCCTGTATTCAGGAATCAGACGGTGATGCTGCCTTTATTGCAAAGGCTTTGGGCGATATTGCACGTGCCAAGGGGATGACCCAAGTCGCACGCGAGTCAGGACTGTCTCGAGAGAGTCTTTATAAAGCACTCTCCGGTGATCGGAGCCCTAGTTTTGATACGATCTTGAAGGTTGTCTCAGCTTTGGGACTCCAATTGAGCGCATCTGTGAAGGAGGGTGCAAGTGTTGAAGATGTGGCTGAGGTTGCATGAGCATTGCGTGTTCAGCTGAAGTCTGCGGACGTTTCCTGTGGGAAGGCAACACTTCAAACAAGCCCCTCGAGTGAACAGGCCACCACCAGCTCTCTGCTTTGCCCCCACTGTTTCACTGCCTGCCACTCAGGGGCAGCGCTAGAAGGATCGGATGAAAGCCGCCAGACAGACCGTCTTGACGTCAGGACGTCAAGACGCTATAGTGGGTGAATGCATGAAACAAAACGAGCCACGGTCTATTTCGACGCGGATGTGCATCGTGCACTGCGCCTAAGAGCTGCTGCATGTAACCGCTCAATATCGGATATGGTCAATGAAGCAGTTCGCATGACACTGGCCGAAGATGCTGATGATTTAAGAGACGCTGATCAGAGGGAGGCCGAGCAAAGTTCTAGCTTTGAGGAGTTTGTCACAAGCCTAAGAGACAGTGGCCGCATATAGCCTGACGATTAAGCCATCGGCTACCAAGGAGTTGCACGGCGTTTCGGATAAGTCTACATTGTCTCGATTGATTGAGAAGATTCAATCACTGGCAACTCAGCCCCGGCCATCAGGGTCTGAAAAGCTCGCGGGTAGGTCGAACCTATATCGTGTACGCCAAGGCAACTATCGAGTCATCTACTCTGTCGATGATCAGTCGCGAGTCGTCGACGTTGTTAAGGTAGGACACAGAAGAGATGTCTATCGATGAGTGGACCTTCTAACAACAAGATACAGAAGACGGGAGCGGAGGTAATCGGCAACGGCCATTGTTGCTGCCCTCATCTGATCTTGAGCGTTATCCGTATCCAGCAAGTCAATTTATGGT
>JBKDOZ010000051.1:0-9778 GCA_046342735.1 Synechococcaceae cyanobacterium
CTCCAGAGCGGCGCTGGCCGCCGCCGCCCGCTCCGCCAGGGGCAGGCTGCGGTCGATCCAGGGGTTGAGCCGTTCGAGATCGCGGGTGCGGCGGCTGCCGACGTAGGTGAGATCGGCCCGCGGGTATTTGCGCCGCAAGCCGCGCAGCAGCGGCTGAAGAACCACGTAGTTGCCGAGCTTCGCGGCCCCGAGCACCACCACGGCCGGCCGATCCCCCAGGGGTTGATCGGCGAAGCGCTGCATTCCAGGGGCGCCGGGCGGGTCCAGGCTAGGCGGGGTTGGCCCCGGAGCCGTGTTGCCCTCCCCTTGCGTCTCGGTGCTGATGCCCTGCCGCAATGCGGGCCGCTTTCTGGAGGAGGCGATCGACAGCGTTCTGGCCGATCCGCTGGTGCTGGAGCTGCTGATCGCCGATGGGGGCTCGCACGACGGCTCGCTGGAGCGGATCGAGCGGCGCTGCCGCGAGGACCGGCGGGTGCGATTGGTGTCCCGCGCCGACAGCGGCCCGGCCGATGCCCTCAACCGCGCCTGGCCCCAGGCCCGCGGCACGGTGATCGGCTGGCTGAATGCCGACGACCGCTACACGCCGGGCGCCCCATCGCGGGCGGTGGCCGCCCTGGCCGCCCAGCCCCACTGGCTGATGGTCTACGGCGAGGGAGAGCACATCGATGCGGAGGGACGGCCGCTGGAGCGCTACCCCACCCGGGGGCCGCAGGTGGGCCTGGCGGGCTTCCGCGACTACTGCTTCCTGTGCCAGCCCACCGTCTTCTGGCGCCGCACCCTGACGCTGCTGGTGGGCCCCTGGAACGCCTCGCTGCGCTGCGCCTTTGATTTCGAGTATTGGTTGCGGGCCTTCGCGGCGGTGCCCGGGCGGATCGGGCACCTGCCGGAGCTGCAGGCCCAGAGCCGCTGCCACGGGGCCACCCTCTCGGCCACGCTGGCGGGGGTGGCGGTGTTGGAGGCCACGCAGCTACAGGCCACGCACCTGCCGGATCCCTCCCCCCACATCCTCCTGGCCTACGCCGCCGAGGTGCTGGCGGGCACCACGGCGCCGCCACAGGGGAGCGAGCCGGTGCCGCATCTGGCGGCGCTGCTGCTGGAGCTGCGGCCCCACCTGGGGGAGCGGCTGTGGCAAGGGGTGCTGGCGCAGCTGCCGGCGGTGGCGGCCCACCTGGCCGGCTAGCCTGGCCCGATGATCAAGAACGTCCTCACCGCCCTCTGGATGCTCAGCGGCCTGCTGATCATCATCACGGTGCTGCTGCACAGCCCGAAGGGCGATGGCATGGGGGGCCTGGCCGCCAGCGGCGGCTCGATGTTCACCAGCGCCCGCTCGGCCGAGGCCGCCCTGAACCGCGTCACCTGGACGCTGGTGGCCCTGTTCCTGGGGCTGGCCACGGTGATCTCCGCCGGCTGGGTGGGCTGAGGCCCCCCATCACCATGCCGGAGCCCCTCCCCCGCCGCGCCCTGCTCGATCGGCTTCTTGCCCTGGGCGCTCCGCTCGCCGCCCTGGCTTCGCCGCTGGCAGCCCTCGCGCCGTGGCTGCGCCCGGGGGCGGCGGAGGCGGCCTCCCCAGCGAGCGATCCGGCCTGGCGCCTGAGCGACGCCCAGTGGCGCGAGCGCCTGAGCCCCGCCGCCTACAACGTGCTGCGCCGCGAAGGCACCGAGCGGCCCTTCAGCAGCCCGCTCAACGCCGAGAAGCGGGCGGGCACGTTCGTGTGTGCCGGCTGCCGCCTGCCCCTGTTCAGCTCGCGGACGAAGTACGACAGCGGCACCGGTTGGCCGAGCTTCTGGCAACCCCTGGCCGAGGCGGTGGTCACCAAAACCGATTTCAAGCTGCTGGTGCCCCGCACCGAATACCACTGCCGCCGCTGCGGCGGCCACCAGGGCCACGTCTTCAGCGACGGACCGCGCCCCACCGGCAAGCGCTATTGCAACAACGGCGTGGCGCTGCTGTTCGTGCCCGAGCGATGAACGCCGAAGAGGCCCGGCGATGAGCAGCGGCGCCGCCCTGCTCCTGGCCCTGGGGCTGCCCCTGGTGTTGCTGGTCGCCCTCACCCTTTGGCTGAGCGGCGGACGCCACACCCTGCCCCAATCCCTCGCCTGGCTGGAGCAGCGCAGCGGCACGATCTGGGTGAGCGGCGTCGTGCTGATGACCACGGTGGTGCTGGTGCGGCTGTTGCTCAGTCGCCAGTGATCAGCGCGGCACGCCCGTGATCAGCGCGGGGGCAACCCTCAGAGGTCGCTCATCTGGAAGCCGCCCTGGCTGCTGCCGAAGCGGGAGTTGATGCGGAGCGATTCACCATCGGCGGAGAGGGAATAGGTGAGGGCGCGGCTGCCGAGCAGCTTCGCCCGGCCCTCGGCAGCGAGCTTGCTGGTGGCGGGGTCCTGCATCAGCTGCTCAAGCTGGGCGATGCGACGCGGGATGGCGGGATGGTCGGTGTCGAATTCCGCGCCCGGCGTGCGGCCGAGCACATCCATCACCCGCAGACAGCCTTTGGGATCAAAGCCGGCGCGCACGAGGTAGTGCAAACCCTCGCGATCAGCCTCGAATTCGTGGCGCTGGCTGGTGAGAGAGAGGTTCTGATCTTCCGCCTTGGCGGCACCGAGCAGTTCCTGCTGCATCTGCTCGGGATCGGCCGGGGCGACGGGCGTGATGGGAAGGTTGACACCGGTGGCGGCGCCGAGGATGCCACCGAGGAGCGACCAGCCCCGGGCAGAGGCCTGACGCTTTTGCTCCTTGGCGATCACTTCATCTTTCTTGGCCTCCAGACGCTGCTTGGCCAGCGCCACATCTTTGTTTTTCAGGGGGATATGACGGTTGACATGATGGGCCATCTCGTGGCCAACGACACAGGCCATGGCATCGCTGTCACCGGCGAGCACATCCAGCAGCCCCGTATAGACCGCGATCAAATTCACCTGGGTGGCATAGGCATTGATGTCGTACTCCGGCATGCGTACCACCCGCCAGGGCCCCTTATCGAGATCGTTGGCACGGGCTAGACGGTCGACGACGCGATACAGGAAGTAGTAGGACCCAGGCAACTCCTTCTGGGCTTGGCGAAAGAAGGCGGTGTTTCTGGTGGTGGCGGCGCCCTGGGCCTGCGCCAGGGCAGGGCCGGCATCGATGACGCCAGAGAGCAGGGCCGCACTCCCCGCCAACCCCAGCGAGAGAGACCGGCAAAAGGGGTGAGCCATCCTGCGCATAACGGTAACCCTGGCGACAATCCTGCGGACATGAAGTCTGGGGCAATCTACCAGCATTTCGCCGACCAAGTTGGTGGCTCAGAGCCCACGGGAAGGCAAACAGCAGACCAGGCAAAACCGCGCACCCGAAAGTCCGGCTAACGAACGGGGAAGAGATTGCCGCAAAAACCTAGAACTTGCGGGAAAGAATCACCACAGCCAACAACAGGGCCATCAACACCACTTCACCGCCTGTCGTTGACATGGTCACCTCGCCCTGGATCCAGGCATCAGCATCGCCGTGAAAACGGAAAAGCGCACCCCCCATCTGGGGACGAAAGATGGCTCCACAAAAAGAATTTCAGCGTGGTGGCTCCGGCCGACGACAGCACGAAGGCCATTCCCTCCCCACGCGAGGCGCTAGCACCAACCCCTGTTGCATCGCCAGCGAAGGGATCCCCCAGATACACGTGGGGAACCAGAGTCCACCAAGCCAAAGCAAAAGCAAAAGCCAAAGCAAAAGCCAAAAAAAAGCGCCCCCAAAGGGGCGCTGAAAAGGAGATGGAAGGGATCGGAATCAGACCGTGATCTCGAAAGAGAGATCAGTAGTCGAAATCGCCACCCATGCCGCCGCCACCGGCGGGAGCGGCTTCCTTCTTCTCGGGCATGTCGGCCACGATGCACTCGGTGGTGAGCACCATACCGGCAATCGAAGCGGCGTTCTGCAGGCCCGAGCGGGTCACCTTGGCGGGGTCCACGATGCCGGCAGCCAGCATGTCGACGTATTCGCCGGTGGAGGCGTTGTAGCCCTCGTTGAAGGGCTTGTTGCGCACGTGCTCAGCCACCACAGCGCCGTTGGCACCGGCATTCTCAGCGATGCGCTTGAGAGGAGCGGTGAGCGCAGAGGCCACGATCGTGGCACCGATCAGCTCTTCGCCGGAGAGGTTGGCCGCGGCCCACTCCTCAAGGGCGGGAGCCAGGTGGGCCAGGGTGGTACCACCGCCGGGCACGATGCCCTCTTCCACCGCCGCCTTGGTGGCGTTGATGGCGTCTTCGAGACGGAGTTTCTTGTCCTTCATCTCGGTTTCGGTGGCGGCACCCACCTTCACCACGGCCACACCGCCGCTGAGCTTCGCCAGACGCTCCTGCAGTTTCTCCTTGTCATAGGAGGAATCGGTTTCGTCGATCTGCTTGCGGATCTGCTCGCAGCGGGCCTTCACCGCCGCCTCGTTGCCTTCGGCCACGATGGTGGTGGTGTCCTTGTTGATGGTGATGCGGCGGGCGGTGCCGAGGTTGTCCACCTTGGCGGCCTCCAGCTTCATGCCGCGATCCTCGGAGATCACTTCACCGTTGGTCAGAACGGCGATGTCCTCGAGCATGGCCTTGCGACGATCGCCGAAGCCGGGAGCCTTGACGGCCGCCACGTTCAGCACGCCACGCAGGCGGTTCACCACCAGGGTGGCGAGGGCTTCCTTCTCGATGTCCTCGGCGATGATCAGCAGCGGACGGCCGGTGCGGGCGATCTGCTCCAGCACAGGCACCAGATCCTGCACCAGGGCGATCTTCTTGTCGGTGATCAGGATGTAGGGCTCATCCAGCACCGCCTCCATCCGCTCGGTGTCGGTGGCGAAGTAGGGCGAGATGTAGCCCTTATCGAAGCGCATGCCCTCGGTGACCTCCAGCTCGGTGGTCATCGACTTGCCTTCCTCGAGGGAGATCACACCCTCCTTACCCACCTTGTCCATCGCGTCGGCGATCATGCGGCCCCCCTCTTCGTCGTTGCCGGCGGAGATGGTGCCCACCTGGGCAATGGCGTTGCTGTCGCTGATCGGTTGGGCGTGCGCCTCGATCTTCTTCACCAGGAAGTCGGCAGCCTTGTCGATGCCGCGCTTCAGGGTGATGGCGTTGGCGCCCGCGGCCACGTTG
Organism: Synechococcaceae cyanobacterium; assembly: GCA_046342735.1. Taxonomy (GTDB): domain Bacteria; phylum Cyanobacteriota; class Cyanobacteriia; order PCC-6307; family Cyanobiaceae; genus Cyanobium. Next base: position 5,110 of record JBKDOZ010000051.1, read on the forward strand.
CGCAGGCCCGCCTTCACCATCGCGTGGGCGAGAACGGTGGCGGTGGTGGTGCCGTCACCGGCGGCGTCGTTGGTCTTGCTGGCGGCCTGGCGGATCAGGGCAACGCCGGTGTTCTCGATGTGATCTTCGAGCTCAATCTCTTTGGCGATCGTGACGCCGTCATTGATGATCTGAGGGGCGCCGAACTTCTTCTCCAGCACCACATTGCGGCCCTTGGGGCCGAGGGTGACGGCCACCGACTCCGCAAGGATGTCGATGCCCCGCTCGAGCGCGCGACGGGCCTGCTCGTTATAGATGATGCGCTTAGCCATGGAAGGCAATGGTGTTGATGGGAGGAAAACAGTGAAGCAAAGAGAGCCGGGCTGAGGCCTCAGCTCATCACTCGCAGCTGGCTACGGGCAGCTAGCCAATCTCAGCTGGCAAATCGCAGCTGGCAGCACGAAGCGAACAGCGCTCAGCTGACGATGGCGAGGATGTCCTTCTCGGAGAGGAGGACGTACTCATCGGTGCCGAGCTTGACGTCGGTACCGGCGTACTTGCTGTACAGCACCTTGTCGCCGACGCTCACTTCGGGAGCCTGGCGGGAGCCGTCGTCGTTGCGCTTGCCGGGGCCGACCTGCACGACTTCACCGACCTGGGGCTTTTCCTTGGCGGTATCGGGCAGAAGGATGCCACCGGCGGTGCGCTCTTCGGATTCGGACACCTTGATGAAGATGCGATCTCCGAGCGGCTTGACCGTGGAGACGCTGAGGGAAACAGCAGCCATGGATGGTTGCGGGGAAACGGGGGTGGTTGGCAAGGGGAGCTCCGCATCCAAAGACCGAACCAAGTCGGCCGGTGGGGGCGGAGCCAAAAGAGAAGGACGATCTGGCACTCGCGCCCTTCGAGTGCCAATCTACGGGTTCGCCCTGCTCCGCCGGCAGCTCTCCAGGCGTGCGGGTGACCGAACCAAGCCCCAGGAGAGCCGGGGTCGGGCAGGGTCGCCGGTGATGAGGGGTGCGGTGGTAAGGTTGCGCCGCTTCCAGCGGGAATGGATTCCCGCCGGCTCTCCCCGCCTCCACTTCTTCTTATGGCTGCTGCAGCTCCCGCCGCCTCCGGCACCAAAGGCACCGTCAGACAGGTGATCGGCCCGGTGCTCGACGTGGAATTCCCCCCTGGGAAGCTGCCGAAGATCTACAACGCCCTCCGCATCGAAGGCCGCAACACCGCCGGCCAGGACGTGGCGATCACCGCCGAGGTGCAGCAGCTGCTGGGTGACCACCGCGTTCGCGCCGTGGCGATGAGCACCACCGATGGCCTGGTGCGCGGCATGGATGCCGTCGACACCGGCGCCCCCATCTGCGTGCCCGTGGGCGAAGCCACCCTCGGCCGCATCTTCAACGTGCTCGGCGAACCCGTGGATGAGCGCGGCCCGGTGAACGCCACCGCCACCGCCCCGATCCACCGCGAGGCCCCCAGCCTCACCGAGCTGGAAACCAAGCCCAAGGTCTTCGAAACCGGCATCAAGGTGATCGACCTGCTGGCCCCCTATCGCCAGGGCGGCAAGGTGGGCCTGTTCGGTGGCGCCGGCGTGGGCAAAACCGTGCTGATTCAGGAGCTGATCAACAACATCGCCAAGGAACATGGCGGCGTTTCGGTGTTCGGCGGCGTGGGTGAGCGCACCCGTGAAGGCAACGATCTTTACGAGGAATTCAAGGAATCCGGAGTGATTAACTCCGAAGACCTTTCCAAGTCGAAGGTGGCTCTCTGCTATGGCCAGATGAATGAGCCCCCTGGCGCCCGCATGCGCGTTGGTCTGTCGGCCCTCACCATGGCCGAGCACTTCCGCGACGTGAACAAGCAGGACGTGCTGCTGTTCATCGACAACATCTTCCGCTTCGTGCAGGCCGGCTCCGAAGTGAGCGCCCTGCTGGGCCGCATGCCATCCGCCGTGGGCTACCAGCCCACCCTCGGCACCGACGTGGGCGAGCTGCAGGAGCGCATCACCTCCACCCTTGAGGGTTCGATCACCTCCATCCAGGCCGTGTACGTGCCGGCGGACGACCTCACCGACCCCGCCCCCGCCACCACCTTCGCCCACCTCGACGCCACCACGGTGCTCAGCCGCGGCCTGGCCTCCAAGGGCATCTATCCCGCGGTGGATCCCCTCGATTCCACCAGCACCATGCTCCAGCCCAACGTGGTGGGCGACGAGCACTACCGCACCGCTCGCAACGTGCAGAGCACCCTGCAGCGCTACAAGGAACTGCAGGACATCATCGCCATCCTCGGCCTCGACGAGCTCTCCGAAGATGACCGTCTGACGGTGGATCGGGCCCGCAAGATCGAGAAGTTCCTCTCCCAGCCCTTCTTCGTGGCTGAGATCTTCACCGGCCAAAAGGGTGAATACGTGAAGCTACAAGACACCATCGCTGGCTTCAACCAGATCCTGCGCGGTGAACTCGACCACCTGCCGGAAGCCGCCTTCTACCTCGTCGGCAACATCGACCAGGTGAAGGCCAAGGCGGAAAAGATCCTGGCTGACGCCAAGGCTTGATCGGAGCATCCCATGACCCTCACCCTCCGCGTTCTCGCCCCAGACAAAAGTGTCTTCGACGGTGATGCCGACGAAGTGATTCTGCCCAGCACCACCGGCCAGGTGGGCATTCTCACGAACCACGTGTCGATGCTCACGGCCCTTGACAGCGGCGTTCTGCGCCTGCGGGAGGGCACCTCCTGGCAGTCGATCGCTGTAAGCGGCGGTTTTGCCGAGGTGGATGCCAACGAGGTCACCGTCCTGGTCAATACGGCCGAGCTCGGCAGCCGCATTGACGCCGCTGCCGCCGAGAAGGAGCTGGATGCCGCCCAACAGGCGGCCGCCGCCTTCGAAGGCCAGCCCACCAGCACCGAAAAGGTGAAAGCCCAGCAGGCCCTGGCCCAAGCCCGCGCTCGCCTGCAGGCCAGCCGCGGCAGCTGAGTTGCCCCAGCGGCAGCTGAGTTGCCCCAAGGGAGCGATTTTCTGGATCGATCGGATCCTTTTGGCCCCTTCCCCAGACCGGAGTCCGCCGACTCCGGTTTTTTTTGTTTCTTCCCCACCCCGCCGCCGCTCCCTGTTGCCATGGCGCTGCGCCTGTTCCTCGACTCCGCCGACACGGCGGCCTGGGCCGAGTGGCTGCCCAGCGGCCTGTTTCATGGCGTGACCACCAACCCCACCCTGCTGCGGCGCGCCGGCGTGCCCTGCCGCCTGGAGGCGCTCGCGGCCCTCACCCGCCAGGCACTGGATCTGGGCTGCCAGGAGGTGCATAGCCAGGCCTGGGGCGGCGACGCGGCGGCCCTGGAGGCCTGCGGGTTGGCTCTCGCGGCCCTGGCGCCTGGGCGGGTGGTCGTGAAACTTCCGGTGACCCGCAGCGGTGCGGCGGCGGCGGCGGCGCTGATTCGGGCCGGCCTGCCGGTCACCTTCACCGCCTGCTACGAGGTGCCCCAGGTGCTGGTGGCGGCAGCCCTGGGGGCCCGCTACATCGCCCCCTACCTCGGCCGCATCGACGATCAGGGCCGTGATGGCAGCGCCGAATTGGTGACGATGCAGCGCTGCCTGCGGGGCACCGGCTCCAGCGTGCGCCTCCTCGTGGCCAGCCTCCGAAACGCCGAAACCCTCGGCCGCCTAGCAGCCGAGGGTCTGGATACGTTCACGATCAGCCCGGCGGTGGCCGCCGGACTCTTCGAAAGCGAGGCCACCGAGGCGGCCGCCGCCCAGTTCGAACAGGATGCCCAGGGCCTCGGGGAACCCGGCTGAGCCGGATCCCAGAAGGCAGCGTGGGGCTCGGGAATCAGGCGGTACCGCAGAAGGTGACGTCGGGGAAGCGGCCCTTGGCCTCCTCGAGCGATTTGCCGCGACCCTCTTCCTGCCAGTAGTTGATCACCTCGGTGGCCTTGTTCAGGATCTCGACGCGCTCGTTTTCGGTGATCCAGCTCTTGCCTTCCAGCTCGCCCTTGAGGGTTTCCCAGGCATCTTCCCGGGGCCAGAAGAAGTAAGCGGTGAGGGGGCTGGGGCCCCCGCCCACGATCTGGTCCACCGCCAGGGCGACGTTGTCGGGCAGCCAGAGGATCTTCAGCAGAAAGCGGCCCTCATCGGCCTTGGGGGTGTAGCCGGAGGGAACGCCGTCTTCGTCGATGGTGGCGGTGGCCAGGGCAGCGCTGCCGCCCCGCAGCACCGGACGGCCCTCGGTGACCTCCCCGGCGACCACGGCAGCGGCGGCGACGGGGGCTTCCGCCGCAACATCAGCCGGGATCCCCGCGGCGCTTTCAGGGGCTGTCATGGCGGCGGTGCTCAAGGGGCGGGAAGGAAACGACTAACGTACCAGCTGGGCTGGCGTGCTCCCCATGGCGCCCTCGCTACCGCGCCCAAGCCCCCCCCTGCCTTGCCCCGATCCGCCGAGCTCCCGGCCACCCAGACCCAGGGGCCGCCCCACGCCGTCGTGCTGTTCGACATCGACGGAGTGATCCGGGATGTAGCCGGCAGCTATCGCCGCGCCATCGTGGAAACGGTGCACCACTACGGCGGTTGGCGGCCCAGCACAGCCGCCATCGATGCCCTCAAGGGCGAGGGCCTCTGGAACAACGACTGGCTGGCCTCGCGTGAGCTGCTGCGTCGCGGCGGTCTCGACCCCCTGCCGGAGCTGGAGGCCCTGGT
>JBKDOZ010000052.1:0-3151 GCA_046342735.1 Synechococcaceae cyanobacterium
GGTGATGATCGCCGGCAGATCCAGCTCATCCGCCACGGCCCGGGCCGTATCGGAGGCCTTGCCGCCGCCGGCCCCCACCAAGGCCACGGCCTGGCTGCTGCGGGCCTCCGCCACCAGCCGGTTGATTTCCGCCTCGCTGCACTCGCCACCGAAAGCGATCACCACCGGCTCCAGGCCCACCTCCGGCAGCACCTGCTGCCAGATCGGCTGCAGATCCCGACGGGCCGTGCGGCCGGCCACGAACAGCACCCGCCCGCTCAGCCCCAGCCGCTGCAACTCCCTGCCCAGCTCATGGGTGGCGCCGGGCCCCTGCACGTAGCGACCCGGGCTGGCGAACACCGTGAGGGGGCGCTGGTGGAAACAGATCACCGAGCTCGTGTGGGCCATGGGCGTGGGCGCGGCGGGGGGATGTCCACCCCTAGCAAGGCCGGCGGATGAAGCCGGGGTGATGGCGAGGCAACGGCTCCTCCTGGAGGGGCTCCCTGGCCCTTTCCCCCGTCAGGCGAGCGCTAACGCCAACTCGCCAACCCGCGCCAGAAAACATTCCTGACCTTCGCGAATATGCGCCTGCCAGCTGGTCTGGGAATCCCGGTCGGCGTGGTCTGAGATGTATTTGAACGAGCGCCAGGGGATCCCCTCCCGCTGGCAGACGGAGGCGATCGCGAACAGTTCCATGTCCACCACATCCACAGCGTGTTGGAGCAGCCAGGGATCCACCGCCGTCACGAAGCGGTCGCCGCTGCCGCACACCACGCCATCGGATCCGGAATCCAGCGCGAAGGGCCCCGGGGAAAAGGGGGTCTGGCCTCGGGGTGCCAGGGGTTCGGCCTCCATGTCCACCTGCAGCACGCGGCGGATCTCCACCAGACCGGCAAGGGAGGGATTGAGGCCGCCCACCGTGCCGTAATTCACCACAAGCTTCGGCCGCCGCCGCTGCAGCTCCCGGGTGACGGCATAGGCCGCGTTGATCTTGCCGAGGCCGGTGTGCAGCACGCCGGGATGGTCGAGCTCCTCGGCCAGGGCCGCCACGATCAGGATGGAGGGGGAATCGGCTGATTCCGGCTGGGGACTGGCCATCCATCGCGGGGATTGGTGGGCCACCACCTTGGCAGGTCCGGTCAGCGGCGCCGGTGCAGAGCCTCGCGATTGCCGGCTGCAGGCCCAAGCCCTTGGGCATTCAGCCGGTCCAACAAGGAGTTGATCAGACGCCGCCGTCGCTGCGCTTCGCTCTCATCACCGGCCAGGTCCTCCAGAAACCCACGCACGAGCGCAGAAACAGAGGTGTTCAGCTCCGCCGTCCGGATGCTCCCCAACCGGCCGCCACCAGCAGCGGATCCATCAGCTCAGCGCTCCCACCGGCAGCACCGCGATGCCATCCGCGCGCCGATAGCCGTAGCCACTGCCGCAGACCACCGCCAGGAAGGCGGGTTCGCCGGTGCGGAGCGTATCGATCTGCTGGCGAAAGCGCAGCAGGCCTTCGGCGGCGGCCTCCACCTGGCCCGGGCCGAGCTTGATCTCGATCGCCCCCCAGCGGCCATCACGCAGCTGCACGATCGCGTCCACCTCTACGCCGTAATCGTCGCGGTAGTGGAACACTTCACCATCGAGCGCCTGGGCCAGCACCCGCAGGTCGCGGATGACGAGCGACTCGAACAGCAACCCCAACCACTCCAGATCCTTGAGCAGACGATCTGGGCTGCCGCCGAGGGCAGCCACCGCCAGGGAGGGATCGCAGAAATGGCGCCGGGGTGCCTGGCGCAGGGCCGCCTTGGAGCGCAGGTGGGGCCGCCAGGCGGGTTGATTCTCCAGCACCATCAGCCGCTCCAGGGCTTGCAGATGGTCGGTTACGGTACGCGGGTCGAGGGGCCCATCGGCACCCCCGGCATCGGCCGCCAGGGTAGAGAGCTTCACCTCGGTGGCAACGTTGCGGCCAAGGGAGCGCAGCAGGGCCCCCAACCGCTGCGGATCCCGCCGCCGCCCATCCACCCGCTGCACATCCACCTGGCGCACCTGCTCCAAGTAATCGCGGGCGGCCCGGCAGGACGCCGCCAGGGGCCGCTCCAGCTGGGCCGGCCAACCGCCGCGACAGACCAGCTCGGCCAGATCCGTCAGCGCCAACCCCGGATCGGCGCAGCTGGGCGGTTCCCCCGCCAGCAGCGCCGCCAAGGAGACGCTGCCCTGGCTGGCGCCACTTTCCACCAGGCTCATCGGCCGGAGCCGCAGAAAGGAAAACCGCCCGGCTCCGGTGTGACGCTCAGCGTCATCGGCCGGCACCGCCGAACCGGTGAGCAGAAATTGACCAGGCGCGTCATCCGCATCCACGGCTCTGCGGACCTGGTTCCAGAGCGCCGGCTCCACCTGCCATTCATCCAGCAGGCGCGGCCGGGGCCCGGCCAACACCAGGGCCGAATCCACCGCCAGCGCCTGGCGGGCGGCGGTGTCCACATCCAGGAGCACCGTGGAGGCGGCCAGTTGCTGGGCCATGCGGGTCTTGCCGCAGGCTTTGGGGCCCTCGATCACCACCGCTCCGGCAGCGGCCAGGCAGGCGCGCAACTCAGCGTCGGCGATGCGGGGGCGGTAGCTGGAGGCCATACCGGTCGAGCCAATGCAGCAGATACCGGAATTCTAATGCAGGAAAAACGGAGCTCCTGATGCAGGAAAAGCCGACCAGCCGATGCCGAAAACGCCGTACACAAGGTCATGGGTCAGCCCCGTGGCCCCGTCGGCAGGAGTGGGAGCGATCAACAGAGAACGGCTGATGTCATGCGGTCCAGTCGTTCCAGTCGGGCAGCTGCTCACTCCAGTGCGTCGCCTCCACCTGGGCGAGATGTTCCGATTGCCGGCGTGCCTCGGCAGCGTCGCCGTAGCGGCTCAGATAGAGGCTGATGGCTTCGCGGACGCAGGCGGTGCGCGTCTTGCCCAGCTGGGTTCTCACACCGAGCACCATGGCGGCGGACGTACAACGTTGCGTATAACGCTAGCAACCGTTGGGCTGCGGTAGGTGGCACCTGGCCCGGGCCAAGCTTGATCTCGATCATGTCTGGTGGAAATGTCGTGGTCCCGATGCCGGAAAAAGTGGCCTGTTGATGCCTGAATCGATGGAAGGCGGGCCTCAACAAGCGCCAGCAGGCGTCAGCAGTGGCGGCGCGGG
>JBKDOZ010000053.1:0-20914 GCA_046342735.1 Synechococcaceae cyanobacterium
GTTGGCGCCCGCCTTCTCCACGCCGTAGCTCACCTCCTTCGACTCCTCATTCACCTCATCAACCCGGCGGCCGATGAAGCGCTTGACGGAATAAAAGGTGTTTTCCGGGTTCATGACCGCCTGGCGTTTGGCGATCTGACCCACCAGCTTGTCCTGGTTTTTGGTGTAGGCCACCACCGAGGGGGTCGTGCGGAACCCCTCGGCATTGGCGATCACCGTGGGCTTGCCACCCTCCATCACGGCGACACAGCTGTTCGTGGTGCCGAGGTCAATGCCGACGACCTTTCCCATGGATTCCCACCTCCTGGAGTGGATGAATGCGGACTGAGAGCATCTTCATCAGCTGACTCGCACCCCGGCGAGGGGTGGTTCCCGAACCCGACCGCCGCCGGGCAGGCCACTCAGGCCAGTGGTGGCAAGGGATCCGGCCGGTCTACGGTCGGCGCAACGCGCCTGCGCCCATGCCCGCCGCCCTGCCGGAACCACCCGCACCACCGGAACCGCCATCGATCACCGGCCGCACCGCCCTGGTGGGGCTGCTCGGCGATCCGGTGAGCCACTCCCTCTCGCCGGCGATGCACAACGCCGCCCTGGCGGAGTTGGGGCTCGACTGGGTCTACCTGGCCCTGCCGGTGCCCGCCGCCGAGCTCGCCGGGGCGGTGCGCGCCCTGGCGGCGATGGGCTGCCGCGGCCTGAACGTCACCATTCCCCACAAGCGCGCCGTGGCCGATCTGGCCGACGCCCTGAGCCCCCTGGCGAGCCGGCTCGGGGCCGTCAACACCCTGGTGCCCCGGCCGGAGGGGGGCTGGTGGGGCACCAACACCGACGGGGAGGGCTTCAGCCAGCCGCTGCGGGAGGCGGTGGGGCCGGGCGGGAGCTGGCGGGGTAAGCGCGCCCTGGTGCTCGGCTGCGGGGGCAGCGCCCGCGCCGTGGTGGCCGCCCTGGCGGAGCGGGAGCTGGGCGCGATCCAGATCGCCGGTCGCCGGCCGGAGGCGCTGGCCAACCTTCTGGGCGGCTGCGCGCCGTGGTCGCCGGGGATCGGCGGGCTGGCCTGGCCCGAAGGGGTCGGCGCCCTGGCGGCGGAGCTGGCAGCGGCCGACCTGGTGGTGAACACCACCCCGGTGGGCATGGCGGCGGCCCAGGACGCGGCCGCGGCGGCGCGCTGCCCCCTGGCGGAGGCCGATCTGGAGGCGTTGCGGCCCAGCACCGTGGTGTACGACCTCATCTACACCCCCAGGCCGACCCGCCTGCTGGAGAGCGCCGCGGCGCGGGGCTGCCCGGTGATCGACGGGCTGGAGATGCTGGTGGGCCAGGGGGCGGCGGCCCTGCGGCTCTGGAGCGGCCGCAGCGAGGTGCCGGTGGCGGCGATGCGGCAGGCCGCCCTCGCCCAGCTCGAGGCCACCTAGCCTGACCCCAACCCCGCCCGATCCCATGCAGGACCCACCGATCTGGCAGCGGCTGCTGGCGGCCCTGGCCTACCTGCTGCCCTGGAGCGACGCCATCGGCTTCGGCGGCTCCCTCTTCCGCCAGTTCCCGCCGCTGGCATGGCTCACCCTGCCGGTGTTGCCGCTACAGCTGCTGGAGAACGCCGTGCCGCTGGGCAACCTGGTGCTCTTCCTGGCGCTGTTCCTGGGGGTGGCCCGCAACCCCAGGGTGCCCTACTTCGTGCGCTTCGGAGTGTTCCAGGCCCTGCTGCTCGACTTCGTGCTGGTGCTCCTGCAGCTGGCCTTCCAGACCCTGCTGCCCTCCCTGGAAGGCACCTTCCTGGTGCGCACCCTCAACAACACGGTGTTCCTGGGCGCCCTGCTGCTGGTTCTCTACGGGATGGTCGAGGCGGTGCGGGGGCGCGAAGCGGAGATCCCCACCGTCTCCGAGGCGGTGCGCATGCAGCTGTTCTGAGCCCTGGGGCCTGAGTCGCGGGGGCAGGGGGGCGCTGCGATAGGTTGCTAAGTCCGTCGCTGGAGCTCGGCGCCGCCGATTTTCCCTCCAGCCCCTTCCCCCAGGGCGACCGAGACGCACCCAACCATGACCCAGTCCTATTACGAAACGATGTACATCCTCCGTCCGGACATCCCGGAGGAGGAGGTCGAGAGTCACGTCACCAAGTACCGCGACCTTGTCACGGAGTCCGGCGGCCAGGTGCTCGACTGCCAGATGCGCGGCAAGCGCCGCCTGGCGTACCCGATCGCCAAGCACCGCGAAGGGATCTACGTGCAGCTCAACCACGACGGCGACGGCCAGCAGGTGTTTCCGCTGGAGCGGGCGATGCGCCTCTCCGAAGACGTGATCCGCTACCTCACCGTCAAGCAGGACGGCCCGATGCCGGCGCCGCGCACCCTGCCGGGAGAGTCCAGCGAATCCGCCGCCACTGCCACGGCTACCGCCGCTGCCGCCAGCGACGACTGAGCCAAGGGGCCCCATCCAGGCGGCCGAGCCAGGGGCGGAAGCGGCAGACCCACACACTCGCTTGTGAGTCCTGCTTCCGCGGAGTAAAGTCCGCCGAAGTTTTTTGGGCCGTCATGAGTGATTCCGGCGAAGGCCAGGCCCGGCGTAGTGCTCAGGCCGCCTCCGTGTCCCGTCCCTGGTGGGAGCCCGGTGCTGTGGCGCCCCCACCACCCCCCTTCCCTCCGGTTCCCGCTCCGGCGCCCCCCACAGCAGCGCTGGCCGTCCGCTCAACCCGGGAGCTGGAACTCGAGCGCGAACTCGAAGCGGCCCGGGCGGAGGTTCAGGCCTTGCACGAGATGCTCGAAGACCTGCCGGAGATCTTTGAGCGCAAGTTTCGCCAGCGGGTGCAGGGCCTGGTGGGGGAGCAGCAGCGCCTCCTGGCCGACAACCAGCTCCTGCGCGATCGCCTCTACACCCTGACCCCGGCCACCCCCACTGCCCGGTTGGGACGGGCCGGCAGCAACAGCCGCGGCCCGGGGTCGCTCACCGCCCTACCCGGCACGGCGGCGGATGGGCCGGAGCGCAAGGGCCTGCGCCGCAGCCTGGGAGATGCCCTCAGGGGCCTGCGCAGCGCCGCGAGCGCCTAGGGCCAGAGCCCCAGGCGATCCCTCCGTGCCCCGTCAACCACCGCGTCGGCGGGCCGACCACACCCGGGTGGGCAGACCCCACACATAGATGAAGCCCTCGGCGGCCCGGTGGTCGAAGCGATCCTCGGCGCCGTAGGTGGCCATGTCGGGCACGTAGAGGCTGTCGCTCTCGCTGGCGCGGCCCACCACCGCGGCATTGCCCTTGTGCAGCCGCACCCGCACCACCCCGTTCACCGTGTCCTGGGTGCGATCCAGGAAGCCATCGAGGGCCTGCTTGAGCGGCCCGAACCACAGACCCTGGTACACCAGATCGGCCCAGCTGGCCTCGATCTGCCGCTTGTAGCGCTGCACATCCGCGGCGAGCGTGAGGCTCTCCAGCTCCTGGTGGGCCCGGATCAGCAGCAGCAGACCCGGGGTTTCGTAGATCTCACGGCTCTTGATCCCCACCACCCGGTTCTCGATCATGTCGAGGCGGCCGAAGCCGTGCTCCCCCGCCAGGGCATTGGCCCGGCGGATCAGGGTGACCGGATCGAGGGCCTCGCCATCGATCGCCACCGGGTTGCCCCGCTCGAAGGCGATCTCCACCACCCGGGCCTCGGCGGGGGCCGCCTCGATCGAGCGGGTGAGGGCGAACACCTCCTCCGGCGGCTCCACCATCGGATCCTCCAGGCAACCCGCTTCGATGCTGCGGCCCAGCAGGTTGAGATCGATCGAATAGGGGGAGCTCTTGCTCACCGGCGCCGGGATGCCGCAGCGCTCGCCGTAGGCGATCGTTTCCTCGCGGCTCATGCCCCACTCGCGCGCCGGCGCCAGCACCTTGAGCTCGGGGGCCAGGGAGCCGATGGCCACATCGAAGCGCACCTGGTCGTTGCCCTTGCCGGTGCAGCCGTGGGCCACCGCATCGGCGCCCCGCTCGCGCGCCACCTCCACCAGGCGCCGGGCGATCAGGGGCCGGGCGAGGGCGGTGGAGAGCGGATAGCGCCCCTCATAGAGCGCGTTGGCGCGGATCGCCGGCAGGGCGAACTCGTGGATGAAGGGTTCGATCAGGTCGCCGACGATCGCTTCACTGGCGCCCGAATCGAGGGCCTTGCGGCGGATCGGCTCCAGCTCGTCGCCCTGTCCCAGGTCGGCGGCGAAGGTGATCACCTCCTCCACACCCCACTCGTTCTTGAGATAAGGGATGCAGACGCTGGTGTCGACGCCGCCGGAGTAGGCCAGCACCACCCGCCGGGCCCGCGCCCCGCTCGCCGTCGCACCGGATTGGCTCATGCCCGCGTGTCCTCGCTGATTGGGTCCGATTCTCCCCCCTCGCCCGGCAACAGCCAGCGGCCCGCCAGCCACAGGGCCATCGCCAGGGGCGGCACCAGCAACAGGGCCGCCACCACGTCGCCCCGAATCGGCAGCGGGGCACTCCAGCGCTCGCCCGCTGCCGCCAGCACGGCGCTCAAGGCCAGGGCCAGGGCCCAGAGGCGGGCCACTGCTCGGATCTTGTCTGGGGTCATCAGGCGGCGGGCGCGGTAGGGTGGTGGATCGCACTGTCAGGACCCAGCTTGCTGGGACCCGCATGAGCATCCTCGATACGATCAACCCTTCCCTCACCCGTTACCGGCGCGATGAGCCGGCGCCGGTGCTGCCCCTGCGCGATGAGCCGGATCTGCTCAGCCTGCTGGAGGCCAGCGGCCGGTTGGTGGCCGATGAGGAAACCGCGAGCACCGATGTGAGCACCGTGGAGGAGGAAGAGCTCTCGGCGCTGATGGGCGAGAAGGAGGACTACAACCAGGCCGACGAGCAACCCGAAGAAGACTGGGAAGACTGACCCCCATGACGGCGCCCGATGGCAGGCTGCCCGCCGCCCTGCTGGCCCTGATCGTGCTGGGCGCCTGCCTGGCCGCTGACTGGACCCTGGCCAACGCCAGCCTCACCCTGCCGCTGCTGGTCTCCACCGCCGTGAGCGCCGGGGTGGCCGCCTGGGGAGTGCCGCGGCTGCGCCGCCTCAAGCTCGGCCAGGTGATCCGCGACGAGGGCCCCCAGGCCCACCACAGCAAGGCGGGCACCCCCACGATGGGCGGGCTGCTCGTGGTGCCGGTGGGGGTGCTGGTGGGCGGCCTGGTGTCCCCCGGGGATCCGCGCCTCCTGGCGGTGGCGGCCATCACCCTGGCCTTCCTGGCGATTGGCGCCTTCGACGACTGGCGCAGCCTCACCCGCCAGACCAACACCGGCCTCACCCCCCGCGGCAAGCTGCTGCTTCAGGGAGGCGCCGCCCTGCTGTTCCTGCTCTGGGCGGGCTTCGGTGGCTGGCTCGGCGCCGGAGCGGCCGGCGATGTGGGCCTGCCCTTCGGCTGGGTCCTGCCCCTGGGCCTGCTGATCTGGCCCCTGGCCCTGTTCGTGTTCCTGGCCGAGAGCAACGCCACCAACCTCACCGATGGCCTCGATGGCCTCGCCGCCGGCTGCGGCGCGATCGTGTTCACGGGCATGGGCCTGCAGCTGATGCTGCGGGGCAACGACGGCGACCCCTCCCTGGCCGCCTTCTGCGTGGCGATGGCGGGCTGCTGGCTCGGCTTCCTCAGCCAGAACCGCCATCCCGCCCGCGTTTTCATGGGCGACACCGGTTCGCTGGCCATGGGCGCCGCCCTCACCGGCGTGGCCCTGCTCAGCGACAGCCTCTGGCCCCTGCTGCTGATGGGGGGTGTGTTCCTGGCGGAATCGCTCTCGGTGATCCTGCAGGTGTGGGTGTTCAAGGCCACCAAGGGGCCGGATGGCCAGGGCCGGCGCCTGTTCCGCATGGCGCCGCTGCACCACCACTTCGAGCTCAGCGGCCTGAGCGAACAGCAGGTGGTGCTCTCCTTCTGGGGCGTCAGCCTGATACTGGTGCTGCTGGGGCTGCTGATGCGGCCCTGAGCCCGCTCTCCGGTCTCCCCTGCCATGGCGTATTTCACCTGGAAAGAAGCCGGTCTCACCGGCGACTGCGCCAGCCTTGATGCCATGGCCGCCCGCTTTGAGGAGGCCGCGGCCCTGATGCGCCGCATGGCCGCCGAAGGCTTCCAGCTCGACCGCGACCCGCACGGCCGCGCCCGCATCACCCATCCGGATCCGGGGGTGTTCGAGGCCTACGGCTTCATCAGCGAGGAGCCGCCCGAGCGCCAGCTGCAGCTGCTGGACGACGGGCGCCCCAGCGACTGAAGGGGTCCCGCCCCAGCAACGGAAGGGTTGGCGCCTCAGCGACGACGCAGGTAGCCCACCACCCACACCACCACAAAGGCCAGCGACGACAGCCCCAGGTAGATCAGCGTGCCCTGCTGCAGGGCGGCAATGTCGAAGCCGAACAGGCGAAAACCATCCCCCACATCGCCGGCGGTCTGGAAGGCGAAGAGCGGTGCAGACACAGGAAGCGGGGCAGACAGGGGGACTGCGGCGGCGGCGCCAAGGGCGGACCGGCCGGCGCCGCAACGGTAGGGGAGGGCGGCGGCGGCGCGGTAGGGGAGAGCGGCGGCGGCACGGCAGGATCGACAACGTTGGCGGCCCAGCAGGAGGGCAGAGCATGCACGACCCCACAGCCCCCTTCCCCCGCACGCTGATGCTGCTCGGCAGCGGCGAGCTGGGCAAGGAGGTGGCCATCGCCGCCCAGCGCCTCGGCTGCCGGGTGATCGCCGTCGACCGCTACGCCGGGGCCCCGGCCATGCAGGTGGCCGATGGGGCGGAGGTGGTGCCGATGGGCGAGGCGGAGGCGCTGCGGGCGGTGGTGCGCCGACACCGCCCCGATCTGGTGATCCCGGAGATCGAAGCCCTGGCGGTGGATGCCCTGGCCGATCTCGAAGCCGAGGGCATCACCGTGATTCCCACCGCCCGGGCCACGGCGGTGACGATGAACCGCGATCGCATCCGGGATCTGGCGGCAGGGGAGCTGGGGTTGCGCACCGCCCGTTTCGCCTACGCCAGCAGCGCTGAGGAGCTGGCGGAAGCGGCGGCACCCCTGGGCTGGCCCGTGGTGGTCAAGCCGGTGATGAGCTCCTCAGGCAAGGGACAGAGCGTGGTGGCCGGGCCCGAGGGCATCGCGGCAGCCTGGGAAGCTGCGATGGCTGGGGCGCGGGGGGCCGGGGCGCGGGTGATCGTCGAGGAATTCCTGCGCTTCCAGCTGGAGATCACCCTGCTCACCGTGAAGCCATGGCAGGGGCCCACCCTGTTCTGCCCGCCGATCGGCCACGAGCAGGAGCGTGGGGATTACCAATGCAGCTGGCAACCGGCAGCGCTGGGGGAGCCGCAGCTGGCGGCGGCCCAGGCCATGGCCCGCACCGTCACCGACGCCCTCGGCGGAGCCGGCCTCTTCGGCGTGGAGTTCTTTCTGTGCGGGGAGCCCGGGGCGGAGGAGGTGGTCTTTTCAGAACTGTCGCCGCGCCCCCACGACACCGGCCTGGTGACCCTGGTGGGCCAGAACCTCAGCGAGTTCGAGCTGCATCTGCGGGCGGTGCTGGGGCTGCCGATCCCACCGATCCGCAGCCTTGGGCCGGCCGCCTCGCGCGTGATCCTGGCGAGCGAGGCGGGCCAGCCGGTGCGTTACGAGGGGGTGGCCGAAGCCCTGGGGCAGCCGGAAAGCCAGCTGCTGCTCTTCGGCAAGGAGGAGGCGCGGCCGGGGCGGCGCATGGGGGTGGCCCTGGCCCGCGGCGCCAACCTGGCGGAAGCGCGCGCCCGCGCCGATGCGGCCGCCGCCGCCGTGCGGGTGGGGACCGGCCGATGAACCGTCGTCCCCCCTGGTGAGAAGGGAAAACGGGCCTTATGGTTCGCCCAGCTTCCCGGACCATGAGCCAGGCCCACTCCCACCAGCCCTCCTCCCGGCGGCAACGGGCACGATCCAGCGGCCGTAGCAGCGCCACCAATCCGGTGCGAACTGCCCGCAGCATCGACACCGTTCCTGAGCTTCTCAGCCGCCGCCAGACACCCATGGCCCCGGCCCCACGGCGGCGCGGCCCCCACCGGCTGCTGGTGCTCGGCCTCGGCATGGCGATGGGCTACGGGCTGGCGAGTCCGCTCCCCTCCCTGATCGGCTCGGCCCTGGCCGCGCTGGTGCACGCGCCCCACGGCATCGCCGCCATCGTGGACCCCCTGGGCATCGGCGAGCGCCGTGTGCTCGTGATGGGCAGTGATGTGATCGGCGGCAACACCGATGTGATGTTCACCGTGCAGGTGAAAGACGGCATCACCCACCTCACCCAGGTGCCGCGCGACACGTTCGTCGAGCCGCCATCGCTGGGGGTGATGAAGGCCAATGCCCTCTATGCCAGCGGTGGGCCGGAGGCCGCCAAGGCCGAGGTGGGGCGCCTTCTGTCGATGCCCGTTCAGAAGCACCTCAAGGTGAACCTCGACGCGGTGTCGAAGGTGGCCGACGCCCTGGGCGGCGTCGAGGTGGACGTGCCCAAGGCGATGTACTACGTGGACAACGCCCAGGGGCTGCTGATCGATCTGGCCCCCGGCCGCCAGGTGCTCAAGGGATCCGACCTGGAGGGTTTCCTGCGCTTCCGCCACGATGAGATGGGCGATCTGGGCCGGATGGAACGCCAACGGCTGGTGCTGGCCGAAGTGTTCCGCAAGCTGGTGCAGCCCGCCACCCTGGCCCAACTGCCAGTCCTGCTGAAAATCGCCGGCGAGGACATCCGCACGGATCTCACGCCGATCGAGATGACCCAGCTGCTCACGGCGATGACCCGCTCCAAGCTCAGCACCCAGCGCCTGCCAGGAAGGCTCTACTGGCAGGACGAGCTGAGCTACTGGATGCCCGATTCGAACACCGCCCACCCGACGGGCAACGGCGAAGAACCACCCCTCTGAGGCCTCAGGGTTCGAGCGAACTGGCCGGAACCAACACCAGGGGGATCTCGTCGTCACCCCAGTCGGTGGGGGAGAGCAGCGGGCGGGCCCCCGGGGCGGGGGGCAGGGCGGAGCCGGCGGCGAAGGCGGCATCCACCCAGCGGAGCAGCAGGGCCCGCAGGGGACCACCATCGCCGTGGCCGCGCAGGTTGAAGTGGTCGCCGCCGCTGGCGAGCACCAGCTGGTGACCGGCCAAGGCGGGCCCGCGGAAGCGGCGGATCGCCTCCGGGCCCGAGGGCACCACCCAGTCGCGACTGCCGGAGATGAGCAACACCCGGGCGGTGATCTTCGCGCCGGCCCCATGGTCGAAGATCAGGTTGACGGGCGGGCTCACGGCCGCAATCGCCACCACCCGCGGATCGGCCAGGGCGGCCCGGTCGGCGGCGTCGAGGAAGCTGCACTGGAGCACCCAGCTGAGGTTGCGATCCGGGTCCGCCGGGTTTAAGCAGCGCTCCTTCAGGCGCCGCGAACTGGGGGTGGCGCCGGCCAGCTGCATGGCGGTGGTGGCACCCCAGGAGTGACCGAGCACCACCACCCGCTGGTTATCGACCCCGCTGAGGCCGGCCACGCCGCCGGTACCGGCCGCATCGATCACCTCACTCACATCGAGGGGCCGCATCCGCAGCTCCTGGGGGCCCGGCGGCGGCAGCTTGCCGGAGAGCATGGCCCGCTGCTGGCTGCTGTCGCTGCCCGGGTGGAGGGGCAGCACCACCGTGTAACCCCGGCTTGCCAGGAAGGTGGCCCAAGCTTCGAAGCTCGGCGGCCCATCCCAGAGCCCGTGGGAAATGATCACCAGCCGGCCATTCGCCTTCTGCTCCGGCCGGATCACCACCATCTGCAGCGGTTCCGAACGGTGGCGCACCTGGATCTGCTCCATGCTGCGCACCGTGGGCAGGGGGCCTTGCGCATCGTTGCTGGGAAGGGCCGGAGTGGGCGGCAGGGTGGCGAGTATCTCCTGGGCGTGGCGGAACTGGGTGGCGAGCCGCCGCAGCCCCAGCAAGGCCTTCTCCAGGTTGATCGTGGCCGACTGGCCGGGCAGGGCCTGCAGCAGCGACTGCAGGGTGAGGGGCCCGGAGGCGGAGGCCTTCTGCAGGGCGGCCTCGAGGTCGCTGCCATCGAGATCGGGCGCTACGCCATCGATCGAGCCGATGGTGGAGGCCATCAGCAGGGCCTGCTCAAACATCGGCGTGCCCACGGCATTGCGCACCAACGCCTTGGTGGTGACCGGCAGGGGCGCGGCAAACAGCTCGGTGATGCGACGGCCCAGGGCGCCATCGGTGGCACGGTCGACCTCCGCCAGATCGCTGCTGCCGTTGGCGAGCGCGGCGGGGCTGCCCAGCTCGCTCACCTTCACATCGAAGTAGAGATCGAGCAGGGGCAGATGCAGCTCCACCCGCTCCAGAGCTGCGGCCGGACTGATCCAACCAACCGGGGCCGCCATCCCCAGCAGCAGGGCCAGACGGGGTCGGCGGAGGAGGGACGGCAGGGGCATGAGGGGGGGACGGCCGTGGGGCGACCGCGGCAGGCAACCGGCCATTGGATGCTACGGCGGGCCGGCCGGGGGGCTGGATCCGTACCACTGGGCCGCGACCTGATTCACCCCGTGGCGCATCAGGTCGCGGTGCAGATCGTTGAGCTGGTCCTGCAGCTGGTGGATCATGCGCAGGCAGGCCTCCTCCGCCAGGGGCAGCGGCGGATCGGGGGCGGTGGGAGCGTCGAGAAGGGAACGGGTGAGGGCCAGCGCGGGCTCGAGGGCGGTGGCAAACAGATCGCTCTCCTCGCAACAGGGTGTGCCGGGGGCACCCAGAGGCTGCTCAGGGTCGATGGCGTGACGTTGCCAGAAGGCGTCGAGCTCCTGCGAGGCCTCCAGATCCAGCAGCATGCGGCTCTGCCAGCCGTGGTGGAAGGGGAAGCCCTGGGCCTTGAGGTTGCGGGCCTGGGTCAGGCGGCCATCCAGGCGGCGGCGGCTGAGCAGGGGCAGGTGCATGGCATGGAACGCCTCCGTCGGCAGGTGGGCGGAGGGGCCCAGGGGCGCAGCGGGTGGCCGGAGGCGGTGGGCCCCGGGGCCGAGCCAACGCTTACCGAGGGCGTCGAAGCGAAACAGGCCCTTGTCGTAGAAGGGCAGATCGAAGTAATTGAGGAAGCCGCGGCCGATCTCCTCCGCCAGAATGTGGGGCGGCAGGGAAAGGAACACGCTGGGCAGGGCCCGGTGCCGCACCCGTTCGTAGGCGGCCAGATCCAGGTCGTCGAAATCGACCGGAGCCACCCAGTTCCACACCTGGTAGCGCAGTTCCGGGCTGTCGATCCCCTGGACAACAACCTGCTCGCGCAGCGGCACCGCGGACGGGGTGACGGCGAACTCATCGGCGTCGAACACGTACAGCCAGTCGTCCGGTGCCGCCGCTTCCGCCAGCTGCCGCACCAACGTGGCCACGATGGCCTCCTGCAGGTAGGCGGGGGTGCGGATCTCCACCACCGTGAGCCGCTCCCCCCAGAAGCCCCGCAGCTGCTGCACCCCCTCCAGGGTGGCGTCCGCGCTGACCTGCACCGCGCACAACAGCTGGTCGACGTGGTGGAGCAGGGCGTGGTTGATCGAGAGCAGGGCCAGGGGCCACTCGTCGCGGATCAGGGTGAGGCCTTGAATGCGCGCCATCGCTCAGCCCCCCCGGGGCACGAGCCAGCCCCGATCCTGCAGGTCCTCGATCGCCAGCGGGGTGCAGCGGCGGCGCTGGGGCTCCGCAAAGGCGAAAGCGAGATAGGAGGAGATCTTGCGGTCGTAGGGGTCGATCCAGGAGAGCCGCTTGCCGAGCATCACCGCAGAGACGGCGATATGCAGGCGATCGGTGACCACATGGCTGGCGGCGTCGACAGCGTCGAGGAAGGCGTCGAGGTCGGGGGACAGGCGCGAGAGGTCCTGGTTGCGCTGCGGATCGGGGCGCAGGGGCAGATCGGCCAGGCAGGAACCGCGGTCGGTGCGCAGGGCCAGCAGCAGGGGCCCCTCGGGGTCGTCGCCGGGGGTGGCAGGAACGGGGGTGGCAGCGCTGGGGTGGAAGCGGCGGCACCAGAGGGCGGGGTCGGGCATCAGCACGGCGCGGCCGAAGGGACGGATCGCGGCATAGGAGAGGGGCTGGCGGGCGATGGCCCAGACGTTCGGCAGCGCCAGGGCGCGGGCCACCTCTGGCACATCGGGGTCGTAGTCGGAGGCGAGCACCACCACGTGGCGGTACTGGGCAGCCGCCCGCTCGATCAGCTCCGGCAGCCACTCGTGCCAGAGGCGGGTGAGGGCGCCGCTGCCGGGGATCACCAAGGTGGTGTCGGGATGGGGTCCGTCGAGGGCCTGGCGGTGGTCGATGCGCTCGGCGTCGACGCGGTGGCGTTCGAACAGGTCGCAGGTGCCGCGCCAGATCAGGGCATCGCCGATGTTGCCGGGCATGCGCACGATCAGGCGCAACGGACCCCGCCCATGAAGCCAGCGGGCCAGGGCCTGGCCGTAGAAATCGAGCCGCTCAGGGAAGGCCGCCATCGGCTCAAACGGGTTCGGGCTGGAGCTCAGCTTCCGATTCGCCCTCCGGCTCGGCCTGGGGTGGATGCTGGGCGAGCACCTGGCGCAGATAGCGGCCGGTGTGGCTGGTGGGATGGTCGGCCAGCTGCTCCGGGGTGCCGCAGGCCACGATCTCGCCCCCCTTGTCGCCACCCTCGGGGCCGAGGTCGATGATCCAGTCGGCGCAGCGAATCACATCGAGGTTGTGCTCGATCACCAGGATCGAGTTGCCCTTATCCACCAGGCGCTGGATCACATCCATCAGCTTGTGGACGTCGTAGAAGCTCAGGCCGGTGGTGGGTTCGTCGATCAGATAGAGGGTCTTGCCGGTGGCGCGGCGGCTGAGCTCGGTGGCCAGCTTGACGCGCTGGGCCTCACCACCCGAGAGGGTGGGGGCGCTCTGGCCGAGCTTGATGTATCCGAGACCCACATCCACCAGGGTGCGCAAACGGTCGGCGGCCTGGGGGATGGCGGCGAACACATCGGCGGCCTGCTCCACCGTCATTTCGAGCACATCGGCGATCGTGTGGCCCCGATAGGTGACCTGCAGGGTTTCGCGGTTGTAGCGGGCCCCCTTGCAGACCTCGCACTGCACATAGACATCGGGCAGAAAGTTCATCTCAATCACATTGACGCCCTGCCCGCCACAGGCCTCGCAGCGCCCTCCCTTGACGTTGAAGCTGAACTGGCCGACCTGGTAGCCGCGGGCCTTGGCCTCCACCGTGGCGGCGAACACCTGCCGGATCGGATCGAAGGCGCCGGTGTAAGTGGCGGGGTTGGAGCGGGGGGTGCGCCCGATCGGCGACTGGTCGATGACGATCACCTTGTCGATGGCCGTGACCCCGAGCAGATCCCCCAGACCCGAGGGGAAGGGCACCTTCAGGCCCAGGCGGTGCTCAAGGGCGGGATGGAGCAGTTCATTCACGAGGGTGCTCTTGCCGCTGCCGCTCACGCCGGTCACGCAGACGAGGCGGCCCAGGGGGATCTCAACGCTGATGTCGCACAGGTTGTTGCGGTTGGCGTGGCAGAGGGTGAGGCAGCGGCTGCCGCCGCTGCGCCGCTTGGCGGGGGTGGGGATGGCGCGGCGGCCGCTGAGGTACGCACCGGTGAGGGAATGCTCGGCCGCCAGCAGGTCGTCCAGGCTGCCCTCGGCCACGATGCGGCCGCCGTGCACGCCCGCTCCCGGACCGATATCCACGATGTGGTCGGCGGAGCGGATGGTGTCTTCGTCGTGCTCCACCACGATCAGGGTGTTGCCCAGATCGCGCAGGCGCACCAAGGTGGCCAGCAGGCGGTCGTTGTCGCGCTGGTGCAGGCCGATGCTCGGCTCATCCAGCACGTAGAGCACACCGGTGAGGCCGGCGCCGATCTGGGTGGCGAGGCGGATGCGCTGGGCCTCCCCACCGGAGAGGGTCATCGCCGGGCGGTCGAGGCTGATGTAATCGAGGCCCACATCGATCAGGAAGCGCAGGCGCATGCGGATCTCGCGCAGCACCAGATCGCCGATCTGAATCTGGCGCGGGGTCAACAGGGGCTCGCTGCCCTCGCTGGCGCCCACCCCCATCAAGGCTTCGATGCGCTGGAGGGTGTCGCCGACGCTGACGCAGGTGAGCTCATGGATCGGAAACGGCCCCACCTTCACCGCCAGGGCTTCGGGCCGCAGGCGCAGGCCGCGGCAGGTGGCACAGGGCACCATCTCCAGATACTTCTCCAGCTTCTGGCGGATCGCCTCGCCGCTGGCATCGCGCAGCTGGCGCTCGAGGATCGGCAGCACCCCCTCAAACGGCCGCTGGTAGCCGGACCCCTTGCGATAGCGGCTGTCGGCCTGAATCGTGATCGGCTCCTGCGAACCATGGAGCAGCACCTGGCGCTGCTCCTCGCTCAGCTGGTTCCAGGGGGTTTTGAGCTCGAAGCCGCAGGCTTCCCCCACCGAATAGAGAAGGGAGAAGTAATAGGAGTTGTCCTTATCGCTCCAAGGGGCGATGGCGGCGTAGACCGGCAGGCTGGGGTCAGGCACCACCCGATCCACGGTGAAGGTGCGCAGATGGCCGATGCCGTGGCAATCGGAGCAGGCGCCATAGGGGCTGTTAAAGGAGAACAGGCGGGGGGAGAGCTCCTCCATCACCGCTCCGTGCACCGGGCAGGCGAAGTTTTCGGAATACAGCCGTTCGCGCTCCAGGCCCTCCGGCAGCTCCTCGCCGGTCTTGGGCACCACCTCCACCAGGGCCAGGCCTTCGCCGCGTTTGAGGGCGGTGCCAAGGGAATCGGTGAGGCGTTCCTGCACGCCCTCGCGCGCCACCAGCCGGTCGACCACCACCTCGATGTTGTGGGCGTGGTTTTTATCGAGCTCGATGTTGTCGGCCAGCTCGCGCACCTCTCCGTTGATGCGCACGCGGGCAAAGCCCTCGGCCGCCAGGCCGGAGAGCAATTTCACGTGGGTGCCCTTCTTGCCCCGCACCACCGGCGCCAGCAGCTGGTAGCGGGTGCCCTCCGGCAGGGTGAGGATCTGGTCCACCATCTCGTCGATGGTCTGGGGGCGGATCGAGCGCTCGCACTGGGGGCAGTGTGGTTCGCCGGCGCGGCCGAACAGCAGGCGCAAGTAGTCCTGGATTTCCGTCACCGTGCCGACGGTGGAGCGGGGGTTGTGGCTGGTCGATTTCTGGTCGATCGAGATCGCCGGCGACAGCCCCTCGATGGCGTCGACATCCGGCTTGTCGACCTGGCCGAGGAACTGGCGGGCGTAGGCCGACAGGCTCTCGACGTAGCGGCGCTGGCCCTCCGCGAAGATCGTGTCGAAGGCGAGGGAGCTCTTGCCGCTACCGCTGACGCCGGTGAACACCACCAGGCGATTGCGCGGGATCGTGAGGTCGACGTTGCGCAGGTTGTGCTGACGGGCGCCACGCACCCGGATGACATCCTCGAGCGTTCCGCCGCTGAGTGTGTGGTGCGGCTCGGCGGGTCCTTTGCCGGTGCCGTTCCTGGCGGTGGACCCGGCGCGGGCGCGGGGCATGGAAGGCCTACGACAGCCGCCGATTCTATCGGCGGCTCCGGCCCTTAGGGTTCAGGCAACGCGCCGGGGGCCCGGTTCGCGGCGCTCCAGAAGGCTGGCGGCGAAGCTGCGGGCCTCCTCGGCATCCCCTCCGGCCAGCTCCGCCAGCTCGGCCTGCCGTTCCTCAGCGTCCCGCAGTCGGGACACTCGCGTGTGGGTGTGGCCGTCCTCCACCACCTTGGCGACGCGGAAGTGGTGGTCGGCGGCGGCGGCCACCAGGGGTTGGTGGGTGACACAGAACACCTGGCGAGAGACGCCAAGGCGCTGCAGCAGCTCCGCCATCGCGCCGCTCACCCGCCCGCTGACGCCGGTGTCGATCTCATCGAACAGCAGGGTGACGTGGGGATCGGCCGCCGCCAGGCAGGTTTTGAGGGCCAGCAGGAAGCGGCTCATCTCCCCTCCCGAGGCCACCTCCGCCAGCGGCGCCAGGGGCTGGCCGGGGTTGGCGCTGAAACGGAACTGCACCGCATCGGCCCCCTCCTCGGCTGGTTCCATGGGGTCGAGGGCGACGGCGAAGCGCACGTTGGCCAGGCCCATCGGCCGCAGCGCCGCCAGGAGGTGCTCCTCCAGGGTGCGGGCGGCGGCGATGCGACGGCGGCTGAGGGCTTTGTTGGCGCGGTCCCGTTCGCGGCGAGCCGCAGCCTCCGCCTCGCCGAGGGCCGCCAGGGAGGCTTCAGCGCCCCCCGGGGCGAGGCTCTCCCGCAGCTGGTCGCGCCGCTCGATCAGGGCCGACAGCTCCAGGCCATGGCGGCGCTCCAAGCTGCGCAGGTCGGCGATGCGCTCCTGCAGCTCAGCCAGGCGGCCGGGTTCGCTCTCCAGGGAGGCGCCATAGCGGTCGAGGTCGCGGCTGAGCTGCTGCAGGCCGAGCAAGGCACCGGTGCAGGCATCCAGAAGGGGGGCAGCGCTGGGATCGAGGGCCGCCATCTGCTGAAGCTCCTGCTCGCAGGCCGCCAGGTGATCGAGCGCAGCCGGCGCGGACTCCGCCCCCTCCAGCAAACGCCCAAGCAACGTGCTGATCCCCTCCTGAAGGCGCACGCCATGGGCCAATCGATCCTGCTCCGTCTGCAGCCGGATCAACTCGTCGGGATCGTCGAGACCGGCGGCCTCCAGATCCTCCAGCAGCTGTTCCTGCTGGCTTCGCTCCCGCTCCAGCCGCTCGCGATCGGCCAGCGCCACCTCCAGGGCCCGGGCGGCGTCACGCCAACGCCGGAAAGCGCCCCGCACCTCCTCCAGCTCCGCCAGCAGCGCCTCGCCCGCGAATCGATCGAGCCAGCGGCGCTGCTGGCCCGGCCGCGCCAGCTGCTGGGTCTGGCCCTGCACGGTGAGATCGAGCAGCAGGGGGCGCAGCTCCAACACCTGGGCGCGGCTGATCGCCACACCGTTGAGGCGGTGGCGGCTGCTGAGGCGATCCTCTTGGAGACGCCAATCGCGGCTGAGCAGCAGTTCGCCGTCGTCGGCCTCCAGCTCCTGGGCGGCCAGCCATTCGGCGAGCGGGGGGGGGAGGGTGAAGGCGGCCTCGATGCGACCCCGCGCCGCGCCCCGGCGCAAGAGGCGGGCCCCCTGGCTGCCCTGGGCACCGCCGAGCAGGGCGTCGAGGGCATCGAGGAGGATCGATTTGCCGGCGCCGGTCTCGCCGGTGAGCACGGTGAAGCCCGGCTCGAAGGCGAGCTCGAGCCGCTCGATCAGGGCGATGTTCTCGAGATGCAGACCGGTGAGCACGGCGGCCGCCGCGGGCGGACCCGACCGTAGCGACGGGGGGCGGCTTTCCCAAGGGGGTGGCTGGCAGCGCGGACACCAGCGCCATACCCACGCCGCCCAAACCAGCGGCCAAACAAAGTCGGAAAGAAGGAGACAAGATGGACAGACCTGCCTACCTTGACCCCGTCGAAGTCAGGCAGCCCATGCTCCGCCACCTCCATCCCCTGAGAGTCACAACACAACGCACCGCCCTCGTGCTCGCAGGGGCGGCCCTTCTCCAAGCCGGGTCGGCCCGGGCCCTGGTGTGGGAGTGGAGTTTCGATGCTCCCGACGTCCCCCCCTATGGAGCTGTGACAGCGGCAGGTCGGCTACTCACCAACAACACCCCGGACGCCAACGGCTTCTTCACCATCCTCGACGCGAGCGGCAAACGCAACGGCGTGGCAATCACGGGACTGCAGGGAGTCGGCAGCTCGATCCCCGGCAACGCGGGCTACTTCAGCGACAACCTCGTCCGCCTCGGTTCTGAGCCACTCACCAAGAAGGGCTTCAACGTCAGCTATGCCGACGGCAGCTTCTCGAATTTCTTCACCGCCACCTTCCTATCGCCGGTGGTGGACATGGACTTCCACTCCGTGCCGCCCAACTTCAGCTTCGAACCCGACACGGAGCGCAAGGGAATCTTCTTGGTGCGCCAGGTGCCGGCGCCCGGACCGCTGCCGGCTGCAGGAGTGGGCCTGGCGCTGGCATGGAGTCGGCAGTTGCGGAGCCGGCGCCGTCAAGCGAGCTTGACGGTCAGCCCGGTGGCGCAATCTGCGGTTGGCCAGGAAGAACGGAACTGATCTGCTCGGCAGCGCGGAACCACCCGATCGCCTCTGGGATCGGGTAAGGGATCCACACCACGGCGGCCGAGGGTTGAGAATTGCAACCCAAACCGGCCGCCGTGCCCCCCGCCGATGCCCCGCACCGCCGCCGAAGCCGCCCTGGCCGCCATGCGGGCCGCCGTGTTCGGGGCCGATCCGATGGCCGATCCGCCACCGCTGGAGCCCAACATCCAGGCGCCGAGCGATCCGGCCGCCCCCCTGCACGCCTCCCCGGGCAAGCCGGAGGAACTGGGCGACTTCCTCGAAGCCGCCGGCCTGATGGCCTACGACCCGGCAGCCATCACGCGCCTCTACGCCGGACACCCGGAGCGGCTGCTGCGCCGCCTGCGCCAGACGCTGATCCCGATCGGCCTCTACCTGCTCGGGGTGGGGATCGATCGGCTCAGCGGCGCCCTGGCCAACCCGGAGCGGGCCCGCGCCCGGGCCCGCGAATGCGCCGAGTTGCTGGCGGCCCTCGGCCCCGCCTTCATCAAGGCCGGCCAGGCGCTCTCCACCCGGCCCGACATCATTCCACCCTTGCTGCTCGATGAGCTGGCCCAGCTGCAGGACCAGCTGCCCGGCTTCGACAGCCGCCTGGCGATGGCCTGCATTGAGGAGGACCTGGGCCAGCCAATCGAGGCCGTCTATTCCCAGCTCGACCGCGAACCGATCTCCGCCGCCTCCCTTGGCCAGGTGCACCGGGGCGTGCTGCACGATGGCCAGCGGGTGGCGGTGAAGGTGCAACGCCCGGGCCTGCGCGAGCAGATCACCCTCGATCTCTACATCGTGCGCAACATCGCCGGCTGGCTGAACCGGAACGTTCGCCTGATTCGATCCGACCTGGTGGCGTTGATCGATGAGCTGGGCAAGAGGGTGTTTGAGGAGATGGACTACATCAATGAAGCCGGCAACGCCGACAAGTTCCGCAAGCTGCACGCCCACAATCTGCGCATTGCCGTACCGGCGATCTATTGGCAGGCCACCAGCCGCCGCGTGCTGACGATGGAATGGATCGAGGGCACCAAGCTCACCAACCTCGCGGCGGTGCGGGCGATTGGGGTCGACCCCGACGACATGGTGCAGGTGGGGGTGAACTGCAGCCTGCAGCAACTGCTGGAGCATGGCTTCTTCCACGCCGATCCCCACCCCGGCAACCTGTTGGCCCTGGCGGACGGCCGGCTGGCCTACCTGGATTTCGGTATGATGAGCGAGGTGACCCGCGAAGCGCGCACCGGTTTGATCCAGGCGGTGGTGCACCTGGTAAACCGCGACTTTGCCTCCCTCTCCAAAGACTTTGTCTCGCTTGGCTTCCTGGCTGAGGAGGTGGATCTGGCACCGATTGTGCCGGCGTTCGAGACGGTCTTCGGCCAGGCGCTGGAGATGGGGGTGAGCCGCATGGATTTCAAGGCGGTCACCGACGATCTGAGCGGGGTGATGTATCGCTTCCCCTTCCGGGTACCGCCCTACTACGCCCTGATCATCCGCTCCCTGGTGACCCTGGAGGGCATCGCCCTGAGCGTGGACCCCAACTTCAAAATTCTCGGCGCCGCCTACCCCTACTTCGCCCGCCGCCTGATGGAGGACCCCGATCCGGCGCTGCGCCGCAGCCTGCGGGAGATGTTGTTCGACGGCGAGGAATTCCGCTGGCAGCGGCTGGAAAATTTGGTGGCGAGCGCCTCGTTGCAGGACCAGCTCGACCTCGACGGCCTGCTGGATCAGGTGCTCGATTTCCTCTTCTCCCCCACCGGCGGCCTGCTACGCCAGCAGCTGGTGGAGGCCCTGGTG
The DNA here is from genome assembly GCA_046342735.1 of Synechococcaceae cyanobacterium. GTDB lineage: Bacteria > Cyanobacteriota > Cyanobacteriia > PCC-6307 > Cyanobiaceae > Cyanobium. Next base: position 19,828 of record JBKDOZ010000053.1, read on the forward strand.
GCGCGGATGGACGACCTGGCCTGGCGCGCCACCCTGCGGATCGGCCGCCGGCTCCCGCCGCCCCTGCTGCCCCCGGGCCTGCGGGAACGGCGGGAGGCGCTGGCGCCCTCGCTGGCGGGGGGCGGCCCTTTGCTCGACCTGGAGCCGATCCGCCAGCTGAGCGGCATCCTGGCCGAGCTGCCGGGCTTCGAACCCCAGCTGCTGCTGCGCCGTCTGCCGCGGGTGCTGCGGGAACCCGACCTACGGCGCATGGGGCTGGACGTGGCGCGGGGCCTGGCGGAACGGGGCGTGGTGCGGCTGGTGCGCGACGTCTTGGTGCCCTCCCCCCTGCGGACCTCTGCCTAAAGTCGAGAACCCCTCCGCGAGGCCCGGCTGGTGACCCCCCTGCGCACCCGGCAACGTTTCCTGGCGGCAACGCTGGGCCTTGCCCTTGCCGCCTTCTCCCCGGCCGCCCAGGCTGCCGAGAACGTGGTGTTCGTAAGCGGCGCCTTCCGGCGCTCGATCCCGGTGGCCGATCTGGAGCATCTGGCGGCCACGGGCCAGGCGCGCGGCCTACTGGGCGACGTGTTGCGCTTTGGCCGCCAGGATCCAGCGGAGGTGGCACGCCTGCTGAAGGCCTCCCTCAGCCTGCCGGTGGTCACCGTGAGTCGGCTGCTCAACACCAGCATCGGCGCGCGCATCCTGGAGCGTCTGAGCAGCATCACCTTCCCCCTGAACGCCCGCCAGGTGGGCCTGCCGGCCCTGCGCTCAGCCGTGGTGCTCGGCATCGCCGACAACGGTGGCGCCCTCTCCCCCCTCTCCTTCCTGCGGGCCTATCCGAGCCAGGAGATGGCGGTGAGTCTCCCCGCTCTGTTGGCCCTGATGGAGAAGGCAAGCTCGGTGGCCGATCTGGTGCGCTTCTTCTCGGAATCCCCCCTCGAGCTGGGCAGCCGCGAGGCCGACCCCGCCCCGGCGGCGCCGAAGGCCCAGGCCACCCCCGCCCCCTGAGCCAGCCGCGGCGTACATTCATTTGCGATAGTCCCACCCCCGCCTGCCCGTGCTCCAAGTCCTGCGGCGTCTCGGGGGCCCACGAGCCACGATGCAGGAC
>JBKDOZ010000054.1:0-7060 GCA_046342735.1 Synechococcaceae cyanobacterium
GCCCCATTTGCCCTGTCAGCTTCTGGGATTCGACTTTTTCTCTACCTGTGGAGTCAAACCATGGTCCCTCCCCCATCCACCCTCGGTAGCCTCTCCCGCTGCCCCAGGCAGCCCAGCCCCACCCTGCTGCCGCCATGGACGATCCGCTCTGGCTCCCTACTGAGGAGGTCTGCCGCCGCCTCGCGATCAGCCGCACCACCCTGTTCCAGCTCCGCCGTCAGGGCCTTCTCAAGGATGGCCGCCATGTGGTGGCCAAGAACCCCGGCTGCCGCCGCTCCCACCGCCTCTGGCACCTGCAGCGCTGCGAGCTGGCGCTCGGGAGGCAGCCATGAGGAGGCGACCTTGCCAAGCCGATGGGTCATCCCCTGAGCCCAGCCCCGAGTCCAGCGGCTCCACCGACTGGCTGGAGACCCCAGCCCTCTGCTCCGCCCTGGCCATCAGCCGCTCCACCCTCGGCCGTTGGCGTCGCCGCGGGCTGCTGATCGCTGGTCACCACTGGGTGCGCAAGAACCCGGCCTGTCCCCGCTCCGATCTGCTCTGGCACCGGGGCCGCTGCTCCGCTTTGCTGGCGGGCGCCCGTGCTCGATCACCTCGCGCCATGGCGGAGTCGCTTCCCTTCCAGGCCCCGGAACCCGCCGGCGACTACGTGTTGCTGCACCGCGAGACCGGCACCGCTGGCTACGCCACCCGCGCCACCGCCGCCGAGATCCACCGGGCCAACCAGCGGTTGCAGGGGGCGGGCAGCGCCAGCCGCTATGTGGCGGCTAGGCACCTGGGCGTGCATGGGCCGCAGCGGCAGGGCTGAGTCGCTGGTCCCAGCACCCCTTCCGGAAGGCAAGCGGTCAGCGCCGTTGAGGCTTCAGCCGCGCTGATCAGGTCGCGCATCCATCCACTGCCTCAGCCGTGCCCTCCTGGCTGAGGTCGGGTAGGTGTGCCACGACGTCCCTGGCTGCCGGCCCCTCGGCGCCCTCCGCGGGGGAAGGACGGAGAGATCAGGGGCTCCAGCTGATCCACCGAACGGGCGGTGGCCTCGCTCATGGTGGTTTCGCAGGCGTCCAGGTGGTACAGGACCGGCGAGTTGGCGGTCGGAAACTTGCGGCGCCAGTCGCGGCCAGCCCGCAGCAGGCCGCTCTTGCGCCAGCGCGCCAGGGTGACCTCGCTGACCCCGAGGTGGTCGCGGGCCTCGCGGGCCGTCGCCCAGCGGCAGGAAGGTTGGGATGTCATCGGTTCGGCATCGGTGCCCCATGGGGGCGGGACGATGCGGCCAGCACGTGAAGCACGCACAACCGCAGGAAAGGCTACCGACCGGGTTTGAGCCGTCTCCCCACGGCGTCAGGGCCTCCTGCGGCAGTGCTCAGCGTCCGGGCCCCGTGTGCGCAAGATGTGCGCAAGAGCCCGGGACCGCCATGGGTTTTGCGCACATTTTGCGCACATCGAGGGTTTTTGGCCCCGGAGAGGCGCTCCGAAAATCCTCGAAACCCCTTGGTATCATTGAATCGGGGCGACAGGATTCGAACCTGCGACCTAGTGCTCCCAAAGCACCCGCGCTACCAAGCTGCGCCACGCCCCGTTCACGCGACTGTAGCGGTAGGGATGGGGTAGGGCGTTCCGGGGACTGGGTTGATGAAGCGGCAGGGAGGGGTTGGGGCTTCGGTGGGGGGGGTGGCAAGGCGGGAGGCGACCTCGTCGAGGGAGCCGTGCACCTGGAGAAGGCCGGCGAGGAGGCCGGTGAAGGACACGTCGCCGCCGGTGGTGCTGGCGAGGACGGTGGCGGGGTGGAAGCGATCGATCAGTTGGGGCAGCACGCGGCTGCCGCGCACGAAGGGGCCGGCCAGGGGCAGGCCCACGTCGATCACGGGGGTGATGACGGCGCTGAGGGGGCGGCTGGGGAGATCGGGGCTGAGGAATCCGTGGGGCTCCAGGTAGAGGCTGCCGCGGGGATGGTCCAGCAGATAGCCGTTCTCCACCTGGGGCACGGGGGCTCCGGCGGTGGCGGTGATCGTCAACCTCGCTGCGTTGTGCTGCTCGCCGGGGCGGAGGGCCACGACGTGCTCGAATCCCAGGGCTTGCACCCGCTGGGCCGCGCTGGCTGAACCCACCACGGGCAGATCCTTCGGCAGCAACGACAGGCTCGGCGGATGGCAGTGGTCGGGCAATCCCTGGGTGAGCAGCAGCAGATCGACGGCGTCGGGTACGGGCTGGGGGTCGGCCAGCTCCCCCTTCAGCAGCCAGTCGCCGGGGCCGAATTGCAGCGGGCCGGTGAACCAGGGATCCACGAGCACCCGCGGGCCCCCATCGAAAGCGAGCAGCCAGCCATTGGCGCCGAGGTAGGTGGCGGTGAGGAACTCCTGGGCGTTCTGGGGGGTGGGCTCCATGGGGGCATGCGCATGCGGGCCCCACCCTGGCGCAGAACCAGCAACTGCTGACACAGCCCCATTTCGGTACCAGAAGCGACGTCCCGCGACAGCTCCACTTCGCGAACATTTACACACCTACCCGTTCAGCCATGGCCTTGCGTCGCCGTGTCGAAATCCTTCCCTGCCAGGCCTCCCGCGCCGGCTCCACCCTCTTCTCCTCCCCCCAGCCCAGTGATGAAACCCTGATTGCCGAGGTGGGCCCGAGCCCCGCCGGCGAGCTCTTCTGCCACCGCCACCAGACCGATCAGCTGATGGTTCTGCGTGGCTCGATCGACCTGATCGTGCTGCAGGAAGGCCGCCTCCAACGCATCACCCTGCGGGAGGATGAGGCCTCCTGGGTGCGTATCCCCCCCGGCGTTCCCCATGGCGCCATCAACCGCGGCCGGCGCCCGGCGGTGGTGGTCAACGCCGTGTTGCGCCATGGTCCGAGCGATCCGCGCGACTATCAGCCCCGGCCGGTTCCCTCCGCCCTCGCCTCCGATTGGGCCGCCCTGGCCGCCGCTTGACCCTGATCCGGATCCAGCGGCAGCCCCTTGAGGGCCAGGGCCGCTCGCCGGGCCGCCAGCAACAGCGGATAGAGCCGCCTGGCCTGTGGCGGCTCCTTCATCAGCCCCGCCAACACCCGCAACAGCATGGCGCTCGGCTGCATCCGGGCCGCCAGCCACTGAATGGCCTCCGCGCCGTGCAGCAGCTGCTCCCCGTCGATCAACACCGCCCCATCGGCCAGCCGCAGCCCCCGCTCCGCCAGCCAGTGCCTCAGTTCGTCATCGTCCCGTCCGTCGCGGATGCGCAGGCCGGCGATGCCACCGCGCAGCTCGCTGAGCGCCGCGAAGTGCAGACAGAAGGGGCAGCCGCCGTCGTACACCAGCAGGGGCCCGGGAGAATGGGGACTCAGATCCATGCCTTCGCCGTCCGGGCTGCCGCCATGTTCCCGTTTCTGCCTGCGGTCTGGATCACTTTGGCCCGGGGAGCGGTGTGGGTGTGGGCCCTCTGCCTGGGGCTAGGGCTGGGCCTAGCGATTACCTGGATCCCGCAGGCCTCTGCGGCAGAGCCAGGACGCGCCTACACCTGCGACAGCGAACCGCTCCAGGCGGAATTCCAGCCCGGACCGGTGGATGCGGTGGGCATCCCCAACACCCTCGCGGGCACCCTGCCGGGCGCCTCCGTGGTGCTGCGCTGGCAGGGCCAACAGCTGCCCCTGCCGCGCACCAACGACGCTGGGTCGCCCACCTACAGCGATGGCAAATGGTCGTGGCGGGAGGACGATGCCGACCACGCCCTCCTGCGGCTGCGGCGACCCGGAGGGGATCAACAGGAGTTCCGCTGCACGGCCATCCCCTGAGCCCTGGCAAGGCCATCCCCTGGGGGAAGGCGGGGGCCGGCTGCTCCAAGCTGGGGAGGTCCCGGGGCTTTACCGCTGACCTCCCTTCCCCCTGGCCCCATGGCCAACCCTGTCCCGGTCCCCAGCAACGGCGCCCATGCCCGCGGGTTGATCGAGGGGGTTGCGGGCCGTCTGGCCGTGCTGCAACCGCAGGTGCTGCTGGATGCGGAGCGGGAGCCGCTGCACCAGTACCGGGTCAACCTGCGGCGTCTGCGCACGGTGCTCTCCCTGTTCGGGCCGGCGTTGGTGCTGCCGCGGGGGGTGAGCGCCCGCCGCATTGCCGCGCTCGCCCGCTGCACCGGCGAGGCCCGCGATCTGGATGTGCTGCACGAGCGCCTGAAAGACCAGCTGCTGCCCCGCCTCGATCCAGCCGACCGCCAGGCGCTGCGGCCCCTGCGACGGCGTCTGGCGCGGCGGCGGCAGCGGGCGTTCCAGGCGGTGGCGGAGGCCCTCCGCTGCCCCCGCACGGAGCGTCTGCTGGCGAAGCTGGACCACTGGCAAGGCCAGCCGCGCTTCAGCCCCCTTGGCCAGGAGCCGCTGGCGGAGTGGTTGCAGGAGTGGCATCGGCCGCTCTCGGGGGCGCTCTTCCTCCATCCCGGCTGGTGGGCCGAGCAACCGCGGGAGAAGCGGCTGCACGCCCTGCGCAAGCGGATCAAGGGGGTGCGCTACAGCCTGGAGGCCCTGGTGGATCGGCTGCCGCCCGGCGCCCACGACTGGATCTCGGTCCTCAAGCAGGCCCAGGCCGTTCTGGGGGAGCTGCACGACCTGCAGGTGCTGGAGGCATTGCTGCACGAGGGGGAGGAGGCGCTGCCTCGATCGGCGCGGCGGGGGCTGCAGGCGGAGCTGGAGCGCCAGCGGGCGATCGAGTGGGCGCGATGGCGGGAACTGAGCGGCCGGCTGCTGCGGCCGGAGTGCCGGGCCGCCCTGCCCAGCCTCAGCCCGTTGCCGCCGTGGCCGGACGCGGCAGGGGTGGAAGCCGCAGGCTCGTGAGCCAGGAGAGCGCTACCAGCACCGTGGAACCCCACAGGCACGCCTGCATGCCCGGGGAGCCTCCGCCCCCCACCAGAAACAGGGCACCGGAGAGCAGCGTGCCCACCAGCCGGCCGGCGGCGTTGGCCATGTAATAGAAGCCCACATTGAGGCTCACCGCCTCGGCGCCGGAATAGGCCAGCACCATGTAGCTATGGATCGACGAATTCATGGCGAACACCACGCCGAACAGCGCCAGGCCCGCCACCACCGCCAGGCCGCCATGGCCGCTGCGGGCCAGGGTCACGGCGATCAGCGCCGGGATGGCGGTGAGCAGGGCCGCCCAGAACGACACGGCCGACGGGCCCGGAGGGGTGCCATCGCCCCAGAGCCGCCGCAGCGACGGCGCGGCCCCCTGCACGAAGCCATAGCCGATCACCCACAGCCCCAGAAAGCCACCCACTTCCCAGAACCGCCAGCCCAGGGCCCCCTCCAGAAACACCGGCAGAGCCACCACAAACCAGACATCGCGGGCACCGAAGAGGAAAAAGCGCGCCAGTGAGAGCGCATTCACCCCATCGGAGGGGGAGAACAGAGCCGTGAAGGGGGCCTTGCGCTTCATCTGGCCCAGGTCGGCCGGCAGGGGCAGGGTGATCAGGAAGGCCAGGGCGAGCCCCACCGCCATCGCCAGCACCGCGTTGTTGAAGCCCAGGGTGGTGAGCAGCACGCCCCCGAGGAAGAACCCCACCCCCTTGAGGGCGTTTTTCGAGCCGGTGAGAATCGCCACCCAATGGAACAGGCGGGCCTCGGCTCCATCGGCAGCGGCGGCTGGGGCTTGGCCGGCGGGCACCACCGCGCGGATGGCGCTTTTGGCGCTCATCTTGTTGAGATCTTTGGCGATGCCGCTCAGCGCTTGGGCCACCATCACATACAACACCGAGAACAGCTTTGGCCAGCTGGCGGACACCGGCACGAGCATCAGCAGGGCCGCGATCTGCAACCAGGTGCCGCTCCAGAGGGTGAGCCGCAACCCATAGCGGGCGCCGATCCAGCCGCCGCAGAGATTGGTGACGATGCCGAAGAATTCGTAGAAGAGAAACAGCAGGGCGAGGGTGAGGGTGGAATAGCCGAGCTGATGGAAATGAAACACCACCAACATGCGCAGGGCGCCATCGGTGAGGGTGAAGGCCCAGTAGTTGGCGGTGACGATGCCGTACTGGCGGAGGGGGGAGAGCATCAACAGCGGGGGATCAGCAACGGGGATCAGCGTTGATCGAGCAGGGCGATGTGACAGGCCAGATCGGCCATGCGGCAGCTGTAGCCCCACTCGTTGTCGTACCAGGCGTAGACCTTCAGCTGCGTGCCATTCACCACCATGGTGGAGGCCGCATCCACCACGGAACTGCGCGGATCGTTGATGTAGTCGACCGACACCAGCGGCCGGGTTTCATAGCCGAGGATTCCCTGCAGCGGTCCGTTGGCGGCCTCCTCGAAGGCCCGGTTCACCGCTTCGGCGCTGACCGCCTGCTCCAGCTCGAACACAGCATCCACCAGAGAGGCGTTGAGCAGGGGAACGCGCACCGCATGGCCGTTGAGGCGGCCCTCCAGCTCGGGGAAGATCAGGCCGATGGCACGGGCCGAGCCGGTGCTGGTGGGGATCAGCGATTGCAGGCAGGAGCGGGCGCGGCGCAGGTCGCTCTTGAAGCCATCCACCACCACCTGGGTGTTGGTGACGTCGTGGAGGGTGGTGATCGAGCCGTGGCGGATGCGGTACTGCCGCTGCAGCACCTCCACCAGGGGCGCCAGGGCGTTGGTGGTGCAGGAGGCGGCTGTCACCAGTCGGTGGCGGTCGGGGTCGTACTGGCCGTGGTTGATGCCGAAGACGATGTTCAGCGCTTCGGCCCCGGCGATCTCCCCCTTCACCGGGCAGGCAACCAGCACCCGGGGCAGGTCGCAGGTCTCGAAGTAGGGCGCCAGGGTCTGGGGGGTCTTGAAGCGGCCGCTGCACTCCAGCAGCAGGTCGACCCCCGCTGCCCGCCAAGGCACGGCGGTGGGATCGCTCTCCTGGCTGTAGGAGATGCCCTGGCCGGCGACGAAGAAACCGCGGTGGTTGCTCTGCATCGCCTGGGGCCAGCGCCCATGCACTGAATCGAAGGCGAGCAGGTGGGCGGCGGTGGCAGCATCGCCGCCGTTGTCGTTGACGTGCACCAGCTCGATGCCGGGCCGGCCCCAGAGGGCGCGGAACACCAGGCGGCCGATGCGCCCGAAGCCGTTGATGCCGATCCGCATGGGT
>JBKDOZ010000055.1:0-8294 GCA_046342735.1 Synechococcaceae cyanobacterium
CGGCAGCAGCATCTACGCCGCCACCAGCGGCGGCCTCGGCATCTCCACCAACGGCGGCAGCAGCTTCACCAACTACACCACCGCCAACGGCCTGGGGAGCACCTTCTTACGTGGCGTCTACGCCAGCGGCAGCAGCATCTACGCCGCCACCAGCAACGGCCTCAGCATCTCCACCAACGGCGGCAGCAGCATCACCAACTACACCGCCGCCAACGGCCTGGGGAGCAACAGCGTGCGTGGTGTCTACGCCAGCGGCAGCAGCATCTACGCCGCCACCAGCGGCGGCCTCGGCATCTCCACCAACGGCGGCAGCAGCTTCACCAACTACACCACCGCCAACGGCATGGGGGACGCCAGCGTGAAGGGCGTCTACGCCAGCGGCAGCAGCATCTACGCCGCCACCGATTTCGGCGGCCTGAGCATCGCTCAGCTGCCCAGCACCCCCGTGCCCGGCCCTATGCCGGTGGCGGGTGCAGCAGCAGCTCTCAGCTTCTGCCGCCGCCTGCGCAGCCGCAGCCAGCGCCTGCGTCATGCCGCTACCCCCCGGCTCGCCTGATGCTCTCCTCAGTGTCGGCCCATGCTCGCCGGCTGGCCGTTGTTTTGGAAGTGCTTGCGCTGCTGGCCCTGGTCAGTGGCGCCTTCCCTCTGGCTGTCTCCAGCCCCATCTGGTGGCTTCGCCTGGGTGATTCCTTGGTCAACCTGGTCCCAGTGCTGCTGCTGGCCGTCATCCTGCTGCGTGTTGCCAGTCTCTATCTCAACCCTGACGACGATGAGGATTGGCTCGCCCTCAGCGGTCAAACCGTCCAGCTCGCCAGCCGCTGGGCCCTGGTTTTTGCCCTGCTGGTGCCGCTGCAATTGTTCAGCTTTGGCTGGCTCTTGTTCGACAGCGGCGACAAACTCTCTGATCAGCACCGTCAAGCCACCACCGAGCTCGCTGGGCTACGCAATCGCCTCAGTGCCGCCCGCTCAGAAGCTGAGCTTCAGCGGCTGCAAGTCACCACCATCCCTGGCCTGCTGCCCCCCCTGATGCCGGGCTCCATCCCGCAGCAAAAAGCCCAGCTCACGGAAGCCCTCGATCTGAGCCTCTCCCGGCTCCAGGCCAACCTCAGCCGCGAGCGCACCACCACCTTGGTGAATTCCCTCCCAGGAACATTGCGCGTGCTGCTGGGAGCCACCATCGTTTCGGCCTTTCTGCGTACCATCAGGCGTCATTTTCAATAGCGATGCCGCGGCAGATTTCGGTGGCCTCTCTGCGCCGTATGGGCTCCCCTCGCCAGCGGCGGCGCCTGAAGCGCCTCTTTCTCTCTCGCAGAACGATCTGGATCTTGCTGGCCTGCCTGCTGGCCCTTCACCACCTCCTCTTCAGCTTTCTCACCCAGGGGGCTGGGGAAGCGGTGAATGCCCTGCTGATCTGGGGAGGGGGGTTGGTGATCCTGGCGGATCAGCCCCCGGGCTGGAGGCCCAGGCCAGCACCGATCGGCCTGGTGGCCGGGGCCGCCCTGGTGGTGGCCGTGCTCTGGCGCAGCCAGCAGATCACCAGCCTCGATGGGGCTTCCAGGCTTCTGCCCTTGCTTGCCGGCATGGCCCTGGTCCTGCTGGCGGCTCCGCTGCGGCGCCTGGCCTCCTATGGGCCGCTCCTGCTGATTCTGGCCCTGCCCCTGCTGATGCGGGGGCTGTCGCCCCTGATCTCCACCGAGAAGCTGAGTTTGCTCACCGCCCGGGTCACCCAGGCCTTGCTGCTGCTCGGCAGCCTGCCCGCTGAGGTGCAGGGCAATGTGGTGCGCCTGCCGGATGGTGCGGTGCAGATCGGCGGCACTTGCAGTGGCAGCGACATGGTGATGCAACTGATCATGGTGGGGGTGATTTTTGCCCTGGCCTTCCCGATGCGCCACCGCTGGCAAAACGGGGTGATGTTCCTGGTGGCTCCGTGGCTGGCCGTGATCGCCAATGGGTTGCGCATCGCCCTGTTGGCTGCAATCACCGCCAGTGCGATGCCCAGCAAGGATTGGTGGTTTGAGTTTTTCCACGAATCGGAGGGGTCGCTGGTATTCAGCGGCATTGCAGTGCTCGTGTTCATCTGGCTCTACGACCTTTGGATGGGATGGCAGTTATCCCGGCTTGAGCAAACCGCATGACCCCCAAGGTGGTCCGGCCTCTGCTCCTGGTGTTGGCAGGCCTAACCGCCGGGGCGGCGCTTCTGAAGGCGGTGAGCCTGGCCGCCCCCCTGCCGGAACGGCAGGCCCCAACCTCCCTACACCTGCCTGGTTATCGGGTGGTCCCGCTGGGCACGAGCCCCGGTCGGGGCGGCCGCAACCTCAGCCACGGCCCGATCCGCCGGTTTCAGTTGCAACCCACCGGCGGAGCACCGGCCCTGAGGCTGCTCTTGGTGCCGGTGCGGGGCCGCACCAGCGAAGACGTTCAACTGGTCAAGTTCCCTGCTGTGGTGCCGGAGTTGGCGCTCTCCCAGCGGCAGCTGAGTGGGGAGGAACTGGGCTTCGGCAGGGGGCCGGCTGATCCGCCCGGGGCCATCACACGCCTGCAGACCTGTGTCACCCCAGGGGGGAGTAGCGGCGTGACGGAGCAGACACTGATCCGCCACCTGAATCTCGAGCGCGATGCCGAGCTTCTCCCCTCTCCCCTGATCACCAAGGTGAAACGACTGATCGGCCTGATTCCCAATTCACGCTGGGAATGCCTGGCGGTGCAGCTGCAGACTCCCGGACCATCAGAGCCCCAGCAGCTGGAGCAAGTCTGGAAACTTGTGGGGTCTGCCCTAGGTCGCCCGTAGGACAATCGGATAAACCTCATCGAGATACAATTTGGCGGTCTTGGATTGGCCACTTTTCGGAATTGAATAGATGAATTCAGAGGCGCCAATCAGCCTCGGCAGAATTGCGGAAAGTTCGGCTTCTGTTGAAGAAGATTCCAACTGGCCTTAGTAGCAGGGTCGCAGGTGACGCCCAATCCAGCAAAGGGGAACGGGGAGAAATATGGGCTACCAACTGGATTGCCAGGAGGATTGTCGCCTGAATTGAATTCACTTGACCCTGTATTATAATATGCTTATACAATAGTCACTGAGGTCTTCAAAGAGATTTCCTAGTCCGGCCGAAACCAGACTTGTGGACCATGGCACCACAAACGGGCCGATGATCGAGCGCCAGTGGGTGGAAAGGCCGAACCGGAGGCGCTGATCGGCTGCCTGACCCCGCGCTAGGGCCCTCTAGGGCTAGACTCTTTTTTGATCAGCCTAGCTTGATAGATGGCCGACCCCTCTCTGGTGCCTGCCCGGCACGAGCTCGTCCAGGCGGTCCCCCTGGCGGAAGCCAAAAACCATCTCTCGGCCCTCGTGGCTCGGGTGGAGAAGGGGGAGGAGATCGCCATCACCCGCCGTGGGGTGCCGGTGGTGCGGCTCGTGCCCGATCCGGGGGAGCAGAACCTGCGAGCCGGACGCCGGGAGCAGGTGGCCGCCGCGCTGGAGCGGCTGCACCAGTTGCGGGCCAACGTGGTGATCGAGGGTGACCTGCGGGCGATCGCCCGTGAGGGATTGGATTGAGGCCAGCGATGTCCGCCACCCCCTTCGTGCTCGACAATTCGGTGCTCTGCGGCTGGTTTCTCGCCAACCAGACGTCGCCCTACTGCGACGCGGTTGCCGAGCTGTTGCCTGTGGTTGATGCCCACGCCCCGTCACTGCTGCAGCTGGAGTTCACCAACGTGCTGCGCACCGCTTGCCGGCGCGGCACTCTGGCGGTGACGGCGGCCCACGCGATCGTGGATCAGGTGGCCCTGCTGCCGATCCGCATCGATGCCGCTCCTCCTCAACCAGCCAGCCTGCTGAGCCTGGCGCTGCGCTTCCAGCTCACCAGTTATGACGCGGCTTACCTGGAGCTCGCCCTCCGGCTCCAGCTGCCGATCGCCACCCGCGATGGCGATCTGGCGGAGGCCGCCTGGGCGGCTGGCGTGGGGGTGCTCACCGCCTAGCGAACCATCTGGACTGTTCGGAAACGGTTCTAGGCGTCCTGGAGCCTCCACTCAGCGGCCATGACCTGCTAGCTAGGTCATCTGGCTCGCCGAACGGCAGGCGCACAGCACGGATGACCACCCCTTCCCGGCACTCCGCCCCCTTCGCGCTCACCGCCGTGGTGCCCCCAGGCCTGGAGGCCGTGGCCGCCGCCGAGCTCAGCGCCCTTGGCGCGTCCGACGTGCAGCCCGGCCGCCTGCAGGTGAGCGCCCGCTGCACCCTGGCCACCTACTACCGCCTGCACCTGCGCGCCCGCCTGCCCTTCCGGCTGCTGCGCACCCTGGCCCGCTTCCCCTGCCCCCATCCCGACGCGTTGGCCGCCGGCGTGCAGGCCGCCGCCGACTGGGACACCTGGCTGCCGCCCGAGGCCAGCCTGCGGGTGGAGGCCAGCGGCGGCACCCCCGCCCTGCCCCACAGCCACTACAGCGCCCTGGCGGTGAAAAACGCCCTGGTGGATCAGCAACGCCAGCGCTGGGGCCGGCGCTCCTCGGTGGACCGCGAGGACCCCGACCTGGCCCTGCACCTCCACCTCCAGCACGACCGCCGCACGGGCCTCAGCGAAGCGGTGCTCAGCCTCGATGGCGGCGGTGGCACCAGCCTGCACCGCCGCGGCTACCGCAGCGCCATGGGGGCCGCGCCGCTCAAGGAAAACCTGGCCGCCGGGCTGATCGTTCTCTGCGGCTGGGATGGCACGGTGCCCCTGGTGGATCCGATGTGCGGCTCGGGCACCTTGCTGATCGAGGCGGCCTGCCTGGCCCTGGGGCTGCCGGCTGGGGTGGTGCAGGGCGAGGCCCGGGCCTTCGGGCTGCAGCGCTGGCCGGATTTCGACGCCAGCCTCTGGCAACAGGAGCTGGCGGCCTGTCAGGCGATCCACCCCCGCACCCTGCCGCCCCTGTTGGGGCTGGAACACGACCCTGCGGTGCTCGATCAGGCGATCGGCAACGCCGAGCGGGCCGGGGTGGCCGCCCACATCCGCTTCGAGCGGGGCGACGCCCGCGACCTCATCCCCCCCGCCGATCCTGGAGTGGTGGTGGTCAATCCCCCCTACGGCGCCCGCCTGGGGGCCGACGACGATCTGGAGGCCCTCTACGCCGACCTGGGCCAGATGCTGCGCCAGCGCTGCGGTGGCTGGACCCTCTGGCTGCTGAGCGGCAACCCGGAGCTCACCCGCGCCCTGCGCATGAAGGCCAGCCGGCGCGTGCCGATCAGCAACGGCGGCATCGATTGCCGCTGGTTGCGCTATGAGCTGCACCACTCACCAGGCCTGGCGGACAAGCCCAGCGCCCAGCGGGCGGCCCGTGACCCGATCGACCCGCTGCAGGCTGGGGCCGGCCTCTGATGACCCGCAGCGTGCAGGACATCAACGTCAGGGGAACCGCCCCGTAAGCGCCCTGGTGGTGCGCGAAAGGCCCGCAAAGGTTTCCGGCAGATAGGGGCCCTTGAGGATCTGGCTGCCGACACGGATGAAGATTGTGGCCAGCACCGCATTGAGCGCTGTGACCACCAGGGCGGTCTGCAGCCAGCTCAGCCCGAAGCGCTCACGGATCCAGAGGATCAGGGCCAGCTGCAGGGCCAGGCTCGCCATGCTCGCCAGACCCACGCCCATCGCCAGAAAGATGCCGCCGCCGATCACCCGGCGCTTTTCCTTGCCCACCTCCTGCAGCGCGATACGCACATGCAGATCCATCACCGACGACATCAGCGCGGTGACCCGGCCCATTCCGCCCTTGCTCATGCCGAGCGCCGACCGGAATTCAGCAACAGCCCCACGATCAGACCCACACCGGCGGCCACACCCAGGGCCAGCATCGGCCGCTCGCGCACCGGTTTTTCGATCTTCGGACGCAGGGTGCTGTTGAGCTCATCGAGCAGGTGCTCCAGCTGCTCCTCCAGGGGCTTGAGCGCATCCACCACCTGGTGGGCCTGATCGCCGGTGGTGTGCAGCAGCTCGCCCAGTTGGCGGCGCACGCCGGCGCTGGTGACACCCGTCTGGCGGCTGATCACCTCCACCGCGTTGTCGAAGCTGCCGCGGGTGGCCTCCAGGGTGTGGCGGGCCACCTCGGGCCACTCCTTCTGCAGGGCGGGCAGCAGCGATTCGAAGCGCTCGCGGAACAGGGCCTGCAACGGAGCTGGACCGGCTTTCTCGGCCACCGGAGCGTTCGCCGTGGCGCCCTCCTCGCTGGGGGCGAGCGGAGCGAAGGGGGTGCCGTTGTGGGTCTCCTGATCCATGGGTGGGGGGCGGGCGGAGAACTGCTCTACGAACAGTAGGCACCCCCCTTGTGCGCGTCAGCGTCTCCGCTACATTTCGGTCGCTCGGCGGCGGGCCTGTTGGTTCACATCAATCAGGTCGAGCTCAGTCAGTTCAAGTCGTTCGGCGGCTCGCTGCAGATCCCCCTGGAGCCCGGTTTCACGGTGGTGACCGGCCCCAACGGCTCCGGCAAAAGCAACATCCTTGACGCCATCCTCTTCTGCCTGGGCCTGGCCAGCAGCCGCGGCATGCGCGCCGAGCGCCTGCCCGACCTGATCAACAGTTCCCTGCTGCGCGCCGGCAAGGCGGCCGAAACCACCGTCACCGTCCAGTTCGACCTCAGCGACTGGCAGCCCGATCCTGCAGAGGCCGACCTGGAGCCCCCCAGCGAGGGCCCCTGGATCCACCACGGCCAGACCACCTGGAGCGTGAGCCGCCGGCTGCGCGTGGCGCCGGGGGGCACCTACAGCAGCAGCTTCAGTGCCGATGGCGTGGCCTGCAACCTGCAGCAGCTGCAGACCCAGCTGCGCCGCCTGCGGGTCGACCCCGACGGCAGCAACGTGGTGATGCAGGGCGACGTCACCCGCATCGTGACGACGAGCGCCAAGGAGCGGCGCGGCATCATCGACGAACTGGCCGGGGTCGCCCTCTTCGACAGCCGCATCGAGCAGAGCCGCGGCAAGCTCGATGAGGTGCAGGAGCGCCAGGAGCGCTGTCGCATCGTTGAGCAGGAGCTGCTCGGCGCCCGCCAGCGCCTGGAGCGCGACTGTGCCCGTGCCCGCGCCTACCAGGACCTGCGGGACCGCCTCCACAGGGGCCGCGCCCAGGAGCAGCTGCTGGTGGTGGACTCCCTCAGGGCCGAGCTGCGGGCCCTGGAGAGCCGCGCCGCCGCCCTGGCCCAACAGGAGCAGCAGGAGCGCGAGGCGATCGGGCAGGCCGAGCAGGCGGCCCAGGAGGCCGCCCAGGCCCTGGAGGCCCTGGCGGCCGAGGTGAAGGCCCTCGGCGAGGACCAACTGCTCGCGGTGCAGGCGGAGCTGGCCGGACTGGAGGCCAGCGGCCGCGAACTGACCCGCCAGGCGGAGCGCCACCAGCGGGAGGCCGAGTCGCTGCAGCAGCAACGCCAGGAGCTGCAGCGCCAGCAAGGGGAACTGCGCGGCCAGCTGCGGCAGCTGCAGGAGCACGACGACGGCGGCGCCCTGCCGCGGGCCGAGGCCGATTGCCGCGCCGCCGAGGCCGCGGTGGAGCTCTCCCGGCGCCGGCTGGGGGAGGTGGCGGGTCGTTCCGGCAGCTGGCTGGAGGAGCAGCAACGGCGCAGCCGCGAGCGGCAGGAGCTGCAGGGGCAGCTCGGTCCGCTGCAGGCCGAGCGCCAGCACCTCGACGAGCGGCTGCGGCAGGGGCGCGAGCGGCGCCAGGAGCTGGAGGCGGAAACCCAGGAGGAGGGGAGCCGCGACGCGGATGCCGAAGGGCGCCTGGGGGAACTGGAGCGCGAAGCCGGCGCCCTGCAGCAGCAGCTGGCCGCCCGCCAGAGCCAGGTGCAGGAATTGGCCGAGTCCCTCGCCCTGCAGCAGCGCACCCGCAGCCGCCTCGAGCAGGAGCAGACCGCGCTGGAGCGGGAGATCGCCCGCGTCGACAGCCGCCGCGAAACGCTCCAGGAGAGCCGCGGCACCGGGGCGCTGCGGGTACTGCTGGAGTCGGGCCTGGAGGGGATCCACGGGCCGGTGGCCCAGCTCGGCGAGGTGGAGGAGCGGCACCGGGTGGCGCTGGAGGTGGCCGCCGGCGGCCGGCTGGCCCAGGTGGTGGTGGAAGACGACCGCATCGCCGCCCGGGCGATCGAGCTGCTCAAGAGCCGCCGCGCCGGCCGGCTCACCTTCCTGCCGCTCAACCGAATCCGCGGCGGTGGCAGTGGTGGCGGCAGTGGTGCGGCGGCCCTGCAGCGCGGCGGTGGACCCGCTGGCGCGGTGGGCGCGGGCGGGCTGGTCGGCCGCGCCGTTGACCTGATCCAGCACGAGCCGGTGTACGCGGAGG
>JBKDOZ010000056.1:0-4969 GCA_046342735.1 Synechococcaceae cyanobacterium
GGGAGCCCTCAGGCCCCCCGCAGCTGCAGCTGCCCCCGCTGCCCCAGGAGCCGCTGATCCAGCTCCCCCACCCGCGCGAGGCACTGCTCGATCGCCGGCATCACCTCCTCCTCCAGCAACGTGATCTCTTCTTCTCCATAGGGCTGCTCATCCCACGGCCGCCGCAACGGCCCCCCCCTGACTGCGCCGCAGGATCTCCTGCAGCGAGCGCAGCGTGGACTCCAGCAGCAGGAACGGATCCTCTTCCGGCCGGCAGAACAGGCAGCGGGCCACCACCGGAGCGGCACCACAGAAAATCGTGGCCAGGACGATCGGCGCCGGGAGCAGCGCAGCGAAAGGACCTCCCCAGCGCGGGGCCCGACATCAGGCGGGCCCCAGACTGGAGAGGGCCGGGAGCGGAGTGGGGGGAACCCAAGCGTGACCGCCAACCCTTGGTGAGCTCAGCTGCCGATCCCGGAGAAGCGCATCACCACCGGTGGCTGAAACGGCCGGAGCTGCAGGGCCGTCGCCTCCAGAAAAGCCACCAGGATCGTGATCAGCAGGATGTAGTCGCGGAGGGCGGGATCGAGGGGTTGATCGCCGGTACCACGGGCGTTGTCGAGGGCCTGCTGCAGAGGCAGCCAGAGCGGGTTGGCCTGCGCCTCCCGGTAGGCCTCGGCCAATGCGCAGGCATGGGGCGGATCGGAGAGAGCGGCCGATTCGCTGGAGTGGGCGAAGGTGTTGCGCACCCGGAGAAGCGTTTGGAGCGCCCTCTCCACCGGCCGATCGATCAGCCCCAGGCGATGGGCGAGGCTGATTTTTGCCCCAAAGGATCCCAGTGGCCGATCGGGCTGGAACAGGGCATCACGACCGCTGGGCGAGGGGAGCAAGACAGCCTTCAGCAAGCACTCCAGCGACGCATCCACCCGCGCCACACCAACCAGAACAGCGCCCCGTCCGCGCTCCTGAAGCATCTGCAGGGCGATGCGGCGAGCAGCAGCGGCGGCCTGGCCTTCAGAGGCGGAAGCGAACTCTGCAGACATGGCTCAGGAATTGGGAAGCAGTTCCAGCAACCGGGAGCGCAGCTCCGCGTGGCTGGAGGTGAGATCCACGGTGGCAAAGCGCAGGCGATGCCCCTGGATCGACACCGATTCATCCACTTCCGTGTCGATGGCTGGATGGAGCAGCAAGCCGGCGGCTGAATCAGCCCAGGGAGCTGCTGGGTCATCGCGCCCTTCCTGGGAGCGGAGGTAGGCGTAGAGCTGGTAGACGTAGCCGGCGCGCAGCGATTGCTCGCGGTACCAGCCCCGAGAGAAGACGCCTGTGAACTTGGTGTCGATCACTAGCCGCTGGGGGCGATCGCGGCGATCAATCACGATGTCGGTGCGCATCGAGGGGAACACCTGGGCGATGCCGCTGGTGGCCTCAGCCAGGGGCCAGCTCAGCGGCCTGCCAGTGCTCACCACCCACTCGGCCTGATTGAGATGGAGGCGGTAGAAGCCGCCGATCGCCTTCTCATAAAGCCGCCGCAGCCAGTGCACGCAGCGCTGCGGATCGTGCAGGGCATGGGGGCCGGCTTCTTCCGTGGGCAGCGCCAGGTCCATGGCCAGGCGTGCGGCCGCCAGCATCGGCTGGTCGATCGCGTCGTGTCGGCTGAAGCATTCCTGGGTGATCTGTTGCCGGCTGGGGGCTTCCCCCACGACGCCCTGGAGGCGGAGCCCATGGGCCAGGCCCCGGCAGCGATGGGCCAACGCCGGCTGGCACACCAGACGGGCAACGGTCTCGAGTGCGGCCCGCACGTAGCGGTTGCGGGGGGTGTCGATCGTGAGCTCCTCGAAGCGGCAGGCCACCTGCCCTTTGGCGAGCAGCTGCCGGCGACTGGTGGTGAGGTGGTCGATACGTCCACGAACGCGACTGAGCACCGCCTCCCGCTGGCGGAAGGCCGTAGAGAGCTGACGCCGCTGGCGCTGCTTAACAGAGCGGGCCAGGATCTCCGCGACCAGATCGGGAATCTCCTCCGGCAGGTCTTCCGCCGCGAGCTGAGCCGGATCGGTGCTCCTGCCGAGGTCTGAGGCATAGAGCATCAGCCACCAGATGTTGCGGATGGGGATGCTCAAAGTGCCATCAACCGAGCAGGTTCTGCACGTGCTCGATCAGGGCCTCCGCGCGCTGACACCAGGCGATGCGATCCAAGCCGAGCTCCTCCGGTTCATCGTCGTAGCGGCCCTGCACGGCGAAGGTGGTGAAAGCCCGCAGCGCCAGAAGCTCACGTACATCCACACCGTCTTGCTCCAGCAGGACGAGCAGACGGGCGATGTCGTGGCTGTGGGGTGGTTTGATGCCGATGTGCTGCAGCCAGGCCTTGAGCGTTTTCTCGAAGGTCTGCTGCAGGGGCCCATCCCCAGCTCGCCTCCTCCACGTCGGGATCCAGGAGCCGGCGGGCCATACGCAGATCGCGCCGGGCAATCCGCAGCAGGCGGTCGGCCTCAGTGGCGGCCATCGAGCAACACCCCGTCGCGGATGGCCTCCTGCACGAGGGATCCGGGCTGCTGGGCTCGGCGGGCGACCTCACTGCTGGAGTGCAGCACCAGATCGACCGAGAGATCGGGCTGGGCCACGGCTCCCCAGAGATCGGCGAGCAGGGCAAAGCGGTCGTGGCTGGCCAGCCAGGCATCCGGGGCTGTGATCAGCAGGTCCACATCGGATTCAGGGCCGGCTTCCCCGCGGGCCCGCGAGCCGAACAGGCGCACCTCGGCCGCTGGGATCAGCTGGCGGATGGCGGCCGCCATGCCGGCCAGGCGTTCCTCAATCGGTGGGGCTGGGGCCAAGGTCATGGGGCCATTCTGGTGCAGGTGAGCGGGCTCACCACCCCTCCAGTAGCCGATTCGCCTCCCGCTCGGCCACCTCGGGAGCATCGAACCAGTACTCATGCAGAAGGGGTCGCAGTTCCGTGGCCACGACCTCGGCGAACCAGTCGCGGCTGGAGCGGCCCTCCAGGCTCTGGCTGGGGGTGACGTAGCTGTGGCCGATGCGGAAGGCTTTGCCGAGGCGGCTGTCGGCGGCGATGGTGCTGTTGAGCTGCTCCAGGCGTTGCTGGATCGTGTCGGCTGCACTCGCCTCCAGCTGAATGCGTGTCACCACCCACTGACGCCAGGCATCGCCTAGGGATGGTTCCAGATCGACGAAGGCGAAACGGCGGCGGAAGGCCATGTCCACCAGGGCCAGGGAGCGATCGGCGATGTTCATGGTGCCGATCACGTAGAGGGTCCCCGGCACATGCACCGGTCGGTGTACGCCGTCGGGATCGGGATAGCAAAGCTGCATGGCATCGCGGGGCGTGCGCTTGCCGGCCTCCAGCAACGTGAGCAGCTCCCCGAAGATCTGGGCGGGGTTGCCGCGGTTGATTTCTTCGATCACGAGCACGTGGGTCTGGCGGGGGTGCTCCAGGGCGCCCTTCACCATCTGCATGAACACCCCCTCATGCAGGGCAAGGCCCCCATTGGCGGTTGGCCGCCAGCCACGCACGAAGTCTTCGTAGGAGAGGTTGGGGTGGAACTGCACCGAGCGCAGCTGCGGCTCCTGCACCAGATGGCCCACCAGGGCCATGCCGAGGCGTTTGGCCAGCCAGGTTTTGCCCGTGCCGGGCGGGCCCTGGAGGATCAGGTTCTTCTTGTCGCGCAGGCGGCGCAGCATGCGCTCCAGTTCGCTGGGGGGCAGGAAGCAGCCATCGGCCAGGATGTCATCGATGCCGTAGGGCGTCAGGGGAACGACCGGCTCCACCACTGGGGTGTCGTCGATCTCATTGACGGCCGCCTCGTCGTCTGTTGATTCGTCGTCATCCGTGCCCGTTCCGCTGGCGGTGTAGGACCAGGCCTCCAGGGAGAGCTCAGGAAAGGAGTGAACGCTGAAGTCGGGCTCCTCGAAACGCTGTTTGAGGGATTCGATCAGCTGGAGATAGTCGGCGGCGTTGCAGCGATGCTTGGGGCCATTGCGGCCGATGGTGAGGCGCAGCTTCTCGCTGATGTAGCTGCGGGAGCGCTCATCAAGGCTGAGGAAGCTCCAGGGGCGGCACCAGTAGAGCCCGAAGGTGAGGTTCCAGGCCACACCGAAATAGCCCATCGCTGCATCGAAGTCGCGGCTGAAGCGCTCGATCGCCTGCTCGGTGTCGGCATCGGCCAGCGACAGGCCACTCTGAAACACCTGCCAGAGGGCCTCGATCTGGGCCGGGTCGCGATTTTTGGCGTAGGGGAAGAACCACGACTTCTGGTTGTTGAGCACCGGGATGCCCTCGAAGCTCTCGGGCAGCGCTTCCTCAACGCCCAGGAACTGGGCCAGGGCAGCAGCGATGGCTCGGCGGTTGCTGTCTTTGATGCCCCGGTTGAACAGGCCGAACAGGGTGAAGGGATCGATGTCCTGGATAAAGCCCTTGCTGCCATCGGCGAACTGATCCCCGCTGAGCAGGCCGAGATTCTCCACGTTGGGTTGGAGCTCCTGCAGAAAGGCAATCAGCCGGCCGCGATCGGCAGCGTGAGTGACCAACCCATCGGCAATGGCCTGGTAGAAACGCGCCCAACGGAAGCGCTTGTGCTCTTTGGGATCGGTGCCAAAGCGTTCCCGCCAGTAAGGGTCGTTGCGAAAGCGCTCGATGTCCTGCGGTTTGTTCTGGAAGGCGAAATTGATCAGGGCGTCGGCCTTCCAATCGCCGGGGGTAACCTTCCAGATCGTGGGTTGGTAGGTGTAGAAGTACCACTCGCGCGGAGGGCTAACGCGTTGCCAATGCACGCGTAGGCGGCGGCCGTCACCCATGTTTTCGGCAATCACGCCCGTGGCCTTGATGGCCATCACCGACACGGTGTTGCCCCCGGTTTCAAAATCCAGGCCGTGTTTCTTGATGGAGGCCGCCTTGATGGCGATGCGCTCGCCGGTCTGCATCGAGCGCACTTGGGCCAGCACCCTGCTGTTGTCCTCGAAGTCGTGCTCCCAGATGCCT
>JBKDOZ010000057.1:0-2825 GCA_046342735.1 Synechococcaceae cyanobacterium
CTTACGCTGACCAGCTTCCTTAACCTTCCGGCACTGGGCAGGCGTCAGCCCCCATACATCGTCTTGCGACTTAGCGGAGACCTGTGTTTTTGGTAAACAGTCGCCTGGGCCTCTTCACTGCGACCACCTTGCGGTGGCACCCCTTCTCCCGAAGTTACGGGGCCATTTTGCCGAGTTCCTTAGAGAGAGTTACCTCGCGCCCCTCGGTATTCTCTACCACCCCACCTGTGTCGGTTTCGGGTACAGGTAATCATGCCTTAACGGGTTTAGGGCTTTTCTTGGAAGCTTGACATCACCCACTTCGCTGCCGTAGCAGCTCGCACTCACGCCTCAGCTCAAGCTGTTTTCTCCAGCTCTCAACACCTCGAACGCTTGGACCAGTAACCAACATCTGGCTGGGCTAGCCTTCTCCGTCCCCCTTCCCAAAACATGATCAGTACAGGAATGTTGACCTGTTGTCCATCGACTACGCCTTTCGGCCTCGCCTTAGGTCCTGACTAACCCTCCGCGGACGAGCCTGCCGGAGGAACCCTTAGGGTTTCGGGGCATGGGATTCTCACCCATGTTTTCGCTACTCAAGCCGACATTCTCACTTCCATGCAGTCCACGCCCGCTTACGCTAACGCTTCACCCCACATGGAACGCTCCCCTACCATTGATAAATCAATCCGCAGCTTCGGTACAACGCTTAGCCCCGTTCATTTTCGGCGCAGGATCGCTCGACCAGTGAGCTATTACGCACTCCTTTGAGGATGGCTGCTTCTAGGCAAACCTCCTGGTTGTCTGGGCAATCCCACCTCCTTTATCACTGAGCGTTGATTTGGGGACCTTAGCTGGCGGTCTGGGCTGTTTCCCTTTCGACCATGGAGCTTATCCCCCACAGTCTGACTGCCTGGCTACACATTGGGTATTCAGAGTTCGTCTCGATTTGGTACCGCTCTCGCAGCCCGCACCGAAACGGTGGCTTTACCCCCCTGCTGGAGCACTAGACGCTACGCCTCAACGTATTTCGGGGAGAACCAGCTAGCTCCGGGTTCGATTGGCATTTCACCCCTAACCACAGCTCATCCGCTGATTTTTCAACATCAGTCGGTTCGGACCTCCACTTGGTATCACCCAAGCTTCATCCTG
The DNA here is from genome assembly GCA_046342735.1 of Synechococcaceae cyanobacterium. Lineage (GTDB taxonomy): Bacteria > Cyanobacteriota > Cyanobacteriia > PCC-6307 > Cyanobiaceae > Cyanobium. The sequence goes on from JBKDOZ010000057.1 coordinate 1,132, forward strand.
GCCATGGTTAGATCACCCGGGTTCGGGTCTATAAACACTGACGATCGCCCTATTCAGACTCGCTTTCGCTTTGGCTCCACCATTCCCGGTTTAACCTGCCAGTGCCTATAAGTCGCCGGCTCATTCTTCAACAGGCACACGGTCACCCGATCAGTCGGGCTCCCATTGCTTGTAAGCTCACGGTTTCATGTTCTATTTCACTCCCCTCCCGGGGTTCTTTTCACCTTTCCCTCGCGGTACTGTTTCGCTATCGGTCACACAGGAGTACTTAGCCTTACGAGGTGGTCCTCGCGGATTCACACGGAATTTCACGTGCTCCGTGCTACTCGGGATACAGCTAGGTCAACTTCATTTTCGTGTACGGGGCTTTCACCCTCTCTGGCGCGCCATTCAAACGCTTCCACTAATTCCATTGATCCACATTGCTGTCCCACAACCCCGATGGGCAAACCCATCGGTTTAGGCTCTTCCCCGTTCGCTCGCCGCTACTTAGGGAGTCGTTTTTACTTTCCTTTCCTCCAGCTACTAAGATGTTTCAGTTCGCTGGGTTGGCTCGCACCGCCCTATGGATTCAGGCGGCCGTACTAGGGGTTGCCCCATTCGGAAATTCCCGGATCAAAGCGTGTTTCCAGCTCCCCGAGACTTATCGCAGGTAACCACGTCCTTCATCGCCTCTGCGTGCCAAGGTATCCACCGTGAGCCCTTTGTAGCTTGACCATTAGTCTTTCAGTGCTTAGAGTGTTGAATTCTATTCTCCTTGATTAGATTCGCATCTTGCTTTCGCTTGTTGCTACCTCTAATCAAAAATCTGACTCCCCAACTTCTCAGCAGGAAGACACTGAAAGCTTTCGGCTCTAAACTCAAGAATTTTCCTAGTTCCGCTTCCGCTTCCCTAGGCATCCATGAGATGCTTTCTTTCCAGACCTATGCAGTTGTCAAGGTTCTCAGCTGAACTACTCGTTCCTTGCGGAACCGCAGCGAGTCCAGCGTCTTTTCTACCTCTCTTGGAAAGAAAAGAAGCTGGATTCTTCAACCAATCACGTCTACGTCACCTAACCTCTTGATCCGAGGCTTTTGTTGATGGAGGTTAGCGGACTCGAACCGCTGACATCCTGCTTGCAAAGCAGGCGCTCTACCAACTGAGCTAAACCCCCAAACACGATGGGCCATCCTGGACTTGAACCAGGGACCTCACCCTTATCAGGGGTGCGCTCTAACCACCTGAGCTAATGGCCCAGATGGGCTCTTTGGGTGACCTAGACAGAAGTTTAGAAACTGATGGAAACCATACACCTCTACCTTTCGGCTTTGCTTTTGGCTTCCCTGAGGTACCGATCGACCTTCGAGATGACAGGACCATGGCCTAAGATTATTGGTGTTATCAAGATCTCTCTTGATAACCTCAGACATCATGATCAGTTTTGTCTCCCTGTTAGGAGGTGATCCAGCCGCACCTTCCGGTACGGCTACCTTGTTACGACTTCACCCCAGTCATCAGCCCCACCTTCGGCGTCCTCCTCCACAAGGGTTGGAGTAACGACTTCGGGCATGGCCAACTTCCATGGTGTGACGGGCGGTGTGTACAAGGCCCGGGAACGTATTCACCGCAGTATGCTGACCTGCGATTACTAGCGATTCCTCCTTCACGTAGGCGAGTTGCAGCCTACGATCTGAACTGAGCCACGGTTTATGGG
>JBKDOZ010000058.1:0-7711 GCA_046342735.1 Synechococcaceae cyanobacterium
TTCGCCCCCTGGCATCTGGGCTTCTCCTTTGGTCGTGCCCTGCAGCATTCCTGCCTCAAGCACTGGGCCGGCCACGACGTGCCCGCCGGCCAGGCCGCCCTTGCGGCCCGTGCCCGCGCCAACAGCGCCGCCAGCCGTGGCGCCTACGAAGCCGGCAGCGAACCGTCCGATGAGGCCAGCCTGTTTGTGGCCAACTACAGCTACTGAGGCTCTGCGCGGCAGCTCAGCGGCTCATCGCCAACATCCGCTTGATCGGCACCAGCGCCCGCTGGCGGAGCTCTTCGTCGAGTTCGATGGCGGGTGCCATCGTCTCGAGGCAGCGCCAGAGTTTCTCCAGCGTGTTCAGCCGCATGTAGGGGCAGGTGTTGCAGCTGCAGGAATCGGCGCCCGGCACATCCAGGAAGGTGCGATCGGGGCGGCGTCGGCGCATCTGGTGCAGGATGCCCGGCTCGGTGAGCACGATGTAGGTGTCGGCCTCGGCGGTGGCGGCATGCTCCAGCAGGCGGCTGGTGGAGCCGATGAAATCCGCCAGATCCAGCAGGTGCTCCTGGCATTCGGGGTGGGCGATCACCTCGGCCTCGGGGTGCTGCTGGCGCAGTTGCAGCAGGGCCTGCTCGCTGAAGGTTTCGTGCACCAGGCAGCTGCCGGGCCAGAGGGTGAGCTCACGGCCGCTCTGGCGCGCCACCCAGCGGCCCAGGTTCTGATCCGGCGCGAAGAGGATCGGGCGGTCGGCCGGCAGTTGCTGCACCAGCGACACGGCGTTGCTGCTCGTGCAGATCAGATCGCTCTGCGCCTTCACCTCCGCCGAGCAGTTGATGTAGCTCACCACGGTGTGATACGGGTGGGCGGCGCGGAAGGCGGCGAAGGCATCCGCCGGGCAGGCATCCGCCAGGCTGCAGCCCGCCGCCAGATCCGGCAGCAACACCGTTTTGCCCGGGTTGAGGATCTTGGCGGTCTCCGCCATGAAGTGCACGCCGCAGAACACGATCACATCCGCTTCGGTGCTGGCGGCGCGGCGCGAGAGCTCCAGCGAGTCGCCGATGAAATCGGCGATGTCCTGGATCGGATCCTCCTGGTAGTAGTGGGCCAGGATCACGGCGTTGCGGCGCTGCGCCAGCTCCCGGATCGCCGCCGGCAGCTCGGCGGCCGCTGGAGCCACACCACCGGGAGGGCCGTTCGATGCGAAGGCGGTGGAGAGCGGGGATTGGGTGAACACCAACCGTGCCACCGGCGCTGCCGCCGGTCGTGCAGGATGTGGCCACCTTAGAAAGGCCTCGGCATGAATCCGTCGCGGCCCCCCTTGCGGATTGCCGTCGCTGGCGATCTCCACGACCAGTGGGAGGAGCGCGACAACCGCCTGCTCGAGCGCCTCGCCCCCGATGCCCTGCTGCTGGTGGGCGATTTCAGCGATGGGCGCGCCCGCATCCCCCGGCTGCTCACCACCCTCGATCTGCCGCTCGCCTGCGTGCTCGGCAACCACGACGCCGGCCGCGATCCCAGCGGCCATCGCCTGCGCCGCCAGATGGATCTGCTGGGGGAGCTGCACTGCGGCTGGGGTCTGCGCCAGCTGGTGCCCCCTGGCCTGGCCGTGGTGGGGGCGCGCCCCGGCACCGCCGGCGGTGGCTTCCATCTCTCCCGCGCCGCCCGCGCCGCCTTCGGGCCCGTGGATCTGCAGGAATCGGCCGCCCGCATCGAGCGCGCCGCCCTCGCCGCCGATCCCAACCTGCCGCTGGTGCTCCTCGCCCATTGCGGCCCCAGCGGCCTCGGCAGCGAGGCCCACGATCCCTGCGGCCGCGATTGGAAACGCCCCGCCTGCGATTGGGGCGACCAGGACCTGGAGCTGGCGATCGAGCGCATCCGCCGCCATCGCCCCGTGCCCCTGGTGGTTTTCGGGCACATGCACCACAGCCTGCGGCGCCAGCAGGGGGAGCGGCGCACCCTCGTGCGCGATCGCCACGGCACCCTCCATCTCAACGCCGCCTGCGTGCCGCGCCTGGGGGTGGATGGCCAGGGCCGCAGCCTGCGCCACCTCAGCTGGATCACCTGGGGCGAGCGGGGACCCCTGCACCTGGCCCATCGCTGGTACGGCGAAGGCGGCGAGCTGTACTACGAACAGACCCTGTGGACGGCTCCGGAACCCTCTCCGCCCTCGGCGCCCCCTGAGCCCTCGGCCCGTCCCCAGGCCGCGCCCCTGTCCCCGCCCCCGCGATGCTGATCTACGCCTGTCTGAGCAGCCATGGCTTTGGCCACGGCTCCCGCAGCGCTGCCGTGCTCGCCGAGCTCGCCGATCGCCGACCTCACTGGCGCCTGGTGCTCTCCACCGGCCTGAGCGAAAGCTTCCTTGGCTTGGCCTTTGGGTCGGTTCCCTTCGAGCGCCGCCCCTGCCTGTGGGATGTGGGGGTGATCCAGGCCGATGCCCTCTCGGTGGATCCCCCCGCCACCCTCGCGGCCCTGGAGCGCCTCGATGGCGCCCTGCCGGCCCAGCTGGAGCAGGAGGCGGCCTGGCTGGCGGCCCAGGGGCAGCCGCTGGCGATCTTCGCGGATGTGCCGCCGGCGGCGGCCCTGCTGGCGACACGCCTCGGGGTGCCGCTGATCTGGCTGGCGAGCTTTGGCTGGGATGCGATCTATGAACCGATGGGGGGGGCCTTCGTGGAGCGGGCCCGGCGCTGCCGCGAGCTCTACGCCCAGGGGCAGCTGTTGCTCCATTGCCCCCTCTCGATGCCGATGCCCTGGGGGATCCCGGAGCAGCGCCTGGGCGTTACCGCCTCCCGGCCCCGCCTGCCCCTGGAGCCCCTGGCCGAGCAGCTGCAGCTGCCCGCCGACCGCGAGCGGGTGGTGCTGGTGAGCTTCGGGGGGTTGGGTCTGTCGCTCGATCCCGCCCTGCTGGCGCGCTGGCCCGAGCATGTGTTCATCGGGCCCGATCCGGCCCTTGCCCAGGTGGCCAATGGACGGCTGCTGCCGGCGGGCGTGCGGCCCCTCGATTTGATGCCGCTGGCGGCCCGGCTGATCACCAAGCCGGGCTACAGCAGCTTCTGCGAGGCCTTCAGCCAGGGGGTGGGCATCCATCTGGTGGATCGTCAGGGGTTCGCGGAGGCGCCGGTGCTGCGGGAGGCCCTGCAGGACCATGGCGCCCACCGCCTGCTCGACCAGGGGCAGCTGCTGGAAGGCGACTGGCAGCTCGATCAGCCGCTGCTGGCGCCGCGGCTGGGGCCGTTGCCTCTGGATGGGGCCGCGGTGGCGGCGGAGGCCCTGATCCGGCAGTTGGAGGGGTGATCAGCAGTTCCGATCATTGAGCGCGGGATGGTTTGGGTTGCTGTTCATCGCAACCGGATAAATCCCCTCGGCCACAGTGATTTGAACCGTCGCGGTGATTCCTGATACCCATGGGCCACTTGTGCGATTGTCACAGTAAAGATCGCGCCGATGGCGATTGATAGGCACATTGGCTCGAACTTCACCGTCCTTCCACTCCTTTCCGGTGCTCTGACCGCGTCTTGCGATTGCGTCAGAACCCACCGCTTCGCTTGCCCCGCAGGCGATCCTGTCCCCCGCTCTTCCTGTTTTGCCCCTGCTTCAGCGCCCCCAGCTGGCCCTTGCCGGTTTCGCCCTCGTCGCCAGCTCCCTGGCCCCGGGAGCCGCCGCCGCCACCGAGCTCAGCTCCTGGACCCTGAAGGTCGGTTCCTCGGCCCCGGCCCGCCAGCTGGCCGTGTTGCCGCCGCCCGCCGCCCCGCGCATCTTCGCGATGACCCCCGAGCGCCGGGCCCTGCTCAACACCATCCGCTACGCGGAAGGCACCTGGAAGAACGGCCACGAGATCGGCTACCGGGTGCTCTTCGGCGGCAGCCTCTTCCACTCCTTCGATCGCCATCCCGATCGGGTGATGTTCTCCCCCGGCTACGCCAGTGCTGCGGCCGGTGCCTATCAGTTCATGCCCCCCACCTGGGATCTGGTGTCCCGCTCGATGGGCCTGGTGGGCTTCCATCCGGAAAACCAGGACCAGGGCGCCCTGTTCCTGATCCAGCGCCGCGGCGCCCTCTCCCTGGCCGATCGCGGCGAGCTCACCCCCCAGTTGGCGGCCCGCCTGGCCCCCGAATGGGCCTCGTTCCCCACCCTCGCCGGCCGCAGCTACTACGGCCAGCCGGTGAAGCGCTTCGATGAGCTGCGCGCCTTCTACCAGCAGAACCTGGCCCAGCTCCGCAACGAAATGCAGCCCAGCGGCTGGGAACGGGTGGCGATCCGCCCGGTGGCCCCCGCCTGCAAGGCCGGCAGCCTGGCCTGCCAGCTCGAGTCCGTCCAATCGGCGAAGAGCTCCCCCCGCACCACCGGTCCGGTCCTGGCTGACTGAGGGTCACCGTTGCCTTCGGCGTGGGACAGAATGCACGCCCTCGCCGGCCGGATTCGATGACGACCCCTTCGCCTCCCCCGATCCGGCGTTCCCCGGCCTTCGCCCGCCTGTTGGCTGGTTTGCTCGGGATCCTGGTGGTACTGGGTTGGGTGTCGCCCGCCCTCGCCTTCGATAACCCCGATCTGCTTCCCGATCACCCCACCCCGGTGATCGATCTGGCCCGGGCCCTCACCGATGGCGAGCGATCGGCCCTGGAGGCCGAGCTCCGTGAGTTCGAGGCCACCAGCGGCTGGAAGCTGCGCGTTCTCACCCAGTACGACCGCACCCCGGGAAACGCCGTCAAGAACTTCTGGGACCTCGACGACCGCAGCCTGCTGCTGGTGGCCGATGAGCGGGGCGGCAATCTGCTCAATTTCAACGTGGGTGATGCCCTCTTCGCCCTGATGCCCCGCACCTTCTGGGTGGAGCTGCAAACACGCTTCGGCAACAAGTACTACGTGCAGGACCATGGCGAAGACGGCGCCATTCTCGATTCCCTGCATGCGGTGAAGGGATGCCTGGCGATCGGCGGTTGCCAGGTGGTGCCCGGCCTGCCCCGCGAGCAATGGCTGCTCACGCTGTCCACGGCGATCCTCGGCGGTCTGGTGGTGGGATTCGCGGCCTTTCCCCGCCAGGCCGGTCGCCGCATCGAGTGGACCTGGGTGCTGCTGCTCTCGCCCCTGTGGTTGATCCTCTACGTGGCCCTGGGCCTGGGCCCGATCCTCACGCGCACCAGCGATTGGCTGCCGGTGCTGCGCAATTCCCTCGCCTTCCTGGGGGCTGCGGTTGTGGCGTACCAGATCGCAGGGGTCACGGTGGGCCGCCGGTTGAGCCAGGGCGAGGGTGGTGGCGAAGCCTGAGGGCGGCCAGGCGACGGGCGCTCTGGCCCCTGGCGACCCGCCCCTTGGCGAGCTGCCGCCCCGGCCGGCGCCCCCCTGGTTGGCGGAGCGCCTGCAGCGGGCCGGGGGCTCGGTTCCCTTTCGCACCTACATGGAGTGGGTGCTGCATGATCCGGAGCACGGCGCCTATGGCAGCGGCCGGCTGCGGATCGGGCCTGCGGGTGATTTCGCCACCGCCCCCTCCCTCGGCCCCGACTTCGCGGCCCTGCTCGCCCCCCAGATCGCCGATTGGCTCGCTGCGCTGCGGGCGGCGTCCCCAGCGGATGGGGATCCTCTGGCCCTAATCGAGACCGGCCCCGGCGAGGGCAGCCTGGCCGCGGATCTGGCGGAGGCCCTCGTCGCCGACGCCCCCGACCTGGCGCGTGGGTGTGAGCTGGTGCTGGTGGAGCCCAACCCCGGGATGGCGGCTCGGCAGCGCTCCCGCCTGGAGCGGTCCCCCCTGCCCTGCCGTTGGACGTCGTTTGAGGAGCTGGCGGCGGCCCCCCGCCGCGGCGTGCTGCTGGCCCATGAGGTGCTCGATGCGCTGGCGGTGGAGCGGATCGTGTCCGATGGGGTGCGCTGGTGCCGCCAGCGGGTGTCCCTGGGCCCCGACGGGCTGCGGCTCACCTGCGGGGAGCCCCTGGAGAGCGAAGGGCTGGAGCCCCTGGCGCCGCTGGGGCTGGCCACGCCGGGGCCGGAGCGTCCGGCTGGCTGGTGCAGCGAAGGGCATCCGGGCCTGGAGCCCTGGCTGCGGGGCGCCGCCGCCGGGCTCGCGGCCGGCTGGCTCCTGGTGATCGATTACGCCCTGGAGGCCCGTCGCTATTACCACCCCAGCCGCGCCGCGGGCACGCTGCTGGCCTACCGGCGGCAGCAGGCCAGCCCTGATCCGCTGCTGGAGCCCGGCGCCTACGACCTCACCGCCCACCTCTGCCTGGAGACCCTGGAGCAGGCCGCCCTGGCGGCGGGCTGGCGGAGCCTGGGCGGCTGCCTGCAGGGACAGGCGCTGCTGGCCCTCGGCCTGGCCCAGCGCCTGCACCAGCTGCAACGGGGCAGCGCCGCGGAGCTGGCGGAGCTGCTGCGCCGGCGGGAGGGGCTGTTGCGGCTGGTGGATCCCCATGCCCTCGGCGGCTTCCGCTGGCAGGCCTATCGCCGGGGCATCCGCGAGGACAGCCCGCCGCGGTTTCTGTGCGAGCCGCCGCCGATGGCTGAGTCGCCGCCTGCCTGAGCCGCCCAGCCCAGGGCCGCCTGAGCGGCTCAGCCCAGGGCCGCCAGCGCCGCGCGGATCGTCTCCGCCGCCACGTCGTCGCGGATCGCCACCGCGCCGATGGCGGTGGGCAGCACGAAGCGCACGCGGCCCTCGCGCACCTTTTTATCGCCCTGCAGGCAGCGGAGAACGGCCTCCGGATCGAGATCCGGCCAGCGGCTCGGCAGGCCGGTGGCGGCGATCACGGCGCACTGCCGCTCCTGCTCCGCTTCCCCCCAAAGCCCCATGCGCACGGCGATTTCCCCGGCCGCCGCCATGCCGATCGCCACCGCCTCCCCATGCAACCAGGTGCCGTAGCCGCAGAGGGTTTCCACCGTGTGGCCGAGGGTGTGGCCGTAGTTGAGGATCGCCCGCAGGCCCCCTTCGTGTTCATCGGCGGCCACCACGCGGGCCTTGGCGGCGGCGGAGCGCTCCAGCAGGGAGTGCAGCAGCTGGGGTCCCACCGCATCGATCGAGGCCAGGCCCGCCTGCGGATCCTGCCGGGCCGCCGCCTCCAGCGCCTCAAACAGATCCGCATCGCCGATCACGCCGTACTTGATCACCTCCGCCATGCCGGCGCGAAATTCCCGCTCCGGCAAGGTGGCCAGCGTGGTGGGATCGATGAGCACCAGCCGCGGTTGGTGGAAGGCGCCGATCAGGTTCTTGCCGCCCGCGTGGTTCACGCCGGTTTTGCCGCCGATCGCCGCATCCACCATCGCCAGCAACGTGGTGGGCACCTGCGCCACGGCAACGCCCCGCAGCCAGGTGGCCGCAGCGAAACCGGCCATGTCGCCCACTACGCCGCCGCCCAGGGCCACCATCAGCGAGCCTCGCTCGAGGCGATGGGCAAAGGCCGCGTCGTGGATCAGGGCCACGGTGGCTGGGGTTTTCTGGTCTTCGCCCGCGTCGATCACCAGCGAGGAGGCTTCCAGCCCTGCCCCGGCCAGAGCTGCCAGGGCGAGCTCCCCGTAGTGCTTCTGCACCACCGGATTGCTCACCACCAGCACGCGGCAGCCCGGCCGAAACCCGAGTGCCAGCAGGCGATCCCCCAGGCCCTCGAGCATCCCCTCGCCGATCACCACCGGATAGGCCTTCGCGGCCAGGTCCACTGAGATTGTGCGGCTGGAGGGGGTGCTTGTGGTCATGGACTCAGGCTCGGCACGGCGAGGCTACGGTTCAGCGGCCCGCTTCACTCCGGCTTGGGGC
>JBKDOZ010000059.1:0-6215 GCA_046342735.1 Synechococcaceae cyanobacterium
TCCATGCTCTGCCCAGCCGGGCCGAGCCATCCCCCGGAGGCACTTCCATGACCATCACCACCGCAAAACAGCTCGCGCGCCAGGCCGAGGAGGCCCGCCGCGCCGCACGGCAGCACGACTACAGCGTGAAGTCCCTGCGCAAGCAGCAGCTGATCGACTGAACCGATCGCCCCAGTGGCGCCGTCCTCAGGATGCGTCCTGTCGCTTCGCCCCGCCCCTGGCGGGGCTTTTTTTGGGCCCCATCGCACCGCTCCAAGGCCAGGCAAAAGCGCGTCGGGGGCATCCCCTAGACTCCCGCGCAGCGCGGGCAGTCCGACCCTGCCGGCCGCCCTCAAGTTCTCCCCCTTTCTAGCGAGGTAATTCCATGGCGCTTGTCCCGCTTCGGCTGCTGCTCGATCACGCCGCCGAGAACGGCTACGGCATCCCGGCGTTCAACGTGAACAACCTGGAGCAGGTGCAGTCGATCATGGAGGCTGCCTACGAAACCGACAGCCCGGTGATCCTCCAGGCCTCCCGCGGCGCCCGCCAGTACGCCGGGGAGAACTTCCTGCGCCACCTGATCCTCGCCGCCGTCGAGACCTATCCCGATATCCCGGTGGTGATGCACCAGGACCACGGCAACAGCCCCGCCACCTGCTACGGCGCCGCCGCCAACGGCTTCACCTCCGTGATGATGGACGGCTCGCTGATGGCCGACGCCAAGACCCCCGCCAGCTACGAGTACAACGTGGCGGTCACCAAGGAAGTGGTGGATGTGGCCCACGCCATCGGCGTGAGCGTGGAGGGTGAGCTGGGCTGCCTGGGCTCCCTGGAAACCGGCATGGGCGAGGCTGAGGACGGCCATGGCTTCGAGGGCAAGCTCGACCACAGCCAGCTGCTCACCGATCCCGCCGAGGCCGCCGACTTCGTGGCCAAGACCAAGGTGGATGCGCTCGCCATCGCCATCGGCACCAGCCACGGCGCCTACAAGTTCACCCGCAAGCCCACCGGCGAAGTGCTGGCGATCAGCCGCATCGCCGAGATCCACAAGGCCATCCCCAACACCCACCTGGTGATGCACGGCTCCTCCTCGGTGCCCCAGGAGTGGCTCGACATGATCAACAAGTTCGGCGGCGCCATCCCCGAAACCTATGGCGTGCCCGTGGAGGAGATCCAGGAGGGCATCCGCAATGGCGTGCGCAAAGTGAACATCGACACCGACAACCGCCTGGCCTTCACCGCCGCCATCCGGGAGGCCGCCGCCAAGGACCCCGCCAACTTCGACCCGCGCCACTTCAACAAGCCGGCCCGCCAGTACATGAAGCAGGTGTGCCTGGATCGCTACCAGCAGTTCTGGTGCGCCGGCAACGCCAGCAAGATCAAGCAGCGCGACATCAACCACTACGCCACCCTCTACGCCAAGGGTGAGCTCGATCCCAAGACCGCCGTCGCCGCCTGATCGGCGATCAGCGCCGCCAGGCCCATCGCCAATTCCTCCGGGGCCCCAGGGCCCCTTTTTTATGGCTCCGCGATCGTTTTATGGCTCCGCGATCGGGGCCGCAGAACCGCGGGGGCGCTCAGGCTGCAGGAGCGCCTCGATCCCCTTTTCCAGGGAGGTTTCCATCACGATGCGCCGGCCGTCGCTCACCACCACCCGCGTCAGGGTGGGCAGGCCGCTCTGGCGAGCCCGCAGGTAAATCGGCTCCACATACAGCAGGGCCTTACCCACCGGCACCACCAACAGGTTGCCCTCGATCACCTCGGCGCCGGATCGGTTCCAGAGGCCGAACTGTTGACTGATCCCCGGATCCTGGTTGATCAGAGCCGTGATCTGCTCGGGACCGAAAATCGTCGTCTGGCTGGGGAAACGAAGCAGCACCAGTTGGCCGTAGTGGGGGGCATCGCTGCGGGCCGCCAGCCAGGCCACCAGGTTGGGGCGGGCCAATGGGGTGAGCGGCTGCAGCAGCAGGAACTCCGGCGGCAGGGAGGGGCTGACCTGGGCGCTGAAGTGATACGGCCGAACCTCCACCTGACGGCTGCCATACACCTCCTTGGGCACCTGCCAGACATCGTCACCGCTGTAGAAAACGCGCGGATCGGTGACGTGATAACGCAGCAACTGGGCCGTCTGCAGCTCGAACTGGTGGATGGGGTAGCGCACGTGGCGGCGCAGGGCCGCCGGCATGGTGCCGATCGGTTGCAGCAGATCGGGGAAGAGGCGGCGCCAGCCCGCGATGATCGGATCGCGGGGCTCGTTCACGTACAACCGCACCGAGCCGTCGTAGGCATCCACCACCGCTTTGACGGCATTGCGCAGATAACGGAGCTCGGGGCGGCCCGGCACCGGGGCGCTGTCGGGGTAGCTGGAGCTCTGGGTGAAGCCGTCCACAATCCAGTACTGGTGCTGCTGCGGGCGGAAGGGGGTACCCGGCCCCACCGTCACGGACACCAGATGGGGCTCGGCGTTGAAATGCACGAACGGCGCCAGGGTCCGCAACCGTTGCCGCACCTCCCGACGCAGCAGCAGCAGGCTGCGGGGGGTGAGGGCCCCCGCCGTGATCAGCTTGGGTTCGCCCAGGTAGATCGCGGCCGCCAGGCGTTGCAGGGGGTGGCCCACCGGCACGCCCAGGTTGCCGCTGAAATGGGTGTAGAGGTTCTGCTCGCCCAGGGGGAAATCAAACTCCTGCACCCGGGTGGGGGCGATGGCATAGGAGCTCGGCAGGGCGCCGAAATACAGGCTCGGACGACCGATGGGGATGCCGGCCTGCACCTGATCGCGGCTGATGCCCAGTTGGGGGCTGCCGCTGATCCGCGGGGGATTGCCCAGGTCGCTGATGAAGTATTCCGGCAGTCCGTCGGGGCCGCTGGTGTTCACCGGCGAAACGGTGAAGCCCATGCCGTGGGTGAAGACCAGATGGCGGTTGAGCCAGGTGCGGGCGGAGGGCGGCAGGGCCGTCGAATCCATTTCCCGCGCGGTGATCATCACCAGCTGGCGGCCGTCGTTGCGGGGCTGGCCGAGGTCGTAGCGATCGACGGCGGGCTCGGAGAAGCGGTAGTACACCCGCAGCTTTTGCAGCTGCTTGTTGGTCGCCAGCAGGGGCTGGCTGTCCCAGAGGCGCACGCTCCGCAGGGTGGCCTGGCTGGCCTCCACATCGGCGCGGGTGAGGCGCTGGCGAGGATTGACGTTGCGGCTGACGATGCGGTTGAGCTGGAACGCCTCCCGGGTGGCCCGGATCGATCGGGCCAGGTAGGGGGCCTCCTTCTCCAGCTCCCGCGGCTTCACCACGATCAGCTGCAACACAGGCAGCAGCAGGGTTTCCAGGAGGGGCACCAGCAGAAGCACCCCGCCCGTCACCAGCACGGCGGGGGCGCGCATGCCCGAGCGGGGCAACCGCAACATCACCGCCACCGACACCAGCAGGGCCAGAACGGCGGCCAGGGTGCGCAGGGGCAGCGACACATGAATGTCGAGCCAGCCGGCGCCGGGCACGCTGCCGGCGGTGCTCAGCAGGAGTTGGTGCCGCCCGAGCCAGAAACCCCCCGCCACCACAAGACCAAGCAGCCCCAGGGGCCGGCGCAGCGCCCGCAGCTGAGGATCCGAAAAACCGCCGAAGCGGCCGTCGCTGAGCTGGGGGGACCGGGCCATCAGGCCCCAAAGCGCCGCGGCCAGGGCCGCCACCAGCACGGAGGCCACCAGGATGAGGGCCAGCAGCAGGGCTGGATAGCGCACCAGGCTGAAACTCACATCGGCGCCGAGCATCGGCTCACGCACGCCCGCGTTCGGAGCCAGGAAAGCCAGGCTCCACAGCCCCCAGCCGCGGGCCAAACTCACCGTGGCCGCCAGCGACACCAGAGCGGCCAGGAGGCGGGCGCCACCCAGGGGTCGCCAGAGCAGGCCGCCGCAGGTGAACAGCGCCACCAGAAAGAGGGGGATCCGCAGGGCGGAGGGGGGCGTGAGCACCCCGAGCAGGGGGGTGGAAAGGAAGGGATCGGCCAGCAGGTGGCGGGCCAGACCCAGCAGCACCAGCCAGGGCAGGATCATGGCGAGGGCGAGCAGCACCAGCACCGCCGCGTAGGGGGCGGGCGCCAGGGACATTCGCCGGTTTCCGCCACGCGGCAGGCGCCAGAGGTGGCTGAGCCAGGCCTGCAACGCCCAGCACCCCACGAACCCGACCCCGGCCCCGAGGCCCTGCAGGGCCCAGCGACGGGCGATCACCCCGGCCAAGTCGAACTGGGCGAACCACTGCCATTCGACCCACAGCCGCGCCAGCAGCCAGACGAACAGCGTCAGAGCCGCCGCCGGGAGCAGCAGCGGCGTCGCCAGGGACAGGGGGCGGAGGGGGCGTGGCACGCAGGGAGCGTAGGCAGGCAGGCCGGGGCGACAAGGGTTGTCCTTTATTCCGACTTTCAGAATCGGGATTTAGAGCAGGGTCCGTTCAGCGCTGATAGCCTCAGCCCATTCTCCGGGCTCGACCGTGACTGCCACGCTCTCCCGCTCCACCTTCACCGGCCTGCGTTGCAAGGAGTGCGGCCAGGCCTACGAAGCCACCGCCCGCCACGTCTGCGAAGACGTCTGCTTCGGTCCCCTGGAGGTGGTCTACGACTACGAGGCGATCCGCTCCCGCGTCAGCCGGGCCACGATCGAGGCGGGGCCCGCCTCCATCTGGCGCTACCGCGAATTTCTGCCCGTGGAGGGTGACCCCATCGATGTGGGCACCGGCTTCACCCCCCTGTTGCGGGCCCAGAATCTGGCCCGCCGCCTCGGCCTGCGCGATCTCTACATCAAGAACGACGGCGTCAACATGCCGACGCTCTCCTTCAAGGATCGGGTGGTGTCGGTGGCCCTCACCCGCGCCCGCGAACTCGGCTTCACCACCGTCAGTTGCGCCTCCACCGGCAACCTGGCCAACTCCACCGCCGCCATCGCCGCCCACGCCGGGCTCGACTGCTGCGTCTTCATCCCCAGCGACCTGGAGCTGGGCAAGGTGCTGGGCACCCTGATCTACAACCCCACCCTGATGGCGGTGCGGGGCAACTACGACCAGGTGAACCGCCTGTGTTCGGAGGTGGCCAACACCTTCGGCTGGGGCTTCGTGAACATCAACCTGCGCCCTTACTACTCCGAAGGCTCGAAAACCCTGGGCTATGAGGTGATCGAGCAGCTCGGCTGGCGTCTTCCCGATCACATCGTCGCCCCGCTGGCCTCCGGCTCGCTGTTCACCAAGATCCGCAAGGGCTTCGACGAATTCATCAAGGTGGGGCTGGTGGAGGAGAAGCCGGTGCGTTTCAGCGGCGCCCAGGCCGAGGGGTGCTCGCCGATCGCCCAGGCCTTCGCCGAGGGCCGCGATTTCATCACCCCAGTGAAGCCGCACACCATCGCCAAATCGATCGCCATCGGCAACCCTGCCGATGGCCCCTACGCCATCGACATCGCCACCACCACCGGGGGCAGCATTGCGGCGGTCAGCGATGAAGAAATCATCGAAGGCATCAAGTTGTTGGCCGAAACCGAAGGGGTGTTCACCGAAACGGCCGGCGGCACCACCATTGCGGTGTTGCGCAAGCTGGTGGAGCAGGGGCGCATCAGCCCCGAAGAAACCACCGTGGCCTACATCACCGGCAACGGCCTCAAAACCACCGAGGCCATCGCCGGCGCGATCGGCGAGCCCTATCTGATCGATGCTGAGCTCGAGAGCTTCCGCTCCGCCTGGGCCCAGGCCCAGCACCCCAGCCGCTGATCGGGGCCGTCCCGACCCACCCCTCGTCCCTCCCGTCCCCTCCCCTCCCCCTCCTCTCCGTTCCCCCTCCCATGGCCGTCCAGGTTCTGATCCCCACCCCCCTGCAGAAGTTCACCAACGAGGAGGCCAGCGCCAGCCTTGAGGCCGGGAATATCGATGAATTGCTGCAGGCTCTTGAAGGGCGCTATCCCGGCATCCTCAGCCGGCTGTGCGATGAAAAAGGCAAGCTGCGTCGCTTCCTCAACATCTACGTGAACAAAGAGGACATTCGCTGCCTCGATCACCAGGCCACATCCCTTTGCGATGGCGATGAAGTGAGCATCGTGCCGGCGGTGGCGGGCGGCTGAACCCCAAGGGCGCTCCACGGGCCATCAAGTCGCAGCCGATCCGAGAGCCGTCCGAGCCGCGGAGGCCGACCCCATGGCGCCGCGTCCCAGCGAACCGATGGACTGGCAGGCCCCGGGCGAGAGCTTTGATTAGCGCCAGGCCGCCCATCCG
>JBKDOZ010000060.1:0-13530 GCA_046342735.1 Synechococcaceae cyanobacterium
GAGCTGTGGAGATCTGGGGGCACACCCGTTCGGTCGCCAAAGCCGACAACGGCGCTTTCTGGAACAGACCAGAAATCTGCTCCCGTGCAGCAGCATGTAGCGCACTGTCGTCATAAAGGTCTAACCTGAGATATTGCTGGAATGCCAGCTGAGGGCGCCCCCCAGCCTCAAGGCGTCGACCAGCAAGGAGGAATTCACATTCGCCCCTCTTCTGCTGCGCTCGCGCCACGTAGTCGGCCGAGTCAACCAAGCGGGGAGCATCAATCACACGGGTGAACTGATCGACAGCCGCGCTGCAGTCAGCCTGCGAATAGGAGTGCATAGCTCGCCGGAATTGCCAGTGATCCAGGAGGACCTGAGTGCAGGCCCACGCAGCCAATGATCCGACGGCTGCGGCAACAGCCAACTTGGGAATAGCCATAAGAGAACCAAACGTTGTGTGGCGGGGCACCAACGCCGTACGGATATCGGCGCACCACCAGTCCCTTGTTCCGCCGTTCTCTCCCTGAATCACCCCCCACCCCCCGCCAATACAGGAACAGCGTCCCGGGGGTCCACCCCCGCCCGCCCCGTGCCGCCCTGGACTCCGCTCTCCGGTTGCTGTCCCTCCTGCAGCGGCGATGGCTTCGCTGCCGGGCGGGGAACAGCCTTGTGCGCCAGCAGGACCTGATCGGCCAGACCGGCCAGGTGCTGCTGGGGTGCAGCCGCGAGCGGCGCGGTCTGGTGCGCCTGCGGGTGCGCGACACCTGGATCGACGCCCGTGCCTACGGCGCCGATGCCCGCCCCCTGCTGCGGGGGGACCGGGTCCTGGTGCTGCATCACCAGGACGACCACCTCTGGGTGACACGCCTGTCGGACCCCTGATTCCTTCGCCATCCCCGCACCATGCTTCAGCCCCTCTCCCCGCCACCGATCCCCCTGGTCGCGGAAGCGCGCATCGCCGGCGAGCTGTCGCGGGTGGAGGCGGAGCTGCCGCTGCAGGCGGATGTGGTGGCACCCGCGGAGGCCGCCTGCGAGGAGGCCCTGGCCTCAGCCCGCGCCGGTGCCGCCGGGATCCGGGCCGATGGCGACGCCCAGACCGAGGCGCTGCAGGCGCTCATGGACTCGCTGCTGGCCGCCGGACCGGAGGCGCGCAGCGTGTACCTGATGCCGCGCCTGCAACCGCTGCTCGCCCTGATGCGCCAGGCGGTGCCGCCGCTGGCGGTGGAGGAGCTGCGCCTGATCGGCGACGGGGACGCGGGCGGCAGCAGCCTGCCCGCTCTGCTGGCGCGCCTGCAGGCCGCCACCGACCTCGACCTGGGGGGTTGGCTCAGGAGCGAGGATCGTCCGGCTCAAACTGGGTGATGGCGATCACATCGCGGATGCGGTCACGGAAGCGCAGCCATTCGGCATACACATAGCCGAAGCGCTGCGGATCATCCTTCGCCCGCATCCGCAACAACCGCTCCGATTCATTGCGGAAGGCCACCATCATCGCCGGACTGAAACGACGCAACTGCACCCCGTTGGCCCGCAACCGGGCCAGGGCCTGAATGTTGCGCAGGTCGTACTCCCTCCGGCTCCAGAGGTAGGTTTCGGCGCAGGCGGTTTCCAGGGCGAGGCGATGGGAGGCCGAGAGAGCCTCCAGGGCCAGCTGGTTGACCAGCAGCTCAATGGTGGTGGAGGGTTCCCACCCGCCGGGCGAGTAGTAGTAGCGGGCGGCAGTGTGCAAGCCCAGCACCTCATCATCGTAGGGACCGATCCACTCCGCGGCATGGAGATCATCACGCAGGCGAGAGAGAATCTTGTCGGCGGGGATGACGCGGTTGCCGTTGATCTCGAAATCAGAGGAGACGCCAAACGTCTTGAGAACTTCGGCACCGAGCCCGGGGATGCGCATCCGCAAACCGCGTAGATCGTCCAGGGAGTTCACCTCCTTCTTGAACCATCCACCCATCTGGCCGCCGGTGAGGGTGAGGGGAAAGGAGCGCAGCTGATCGAGCCGCACGCCATCCAACAACAGACGGGGATAAACCGTCTGAAGGAAGGGTCGATCCTCCCCCTCGCGCGTGTACCAGAGCCAGGCGGTCTGCTCGCGGGGGTTGAGCCCAAACGGCACCGCCTTGGAAAAAATGATCGGCCAGAGATCGCGGTCGTAATACACATCGATATAACCGCATTGAATGGTCCGGCCACCATTGATCCGTCGCAGGATCTCGGAGCCGCTGAGATCGCGGGTATCCACCAGCTCGATCTGGAAGCTGCCGCCGCTGAGAACCGCCACCCGCTCGGCCAACCGCTGCGGCACCTGCCCCACCAGCAACCGCTTGTACTGGGCGCTGCCGAGATAGGCCTGCATCTTCCAGATGACCTTGCCGACCTTGCCCCGCTCCCGCCAGCCATGGCTCACGCCCGCCCGATAGGTCAGGGTGCTGGCCACAGCGGTGGCCCCGGCCGCACCGCTGAGCAGCAGCATCTCGCGGCGGCCCAGCCCCTGGCGGGGCCGCGGCCAGCGGAACGGCGGGGCATCGGGATGGACATAAACGCTGAGGAGGCCGCGACAGCCGCTCCAGGGGGGCTGCTCCAGGGCCGAGGCGGCCCGCTGTTGGGCCAGGGCGATCGGGCGGCCGGCCTCCAGTTCATGCAGCAGCCGGCGGCAGGCCAGTGCGGCGGCCCCATCGGGCACCCGCTCGCGGAACACCTGCACCCAGGCCACGCCGGCCGCCAGGCAGCGGTGGGCCAGGTCGATCCCCAGGCAACAGTGCAGCAGCACCAGCGTGAGGCCCCGGTCCACCGCCCGCCGCAGGGGCAGCTCCAGGCTGGCGCCGGAGATCCAGGAGCCATCCCCAAGCTGCAGCCGACCGCCCTGCTCGGGGGAGGCATCGCCGTGGCCGAGGAAGAGGAGCGCATCCCAGCCCGGCTCCTCCGCCAGCACCGCCTGCAGCGCCCGGGGACCGGCGGTCTCCCCCCGCAACAGCCGCAGCTGCTGGCGCCCGCGCCGGGCCAGGTCCTGCAGCGCCTCCACCTCCGCCTGCAGGTCGAGGTCCTGCTCGTGGCCCACCACCACCAGCAACCGCGCCCGCCGCGCCCGCACCTGGGCCACCGGCTGGGGCGGATCGAGGGGCGGCAAGCGCCAGAGGGGGCGATCGAGGGGCAGGGTCTCCCAGGGCAGCTCCTCCAGCGCCCGCAGCTCCGGCGCCAGCCGCAACCGCAGGGGCAGGCCGGGCTGGAGCCGCAGGGCCCGGTGCAGGGGCCGCCAGCGCTCATGGTCAAACCACTGCTGCAGGCCACGGATCAGCTGGTCGCTGTAGTCCTCCAGCACGGCGGCGGGCAGGCCCCCCTCCTGGCGGCTGTGGTGCAGCAGGAAGCGGCGGCGCCAGGCCGCGTGCAACTCCAGCAGGGCCGCGGGCAGCGGCGCCGTGAAACCAGCCTGGCTGGCGGGGCTGACCACCAGCACCGCCAACTCCTCGCGGCCCGGCAGCGGCTGGAGGGTGAGATCGATGCTGGCCATCGGACGCTCAGGGGGTGGGGCCCGGTTCCCCGTCCCCCAGGGTGGCGTGGAACTGCAGGGGCGGCAGCGTCAGCTGGGATCCGCCCCCGTTCGCCAGGCCGTGCTCCAGGTGGATGGCGATCGTCTCGGGGCACGAGGCCACCCGGAGCGCCAGCGGGCCGGCTCCCCCCGCATCGCCGGTGCCGATCGCCCGATCGCCAACGCGCAGGGTGAGCCGCTCGGGCAGCAGATCGCCGGGCAGATCCGGCTCCAGCCGCACCTCCAACCATTGCGGTCCCGCCAGCTCGCCGCCGAGCTGCAGCAGCAGGCGAAAGCGCTCACTCGCCGGAGCGGAGCCAGGCCCGGCCTCCAGTTGGCCCAGCACCAACGCCAGGGGGATCGCCACGGTGGCCAGGGCCGCAGGCGATGCGGCGGGGGCGGCGGCACGAAAGGCACCGGCGCCAGCGGGCAGCAGTTCGGCCCCCAGGGCCAGCAACGCCCCATCGAGCACCCCATCGAGCCAGTCCCGCAGCCGCACCGCCGCGGGGACCGGCGGCAGCAGGGCCTCCGGGGCCATCAGCCGCACCAGGGCGAAAAGACGATCCAGCCCGCCCCGCAAGGCATCCAGGGGCACCGGGAAAGGGTCGGGGGCAGGGGCAGCGGCCAGATCACCCCGGGCGAGTTCCGCCGCGGTGAGCACCCCCGGCAGCCGCACGGCGCCGCACTCCTCCTCCACCCACGCCCCGAGCAGCAGATGGGGGGTGGGGCCGGGCCGCCGCCAGGGCCCAGCGGGCACCGCCAGGGCATCGGCTCCGAAGGGGGCGCAGACCAGCTGAACGCGGCAGCCCTGCAGCTGCAGCAAGCGCACGTCGCCGCTGGGGGATTCCCCCTCCAGCTCCCGCAACCGCAGGGGCAGGCCCAGCTCCCGCATCTGCTGGCGCAGGGCCCGCAGCGCCAGGGCGGCGCGGTCGGCCGGGGGGTCGTCCGGCTCCATCGCGTCGAGCAGGAGGGTGTGGGGGGGGAGGGGGAGAGCCAGGGGATCGTCCGGGTCGTCGGTGAGCAGGGAGGTCATGGAGGGGTCAGGGGGAGGAAGCGGTGGGGGGATCCAGCAGGGGCGCCAGCCAGAGGGCCAGGCGGGAGCGGTCGCCGCCCTCGGGGATGGCCAGCAGGTGCTCGGCCAGGGCGGCCAGCTGGGCTTCGGTGCGCTCCGGCGAGCGGCCCACCGCCTCGAAGCCCTCGCGACCCGCCAGCTGACCCAGGGCGGTGGTGGCGATCACGGCGGCATGGGCAGCGAGCTGCAGGCGCCGCTGGACCTTCGCCTGGCAGGAGCCATCACAGGCCTGGCCGATTGCGCGCTGGTTGAGGCCGCGGGCGTAGTGGCGCCAGAAGCAGGCCCGCAACTCCGCCTCTGGCCCATCGGCGGCCAGCATCGCGGGGAGCTGGTGGGTCACGGCCTGGCGCAGGGCCGCCTCCACCACCGCGAGGTGATCGAAGGCCGGGGCCGGGGCCGCCGCCGCCACGTGCTCCAGCGCCTCCGAAGCGGCCAGGGGGAGGGAGGCGAGCTGGTCGCGGCGCAGGGCGGCCGCCATGGCCTGCAGGCGCTGCAGGGTGAGGGCGACGGGGGCCGCCGGATCGAGGGCCGCCAGAAAGGCGGCATCCGGCTCCCAGCGGCCGATCGAGCGGGGCGCGCCGCGCCGCTCCTGGCGGTAGCGATCCCGGAAGCGCCCGTGCAGGGCCACCACCAGCGCAGCCGGCAGCGCCGCACTGCCATGGAGCCGCCAGGCGCGGGCCATGCGGGTGGGGCTGCCGTGGGCCAGCAGCGACCAGTCGCGCAGGAGCAACAGACCGTGCTCGCGCAGCAACCGCACCAGTGGCGGATGGCTCTGCACCCGCACCCGCGTCCAGTGGCCGAGGCCGGCCAGATCGGGCTGGAAGCTGCTGATCACCTGCAGGGTGAACGGCCGGTGCCGCGCGCTCTCCTCGCCGGCGGTGGGCCAGGGAAGCGGGGCGCCGGCGTCGTCGAGCACGGTGGCCGCCAGATCGATCGGGTCGAGCTGGTGGCTGCGGCCAAAGGAACGCATCAGGGCCTGGATCTTCTGATCCGCCGCCTGGCTGACGCGGCAGCGCAGGCACAGCAGGGGGCCGGGATCCTCCCCCCCGGCTCCGGGGTGCCCGGGGGGGGCCACCGTCTGGCGGGCCTCCAGCAGCTGGCGATCCACCGCGGCGCTGGCCGCCACCCCCGCCAACCCCAGCCGCTCCAAGGTGGCGAGCGCCGGAGGGCAGAAGCGCGACCCGATCGCAATCGCGCGGGCCTGCCGGGGGGCGGACACAAGCAGGCGCAGCTGCTGGTAAGGGGTCTGCGGGGCAGCGGTGGCGTCAGGGGCGGCGGTCACAGCGGGCGGGGCTGGCTCGGCTCCGGTAGCTGCAGCCTGGCGCCGCTGATTCAGCGCGGCATCCCCCCGGCTCCGTAGGCCGATCGCTCCCCTCTGCCTAACGTGAGCACCCAGGCCAGAGAGGCCATGACAATCATCCAAGAGATCAAGGCCACCGAGGAGCGCTTCCGCCAACGGGAAAAAGACCGCCGCAGCAACCTCGCCAAGATCGCCCGCGGGGATATCTTCCAGATCGCTGCCAACACCCCGGAGAATGTGCGGCGGCGGATCAGCCGGCTGCACGCCGACCCCGACCATGTGCTGCCCCTGCAGGCGAAGGGGCTGGCCTTTGAGGCGCGCGGTCCAGGCCGCAGCCCCGATCGCTTCCCCCGGTCGCTGGAGCGGGTGCTGCACACCAACGACCTGATGGGTCTGCGCTTCCTCGAGCAGGGCCTGCGGGTGGCCAATGCGGTCGGCCGCGTGCACATCCGCGATGAGCGGGGCCAATCCCAGGGGTATGGCACGGGCTTTCTGGTCTCGCCCCGGCTGCTGCTCACCAACCACCATGTGCTCGCAACGGCCTCGCAGGCGAAACGCTCGCTGGTGGAGTTCAACTATCAGGAGAGCGCCAACGCCGAGATGAAGCCCAGCCGGGTCTTCGCCCTGGCGCCATCGGAGCTGTTCCTGAGCAACGAAGATCTCGATTACGCCCTGGTGGCGGTGGCGGCCGACCCCGCACTCAGCGCCTACGGCTGGCTGCCCCTGATCGAGGAGCAGGGCAAGTTGCTGGTGGGGGAAACGGTGAACATCATCCAGCACCCCAACGGGGAACCCAAACAGCTGGCGATCCGCAACAACCAGGTGGTGGACGAATTGGAGCTGTTTCTGCATTACCAGACCGACACCTCGCCGGGCTCCTCAGGCTCGCCGGTGTTCAACGATCAGTGGGAGGTGGTGGCGCTGCACCACTCCGGCGTACCGAAGCGCAATGCGGCCGGGGCGGTGGTCACGGTGGACGGACGGGAGTGGCAGGAGTGGATGGGGGAGCAGCGGATCGCCTGGGAGGCCAACGAAGGCGTGCGGGTGAGCCGGCTGGTGCAGCACATCCGCCAACAGTCCCTGCCGGCCGAGGCGGAAACGCTGCGGCAGGAGCTGCTGCGCTCCACCCCCGCAGCGCCCCCTCCAGTGGCGGCCCAACCGTCGGCAGAGCAGGCCCCTGCGGCGGCCCAACCGGCCCCGGCAGCCCCCCAGCCCCCCCCGGCCCCGGCTCCGGCCCCGGCTCCCCCCGTGGCACCCACCACGCCAGCCGTCGCCAGCGCACCGCTGCCCGCCGGAGGTGCGACCAGCTGGACGATCCCCCTGCAGCTGCAGGTGAGCCTCACGGTGGGGTCCCCCACGGTCACCCTGGCGGCCGAGCCGCCGGGGCCGGCCGCTTCACTCTCCGAGTCGGAGCTGTGGAACCCGTGGGCGAAGAAACCCGCAACGCCCCCTCCGCCGCCACCGCCACCGACCACGGGCGGGGCGGACTTCCGGATCGACTCCCTGTTGCAGGAATCGTTTGACTGGCACACGGCCCTCTCCCTTGGCCTGGCCAGCGAACTGGCCTACAGCCCGGCGGCGGCGGTGCGCAGCCAGGCGCTGGCCTGGGGGTTCCAGGATTGCTCCTTTGTGGAGGCGCGGGCAGCCCAGGGATTTGTGGCCAGCAGCGCCGAGGTGGTGCTGGTGAGCTTCCGGGGCACCGAGAGCACCTCCGACTGGCTCAGCAACCTGCAGGTGAGGCCCCAGACCGTGGCGGGCCTGGGACGGGTGCACGCTGGCTTCTGGGGGCAGTTCACGGCGCTGCAGGCGCAGCTGGAGTCGCGGTTGGCGATGCGACAGGGGGTGCCCCTGGTGGTCACCGGCCACAGCCTGGGGGGAGCGATCGCGGTGCTCGCGGCGATCACCTGGGCGGGCTCGCACAGCCTGCGGGCGCTTTACACCTACGGCCAGCCGGCGGTGGCCCAGGGGGAGGCCGTCACCGCCATCAGCACGGCTCTGGCGGGGCGCTATCACCGCCTGGTGAACGACGCCGACATCGTGCCGCGGGTGCCGCCCGGCTACCGGCACACCGGCCAGCTGCTGCACTTCAACAACGAAGGCAAGGTGACGAGCCCAGCAGCGCCAAGGGAAGCCAGCGCCTCCCGGCCGCTGGAGTCGGCGCCGCTGGAGTCGGCTTCCCCTGCCCAGGAGGCGCCGATGCTGGCGGAATCGGAATTCCTGATGCTGCAGGAGCGGTTGCACCGCCAGAGCGGAGCGCCGGGCCAGGAAGGGGCCACCGACCTGATCAGCGACCACATGATCCCGCGCTATCTGGAACAGATCCGACGCCAACCGCTCTGAAGGCGAAGGGGCCTTCCCTTGCCCCGCTCAGCCCGAGCTGGCGAGGCTCGCAAGCACGGCGTCGTGATCGTTCTCGTCCAGGTGCAGCATCTGGCGCAGTTCCCGCAGTTCGCGCAACTCGCGCAGATCCTGGGGGTTGTGCGTCCTGCCCAGGCGCATCATCTCCACCACGACGTCGACGTAAACGCGGCGCGCCTGGAACCGACCCACGGCCGGCAGGGCCTTGACCAGGGTGAACACCTCTTCGGGGGTGAGGGCCTCGAGGCGACGGCCATCCAGGGCGGGCTCCAGACCGGGCAGATCGCGCAGCTGGCGCCGCAGGCTCTCGCTGGTGGCCTCCCGGCGATAGGTGTCGTGATTGCGCGACCAGCCGCGGAAGAGCGCCAGGGCGGAGAGCAGCAGCACCAGGGAGCGATCCAGCTGCCCGCCGTTGCTGCCCAGCAGACCCTGCAGGGGATCGCTGAACCAGAAAAAAAGATTCAGCGCCAGGAAGGAGGCGAGCAGTCGGGTGCGTGTGATCGCCTGCTCCCGCGGGGCGGGGTGTCCGGCGGCGGTGGCCCGGCGAACCAGGAACCGCTCAACGGCGCGCCAGAGCAGCACGGAGATCCAGGCAGCCGCGGTGAGCGCCAGGGGGATGGTCAGCAACCGCGGCAGCGATCCCAAGGGGGGCAAGGGCTGCCAGATCCGCCCCGCCAGGCCCCGATCCAGGGCCCAATGGCCGGAGCGCAGGTAGCCGAGCGGGTGGTCAGGCAGGCCGCAACCGCGACCGATCAGCTCCATCAGCAGAAAGAAGGCGAACACCAGCCCCGGATAGGAATACCAGGCCCAGGCCAGGCCTCGCTTGCCCGTGAGGTGGTGCCAAAACGAGCGCTCAGCATCGATATCGAGGCAGGGAACCTGGCAAGACACGCAGGCGCTGCGCTCCTTGCCGTCTGCGCTGATCGTGCGGCACATCGACTGGCTGATGCGGTTGGGGGCCGCCACGTGGGCGGTGCTGCCGAGCGGCCCCCGCATGCCGGTGAGCACGGTCTGCACGGGACCCATCGGGCAGAAGTACTGGCACCAGGCCTTGCCACCAAACGCCCAACCCACCGTGATCGCGGCCGCCAGGGTGAGCAGCAGCCACGCCGCCAGCCAGTGGGGATCGCTGTTCGCACCCAGCAAGCGCAGGCAGAGACCGGCGATCAAAAGGCTCCACTGCAGTTCCACGTGATGGCGGCCGAGCCAGGAATCGGCCCGTACCATCACCAGCTCAGGCCGGTGGCCCCCGACGGCCCGGGTGCGCTGCCAACCGAGGGACTGGGCCAGCTGGGAAACAAAGGCAAGCGGGCAGAGGCGCCGCCAGAGCTCATGGCTGACGCCACCGATCAGCAGCAGGGAAAGCGGCACAACCGTGCCCCAAAACACACGATTCCCCGGAAAAGAGCTGACGGGAATGAAAAGAGAAAGGAGCAAAGCCAGCCAGCCGCTAATCAGTAGCCAACGCAGGATTCTTGCCTGGCGCTCACTTAGCGCACCCACCATCGTTGGCGTAGTAACTCACCAAACTCTAGCCCTGGCGCCTCCCAACGGCGCAACATAGGGCATTGCCAAGAAACCCATCAGATGCGATCTTCCGCGAAGAACCTCAGGAAAACGCAGGCTCTGACTGTTTCTTGGGTCGCGCAGCACGTGGGTTCAACGCAACAGGAACGGGCAAACACAGACCGGCAAAGGTCAGGGCAAACGCCGGAGCCGGAGCCGGAGCCGGATTGCTACGGGATCTGTCCAAGCGGGGCAAGGATCCGCGCCGGCCGCCTTTAGCCAGGACGACAAAACCAGCTTGCCAAGCAAGGAGAGAGCCCCCAACAAGCTCAAAGACCGCCGCGATGACCTCAACAAACTGCCCATGCACAGCTGACCCCAGGTGGAGGATTTCGTGGCCCTACTCCTCAGCAATACCGACGGCGAGATGCTGCAGCCGATCCTGAACCAGTGCCGACAGATCTACTGCGATCAGCTCAACTAAGACGACCAGGTGGCCTTCAAGAGCAAGGCCAAGGCTTTTGTGCGCAGCTACGACTTCCTGGCCACGATCCTCAGCTACCCCCAGCCCGAGTGGGAAAAACTGACGATCTTCCTCACCCTGCTGGTGCGCGCCCTGCCGGCCCCAGAGGAAGATGATCTCACCATGGGGATGCTGGATCTGATCGATCTCGACAGCTATCGCATCAACAAACAGAACCAGCGACACATTCCGCTCCAGGATGATGGTGATCGTCACCAACTTCAACGAGCAATACGGCACCAGCTTCAACGACGAAGACCACAACGCCCGTGCCAACACGCCCAACACCGCTGAGATCGAACTGGATGCGGCCCTCAACCTCGTCGTAGACCCCCTGTTCCTGGATCAGACGGAGTTCTACAAGCAGTTCAAGGACAATGATCTGTTTCGCAACTTCGTGAGGGAACTTGTAAATCGTCTGGTCAACAACTCCGGCGATTCACCATAGGCCAGGCTGCAGCGCACCATCGCTGGCGGTTGGGTTTGCCGCCGAATTCGGGGCATGTTTCTCGCTCGCGTTCCTGTTTGCTTCCGGCTTGAATTCAGGCGCCACCTCTTTCGGCACCAGGCTCCAGAAACCGTACTTGCGGCCATGGTCCAGGCGCAGCTGGGCTCCGTAGGTGCGGTGATCGGCGAGGTCGCCCCAGCTCTCGATCCGGCGGGCCAGGATGTGGCAGGTGTGGAAATGGCGAGCGGCATGGGGATAGCGCTTGCTGCGCCCCACCCGCAGGCTGAAATCGATCATTGCCCGCAGGCAGCACGTGGCCGCCAAGGGGTGATCCTTTTCCAGCAGCTCCGCCAGCCGCGACAGCAGCGTGTAGCAGTCTCCGTTGAGCGACTTCGGTGTGGCCAGCACCAGACGAGCTGCGCGGCGGGGTTCGGGCCAGTGCAGCAGAAACCACAGCGCCTCTTGTAGGTCGTCGTGCTCGGCCACCAGATCGAGGGCCCGCTCCTCGGCCGCCGCGTCTTCAAACGCCGGCAAGCGTTTGAGGTACTCCCGCAGGTGGCGGCGTGAGAGTTCCATCAAAGCGTACTCCCAGCGCTGCGCCTGCGCCTCGTCGTCGCGGCCGAGCACCTCCAGGGCCGCCAGGAGCGCATCACACCACTCCTCGGCGCCAGCTCGGCGTCTGGCAAGCGTGGGATCAGCCCCCTGCAGCAACGCCAGGGCCTCCGCGGCCCTGCCCGCCGGCGTGAGCCTCTGCGCCACCTCGGCGGCGATCGCCGGCACCGTCAACGCCTCGGGATCGTGGTCGCGGTATTCCGCCCAATAGGCCTCGGCATCGCCCAGGGCATCGGCGATATCGAGCATGGCGATTTGCACGATCAGATCCCGATGCTCTTTCGCACTGTCGTTGTTGGTGTGGCGAGTGCGCAGGGTCTCCAGCCGCTGGCGCAGATGGGCCAATCCTTCTGGCCCCAGCGCTGGGCCCAGATCCCGCAGGATCGGATCGAATTGGCCGTAGCCGTTGCTCACGATCGCGGCATAAACCTGATCCGCCAGGGCCTTGGGATCTCCCGGTGCCTTCAGGGCCACCGAGCCGAGGGCGGCGCTGCTGTGATGAAAGAAGTCGCGCACCACAGCGTCGCTGTCGTCGCACCGTTCCATCAGGCCCTCGGCCAGGCCGAGCAGATCCCAGAAGAGCTCCACCGCCCGGGCAGGATCGTGCTCGGCGATCGGTCCGCTGATCGCCTGGCGTTGCCGTTCCAGATCCTTCAGCAGGTTGTCGCGCTGGTGGTCGTCGAGAAAGCTGCCGGAGCGCTCGACCGTGGCCAGCCGTTTGCGCACCTCCCGGGCGATCTCGGCCGGCCCCTTCTGTTCGGCCAACGCGAGACGCAGCAGCCGCTTGGCCCCCGCATCCCCCTCACTCAGGGTGATCAGCAGGTCCGCCAACTTGGCCGTGCCGAGGGCTTCGAGGCTCTTGGCGTTGAGGCTGGATCGGCCGGCCATCGCAAGCGGGGATCTCGGCACTGAATCATCCCCTGGATGGGTGGGTGGTGGCGCACCACAAGGGGTGGGTGAACCGCTCCGCCGACTGGCTGCAGCAGGCCCGCGCCGATCTGGAGGTGGCGGTCGTGAACGCCGGCGCCGGCCATCACGAATGGGCCTGCTTCGCCTGCCACCAGGCGGTGGAGAAAGCGCTCAATGGCCTGCACTTGCGCCACGGCCAACAGATATGGGGCCAAGGGGTTGGCCGCTCCTGGCGCGAGCTGCCTGCCGTCGTGGGCTCGGCCCTAGCGGCTGCCGTGCCGGATCTCGACGATCGCCTGCGGATCCTCGACGCCCTCTACATCCCCACCCGCTACCCCGATAGCCTCCCCGATGGAGCCCCCGCCGACCACTTCGGCCGGCTCCAGAGCAACGACGCCCTGCGCCATGCCCGTTCGATCGTTGACGCAATCGCTGCTGCGATGGCCTGAGCCCGAGCTGGTGCTGCGCCAGGTGAGGGACTGGGCCGAACGTGTTGCGGCCGACCATCCAGGCCTGGTGTGGGTGGGCGTGTTCGGCAGCTACGGGCGCGGCGACGCCGGCGTGGGCAGCGATCTCGATCTGCTGCTGATCGCCACCGATGCCGTGGGCCCGCAGCGCCAACGCCTGCTGGCCTGGCCCTTGGCGGAACTGCCCCTCAGCTGTGATGCGTTGGTGCTCACCCCAGCCGAACACCGCGAGCTGCTGGCCAGCGGTTCCGCCATGGCCATCGCGTTGGCCCAGGACAGCCGCTGGGTGTGGGGCCGGAGGGGCACAGGCGACTTGCCAGGGCTCCGGCTCGAACTGGCGAAGCTCTGGGCGGTGTGAGCCGGGGCTGGATGGCCCCTCACCCCAGATCCGCCAACCGCTGCCGCGCCAGCTGCATCTGCGCTTCCGCCTCGGCCAGGTTGGCGCGGCATTCGGCCACCACCGCGGGTGGGGCCTTATCGGCGAAGTTGGGGTTGGCGAGGCGGCCGGAGAGGCCCTGGATCTCCTTCTGGGCCTTGGCGATGTCTTTTTCCAGGCGGCCGCGCAGGGCGTCGAGATCCACCAGGCCCTCGATCGGCAACAGCACCTGCAGCTCGCCGCTCACGCCGGCCAGGGCGCGGGCGGTGGGGTTGGCAGCGGCGGCGGCCGGATCGAGCACCTCCAGCGCATCGGCGCGGGTGAGGGCGGTGATGTCGGCGGCGGCCTCCTGCAGCAGCTGCCGCAGCTCCGGCCGGCCGCTGACGAAGCGCACCGGTGCCGGCTGCGACGGCTTGAGGCCAGCCACGGCGCGCAGGTTGCGCACCAGCCG
>JBKDOZ010000061.1:0-5920 GCA_046342735.1 Synechococcaceae cyanobacterium
CTCCTGAGGGACTCAGACGCCCCCAGGCCCCGCCTCACCTCCGCCCCCACCTGGCCCGCGATCTGCGAGGCGGTGGTGGCCTACCAGCGCGGCCAGGGCGTGAACATGAACCTGGTGGGCCCGTTCAAGGGCAACGGGTATTTCCGGCTGCTGCCGCCGGATCGCCCGGCGAGCGTTGAGGACGTGCGGCGGTTCGCGCTGTACACCAGCGAGAGCCTCAAGGCCCACTTGGAGGACCCGAGCGAGCCGCTGCTGCCGATGGCGACCCATCGCCAGGGCTTCCGGCAGAAACGGGAGGTGGTCTCGCTGCTGCGCCGTGCGGGCTTTGCGGCGTTGGCGCCGGAGGAGCTGAGCCACGAGCTCAAGGGCCTGGTGAACCGCAAGAAACAGGCGTTGGTGGCCGCTGGGCAATCGAGAAGACGGATTCCAAGCACCGAGGCGATCGAGGACTGGCTGGATGCAGTGATGGAGGAAGACCCGCTGTGGGGCTGGGTGTTCGCGATGGTCGCCACCTACGGACTGCGGCCCCATGAGGTGTGGCATGTGGACGGGCTGCCGGATGAGAACGGCCTGATCACCGTGGGTGTGGCAGCCCGGCACATCAAGGTGACCAAGACCGGCTTCCGGGCGGCGGTGCCTCTGCCGGCGGCCTGGGTGGAGCGCTATGGCCTGGGGGGATCGATTGGGGAGCAGCGGCTGGCCGAGCTCAGGAGCCGCTACAAGCCCAAGTACGTGAACGAGGAAGGTCAACCGTTCGACCCCGAGCGCGACCATGTGAAGCGCTGCGATAACAACGAACGGCTGGGGGCGGTGTGCTGCCACAAGCTCAGAAGTTGTGACGCCAAGGCGGAATTCGAGCTGCGGGCCAAGCTCTACGCCTGGGTGGAGACCGCCCCGGCCCAGGGGAAGCGGAAGGCGCAGCGGAGACGGGAGCGCTGCGTGCCGTACGACCTGCGCCACGCCTATGCGATCCGCGCCCGCGAGACAACGAGCTGGAGCTATGCGGACGTGGCGGCGGTGATGGGCCACAGCCCGGAGGTGCATCGCCGCACGTACCTGAGCGAGATCACGGGGGAGCAGACCAAGGCGGCGGTGGTGCGGCGGCTGCTGGGGGAGGAGCAGGCGGCCTGAGGGGGGGAGGCCGGGGGGCTGGCGGACCGCGAGAATCTCAAGTCAGCTCGCGGCCCCCGACGAGCCTGCCTCCATCCACAGTGCCCCGTGCAGCTCACCCGTCACGCCCAGGACAAGCTGGTGACCTACGGCATCGAGGGCGCTCGCCTGGTCAGCTGGCGAGCCGCGCTGCTCGGGGCGGAATCCTTCCTCGACGCGAGCACCGGGGCCCGTGGCCTGCTGATGGAGTGGGAAGAGCGCCCATGGGTGGTGATCCTGCGGGAAGATGGGGAGACCGTCGTCACGACCTACCCCAGTGACGCCCAGACCGTGATGAGTCGCCGAGGAGGGGGCCGATGGATCTTTCCCAACACCTGACCGCCCAGCTCAAGGACATGGACCGGCTGGTGGACGGCGAGAGCGGCGCCATCCTGTTTCGCCATCCCACCCTGCGGGGCCTGCCCGATCTGGTGGTGGAGGGTGACGGATACACGCTGGAGTTCATTGGTCCCACCTTGCTCTGCCTCGACATCCAGGACCCGAGCGGCATGGCGCGGTTGCTGGCGGAGCCGCTGAAGGCGCAGCTCCCGATCGCCGTCTGAGCGAGCGATTCGCTCCCGGGCCGCATGCCGCCACCTTGGGTTTGTGGCTCAGCCCTGCCGCTCCGCCCCGTGATGCCCCAGGTGCCGGGCCGCCACGTAGCGGCTGGCACTGCCGGCCCCCTGCAACCGCTGGTTGGCCTGGTGGATCTCGGCGGCGGTGGCGCGGGTGGCGTAGCCAGCGGTGCCGGTCTCGCGGTGGAGCAACACGTAGTCGCAGGCGGGTTCTATGGCCTGGGAGGGGAGCGACTCCGCCATGGCGCGAGGTGATCGAGCACGGGCGTCCGCCAGCAAAGCGGAGCAACGGCCCTGGTGCCAGAGCAGATCGGAGCGGGGGCAGGCCGGGTTCTTGCGCACCCAGTGGTGGCCAGCGATCAGCATGCCCCGGCGGCGCCAGCGGCCGAGGGTGGAGCTGGCAGCTTCTCGCGGCGAGTGCCCCATGCCGGAGCCGTACCTGAGCCCTTGCATCGCCGGGGCGTTGCGGCATCACCTGCGGGATCGGGCCCTGTTGGTGCGCCTGCCCGCCAAGCGGCGCGATGCGGCGCCTTGGCGGCACGTGAGCCTTGATGCTCCGCCTCACGGTGCTGGAGGGCTGGTTGCTGCGGCTGACGGCACGCCATCTGGGTCTATCGCCCGCGACAGTCCAAAGAGCCCGAAACACGGCGATGGCGACGTTTCGCCACCAGTTGGAGACCCAGAAGCATCAAGACCAATAGGCACATATGAGCCGCTGCATAAGTCAATCCGCGCATATAACCACTGAGCAGAAGGCGAACCTGCAAACTGGGAGGATTTGGAGCCAGCATTGATTCCTCGACTCAGTCCTGGGTGATCGGGATACTTCCTGCTTGAGTAAAACTGCAATGATCGCGGACGCGACAGTCTTAATTTCTAGGGCATGGCTCTGACGGGCATATTGACATGGTGGCTACAGTGGAGCTCTCCCTGCCAATCAAGCCGAGCCTTACCCGAGCGAGGCATCATTCACTCCAGCAAAGATTCAATGACTAAATCCCGGAAGCAAGAGCAGAGCATCCTCCCGAGGGCAACCTGGAAAGACCAAGCGCTTTGGCCGTTAACATACTTAGGCTTCAGGGACGATCGCGAGATGAGGCTAAATCAAGAGATGAGAAAAACCCAGTACCAAAAAGTGCAGAAATAGGACTTTTAAAACCTATCAAGATTTGAGAGGCTCCAGCTAATAAACGAATGTAGCAAAGCCCTTTATCTGCGCAAGCAGACAAAGGCCACCAGTCGACTCTCGCTCCTGGCTTTGGCAATTGCTGCGGGCACCGGAATACTCGGTTATCACAATCTTCAGCAAGCGAGGCTCGCCAACTCTCTCAAGAACTCGCCAGGGAGTATGCGAGTCACAAGCATTCCCCCGGTTAGAATCTTCGCCGAGGCGCCATCTCGGCCACAAAAAACTCCTAATTAGCCTGGGATCACACGCCGGGATGTCGAAATTTCCTGTTCAGGTTGGCTTCGAGCGATGGCCCCTTTCCTTCTCGTCAGCCCGGTCGAGGCGGCGGAAGATCTGGCGCGACGAATGGGCCCCGCGCCATAGCGGCCTTTGGCCGCCCTGCCCCATGGGGCTTACAGCACCGAGACCGTGCCGATGTGGCGGGCCTGCAGCTTGCGGGCCACCGAGAGGGCAGTGAGCAGGGGCATGAGGCGCGGCTTGAGCACCGGCCAACCGCGGCGGCCGATGTGAACCGTGACGCGGGGCTCTGACCAGGCTTTGCTGCTGCCGGGATAGACGTGCACGAGCACCTGACGGACCGGGCAGCAGAGAGCGGAGGAGGCCATGGGTGGATGGCGAGGAACACCGACCCCACGCCCCGCCGCCGTGGCCGTGCCAGGGCCAGACCGGGAGGAGCATCCGAGGGGGATGGCTTGCGTCAGCCCTGGGGCGGCCGTGGTGGTGGGGCATTGCTGGGTGAGGGGCTCGCCAGGCCCGTGGCTGGATCCGGGGGATGCTGTCGCTGTTGGGGTGCTGATCTCGGTGGGTTGCTGGCTGAGCCCCGCTTCTCGGGTCCGGCCGGCGGCCCGCTATGCCCCTGCTCCTATGGGAAGAAGTTGTCAGGGTTGTGTCATAAGGCTGGAAGGGCATCTAGGATGGAGGGCATGAGCCTGCTTGAGCGGATATCGATTGACCCAGCCGTTCGGTTTGGCAAGCCCTGCATCCGGGGTACCCGGCTCACCGTTGGCGAGGTTTTAGGAGCATTGGCAGCCGGAATAACAGAAGGCGAGCTGTTGCTGGATTTTCCCCAGCTCTGCCATGACGACGTGCTTGCCTGCTTCGCCTTTGCAGCAGAGCGTGAACGTCGTCTCATGGTTGCCGTCAACATTGGCTGATGTTGACCCTGCTGCTCGACGAGAACCTGTCTGAACGGCTCCTTCCCTTCCTTCTCGATCGTTTCCCGGATTCACGGCACATCCGGCAACTTGGCTTTGGCGGAGCCTCAGATAGCGACATCTGGTCCTATGCGCGTGACAATGATTTCATCCTTGTCACCAAAGATGAGGACTTCATCCGACTAAGTATTAGCCTGGGTCACCCACCCAAGGTCGTCTGTCTAGGGATAGGTAATGCCAACAACGAAAAGACAGCCTCCCTTCTCATGCAGTCCGTTGGGATGATCCAAGATTTCGCAGCCAATCCAGAGACAGGTTTTCTTGTGCTTCAGGCCATCTGATCCGTGATGGATTTGTCCAACGGCCCGGCGGTGCGGGAGGTGCTTGACCGCCTGGCCGCGGTGCTTGACGAGACGAGTGAGGACGGCGTCATCTGATGGTCCGATCAGCTTCGGCGAAAAAGGGGAGACCCAGCGGCCTCCCCAAGCACCCTCAATAGGGCAGCAGCTTCTCGATCCCGGATTCAGGTGGTCTGGCTTTCCTGGACAGCCCCTATCGTTAACCTCTATGGCGGGGTACCGCCCCTGATCCGGGGCTCCCACCGTAGGCACAGCCTTCTCCGCAGGAGTTGAGTAAGCGCCGCACGCACAGTCCCGAGTTCAAGGCCAGGGTCGCCATGGAGGCGATCAGTGGCCGCAAGACGATCCAGGAGATCGCTGCCAACCACGCCATCCACCCGATCCAGGTCAGCCAGTGGAAGCGGCAGCTGCTGGATGACGCCAGCGAGCTCTTCACCCGAGGCAAGAAGAGCAAGGACCAAAACGAGGGGCAGGCCAAGGAGGCCGAGCTGTTCCAGCAGATAGGGCGGCTGCAGATGGAGCTGGAGTGGCTCAAAAAAAAGTCTCAGCTGCTCTGATGCCCGTGAACTGCGCAAGCTGGTCGATCACGAATACCCTGACCTCAGCATCAGCCGCCAATGTGCGCTGCTGGGGCTGCCCAGGTCCACGCTCTATTACCGGCCCACACCGGTGCGGGAATCGACGCTGCGGATCATGGCCAGGATCGATGCTCTGTATCTGGAATACCCATGCAGTGGCAGCCGCCGGATGGTGGACTACCTGGCCCGAGATGGAATCCCGATCAGTCGTGACCGAGTGCGAAACCTCATGCGCTGCATGGGTTTACGGGCAATCTACTGGAAACCTCGCACCACAATTCCAGGAGATCAAGCAGAGCGGTTTCCCTGCCTGGTGGATCTCAACGCAGTCACAGCCGTGGATCAGATATGGGCCACCGATATCACCTACATCCCACTACAGAAGGGGTTTCTATATCTGGTGGCGATCGTGGATCTCTTCTCCAGGCACGTGCTCAGCTGGAAGCTCTCCAACAGCCTTGACACGGAGTTCTGACTGGATGCCATGCAGATGGCGCTGGGCAGTGGCCGTAAGCCGGATGTCTTCCACTCCGATCAGGGTTGCCAGTTCACGTTATCTGCCTTCGTGGGCAAGCTGTAGGCAGAGAAGATCAAGATCAGCTGGTCAGGAAGGAAGTGCTGTTACGACAACATCCTCGTTGAACGGCTGTGGAGAACGATCAAATACGAGGAGGTCTACCTACGTGCCTATAGCGATGGCTGGGAGGCTGAAATCAGCCTGGCACGCTTCCTGTGGAGGTATTGCCATGGTAGACCCCACAGCTCCCTGGGGGGCAGAACTCCCGATGAGCTCTACACGGAGACCGACCCTGCTCCTCCCGCCCTGGGTTAACGATGTCAGGGGCCAAAGCTGTCCAGTAAAAGGCACCCACCTCACACCTCAAAGGCCCGCACCCCTGGGTTGGCCCGCGAACCC